>JBBQVB010000025.1:0-25146 GCA_038211965.1 Sphingomonadales bacterium
CGGCGCGCGGCACCGAGCCGCGTGCGGTGGTCAAGTTCGCCATCGGCTGCGCGGTCTTCGCGAGTGGTTTCGTGCTGCTTGCCGCCGCCGATGCCGCAGCAGGTACGGCCAAGGTCAACGCACTATGGCCGACCCTGTACCATGTCATTGCAGGGCTGGGGTTTATCTATTTCGTGCCCGTCTGCCTGTCGATCGTGTCGCGCGCCGCCCCGCCCGCGATCAACGCGCTGATGATCGCGGTATTCTATTGCTCGGTGTCGATCGGCTCGGTGGCGAGCGGGTGGCTGGGACGCTTCTTCGAGACGCTGACCGGGGCCGAGTTCTGGCTGCTCCACGCAGCGATCGTCGGGACGGGCGCAGCCGTGCTGTTCGCGCTCCGGGGGCCGCTGTCGCGCGCGCTGGAGACCGATTAGCCGACAAGGGCGAGGCGCGGCACGGCGAACACCGGCCCGAGCGACAGTGCGGGCGCTCCGGCCCCGCCGACGAAGGCATCGCGCGCACCGATCAGTTCGGCAGCGATCTCGGGTGACAGTTCGACCTCGGAGGTGGCTAGCGAGCGTTCCATCGGCTGCCGCAGCAGATAGTCGATACTGCCGTCGCGGCGCGGCGACCCGACCCTGGGGCGGATGGCCTCGACGACCCGCGCACCCGCGATACCGTCGACCCGCCCCTCGAGATACGCCGCCTTCATATTCGTGGCGATTGCCGACAAGACTTCGTTGGACGGCGACTGCCCGCTATCGGGCAGGTCGGCGATCCGTTGCAGGACTATGAGCGCCGCCCCGGGTGTCCGGTAACGATCCCCCGCCACCGACATCGCGATGCCGTCGGTGCGGAACAGCTTCTGCCCCGACACGCCGTTGACGATCCAGTACATCAGCCCGTCGGCACGCGCGTCGTCTTCACCGAGCGCGAACAGCTGGTGGCGTACGATGAGCATTTCGCCGGTGTGCGAAAACGACGGGTCGAACGAGCGGAAGAACAGGCGATTGCCGTCGCGCCAGATGACAATGAGTTCGGCGAGCAATTCGCCGGTGTTCCGGAAGGCGACGCGGAACAGCACATAAACGCCGGGGTAGGCGACGCCTTCGCGCTCGACCTCGATCAGGCTCTGCGCGCGTGCGTGGGGGACGTCGGATGGTTGCGCGGCGCGCGGCGGCGGGACGACGGTTTCGCCTGGTGCCGGGGCTCGGGGGCTCACAGGCTCGGCCGCTTGCGGCGTGTCGATCCCCAGCCGACGCGCCAGTGCCGAGCCGTCGCCTTCCCAATCGAGCATCGTGAAGCCCGGGCAATGAACGGCGAGCAGGCGCGTGATGCGTTCGAGATTATGTTCGGCGGGGCGCATCGCGCCGCTCAGCCAGCGTGACACGAGGCTCTTGTCGACGCCGATTTCCTGCGCCAGCCGCGAGCGACCGATCGACAAAGCCTTGAGCGCCAGGTCGAGCCGCGCGGCGAAGGTCGAGTCGATGATCGGCATCGCCACCGACATTAAAGAGCGCTTTCCCCAGCGCAATAACGTGCTCGCACCGAAACGAAACTTTACGGAACCGTACGGCTTCCGCCGCGCGCCGACGCGCCTGCCCCGGCTTCGGCGCGCCGCCTAGAAAGTCCCCACCCCGCCAGTTGCTTACCGTCCGCCTTGCAAGGCCGACAGGGGGACCACCAACTTCATCACCGGACAGGGGATAGATTCATGACACGCACGCTTTTCGCACTCGCGCTGCTCGCCGGCACCGCGCCCGCCATCGCAGATACCATCGACTTCGGCCAGTTCGGGGCCGTCTTCAGCTCTTCCAACAGTCCGGTATCGGGCTTCACGGGCGACGGCGTCTCGTTCACGCTCGTCGGGCCGTCGACCTTCCAGCGCCTCGATCAAGGCGACGGCTGGAGCGGCCAATTTACGCCGGGTTCGAAACTGCTCTATTCCTCCCAGCCGGGGCAGTTTGTGTTCTACTTCGGCGCCGAGATCTCGAGCCTGACCGACATCGCCCTCGAGATCAACAAGGCCGGTAACTTTACCGCGACCGCGACCGCGTACCGCTTCGGCGCGGTCGTCGAAACCAGCGTTCGTCCGGGCCTCAGCAATCCCGGGGGGGCCGGGCTGCTGTTTCCGTTCGTGCTCGATGCCGCCCCCTTCGACACGCTGACCCTCACGTCGACGAACGACGGGTCGGGTTTCGCCGTCGGCAGCATCGCCCCGGTGGTCGTGCCAGGCGTGCCTGAGCCGGCGACATGGGCCTTGATGATCGGCGGCTTCGCGATGGTCGGCGCGGCGGCGCGGCGGCGGCGCCCGGCGACGGTCACGGCGTAGGCATTCACGCCGCACCAGAACAGACAGCGACGCAACCTCGGGGATGGGGCCGACACAGGCCCGATCGGGCCTGACTCGCCCGTCCCCGCTTTTTTGAGGCGCGCGTCAGGCCGCCAGCGCGGTTGTCGCCCAAACGGGTGCCGCAGGCGCGGGCAGGCCCGTCTCAGCGAGGCATGTTGCGCGCAACGTGTCGAGATCGGGCCCGGTGTCGAACAGCGGCAGCGGGCCGCGTGACGCACGCACCTGCTCGCGTAGTGCCGCCGTCGCCGCCGCGTCGACCATGCCGTCCGCGATGACCACACCATAGCCGCGCGCGCCCACGACCGTCACCAGCCCTTGGCCGACCTCCTTCGCGACGAGCGCGGGATCGCGCTCCAGAGGATCGCCCCAGCCGCCGCCGCCCCAGGTGACGAAATCGAGTTCGTCGCCCGCTGCCACTGCGATGTCCTCGACCTTGTTGCCGACGACGGTCTCGCTCCCGTCGGCGCGCCGCAAGACCTTGCGCGCGCGCGCCCCGGGCAGCCCGCCGTTGACCCCCCACGGCGGCACGAACCAGCGGTCGTCGTGGATGGCGATCTGGCCGGGTTCGAGGAACTTGTAGGTCATCAGGATACCGTTGCCGCCGCGATGCAGCCCCGCGCCGCCGCTGTCGGGGACGGTCTCGTAACGCTCGATCCGCAGCGGGAAATAGCGTTCGAGGAACTCGTTGGGAACGTTGGTGAAGTTGGGCCACAGCGAATGCCCGTCGGGGCCGTCGCCCATCGGTCGGCCGGGGATGCCGCCGAAGCCGATCTGGAACAATTGGAACCACTGGCCGGTCCGGTCGGTCCCCGAATAGAACAGATGCGGCGACGACGAGAAGCCTGCGGCGTTGAGGAACTCAGGCGTCTTCTGGCCGAGCAGCCCACCGAGCACGTCGAACAACCGCCCGAGCGCGTGGGTGCGCCCGCTGAGCGCCGCCGGGAAGCGCGGCTTGAGCAACGAGCCTTCGGGGATGCGCACGTCGATCAGGTCGTAATAGCCGTCGTTGAACAGGATCGCGGGATCGAACACCATGATCATGTAGATGCCGAAGAACATCCGCATCATGTTCTCGTTGAGGTAGAAATTGATCGACGCCGGCGACTGCGGATCGGTGCCCGCGAAGTCGAGGACGACGCGCCCGTCCTCGCGCCACATCGTGCAGCGGATCTTGTAGGGGCCGTAGCCGAGGCCGTCGTCGCAGATATAATCCTCGAAGCTGACGGGCTCCTCGCCGATCGCGGTTTCGATCAGCGACTTCATCGCGCGGTGGTTGCGCGCCAGCAGCGCCTCGCACGCCGAGACGAAGACATCGTCGCCGAAGCGCACCGCCATCTCGACGACGCGCCGCGCCGCCACCCGGCACGCCGCGATCAGCGCGTTCAAGTCGGCCTTGCACCATTCGGGCGAGCGCGTCTGGTGCATGATCAGTGCGATCAAATCGTCGTTGTAGACCCCCGCCTTCCAGATCTTGACCGGCGGGATGCGCACGCCTTCCTGAAAGATCGAGGTGGCGCGGATCGGCATCGACCCCGCGACCATGCCGCCGATGTCGCTTTGGTGGCCGAACATCGAGGTATAGGCGATCAGCCGCCCGTCCTTGAACACCGGTAGCAAAACCAACCAGTCGTTGCTGTGCGAAATCGCGCCGCCGACTGAATAGGGGTCCGACAGGAAGATCATGTCGCCGTCCTCGACGGTGCCGGCGAAGCCGTCGAGGAACGGCCCGATGTAGCTGCCGAACTGCCCGACGATCATCCGGCCCTTGTGGTCGGCGATCAGCGGGAAGGCGTCGCCCTGTTCGCGGATGCCCGGCGACATCGCGGTGCGCACCAGTGTCGTGTCCATCTCGACGCGGGCGTTCCTCAGCGCGTTCTCGATGATGTCGAGCGTGACGGGGTCGATCGGCACGCTGGCAAAAGGCGCGGGGTGCGACTGGACGATGGTGGCGGGCATGGTGACCTCAGGCCGGAGTGATCATGATGTTACCGAAGGCATCGACCGTCCCCGCATGGCGCGTCTCGATCAGCGTCGTCGCGTCCATCTCGACGACAATCGCGGGGCCGGGGATGACGTCGCCTGCGCGCAGTAGCGCGCGGTCGTAGATTGCCGCAGCCTGCTCGGAGCCGTCCATCCACAGCACATGGTCGCGCAGCTTGGCGGCGGCGGGCGAGCCGTTGCCGCGCGGGAGTTCGTGCGCGGGCAACGCCGGGGCGCGGCCGAGCGCCACGGCGCGCAGGTTCACGAACTCGTGCTCGGCGTCCATGTTGAAGGTGAACAGGCGGCGATGCTCGTCGTCGAAGCGCGCCGCGAGTCCGGCGAGGCCGTCGGCCTGCAACGCCGCCATGTCGACCGTCATCGGCACCTCGAAGGCCTGGCCCGCATAGCGCACGTCGATCTCGAATGCCGTCTCGATGTCGTCCGCCGCGATGCCGTCGGCGGCGAGGTCGGCGCGGACCTGGCGGTCCATCTCGGCGAGCAGCGCGCTCACCTGCGCCGTGCTGGTCTGCGACGCGCGCTTCGACAGCGAGCGCGCCGTCTCGGTCCTCAACCGCGTCGTCGCGTCGCCGAGCGCGCACAGCACGCCGGGGCTGACCGGGGATACCGCCGGATAGCTGCCCATCAGCCGCGCCACGGCGTTGACATGCAGCGGCCCCGCACCGCCGAAACCCATCAGCGCGAAGTCGCGCGGGTCATAGCCCTGTTGCACCGAGATCATCCGCAGCGCGCCGAACATCGTCTCGTTGGCGATGTCGATGATACCTCGCGCCGCCGCCATCAGCTCGATGCCGAGCGCGTCGGCGACGGCCTGTACCGCGACGCTCGCCGCCGCGCGGTCGAGCCGGAACGTCCCGCCGAGCAGGTTCTCGGGAAGGTAGCCGAGCACGACGTTGGCATCGGTGACGGTCGCCTGTGTGCCGCCCTTGCCGTACGCCGCAGGCCCCGGCAGCGCGCCCGCCGATTGCGGGCCGACGCGCAATGCCTTTGTCAGCTCGGGGACGCTGGCGATCGAGCCGCCCCCCGCGCCGATGGTCTTCACGTCGAGCGACGAGGCGCGGACGCTGAGATGCCCGACCTCGGTGGTTCGCACCCGGCGCGGCTCGCCGTTCTCGATCAGCGCGACATCGGTCGAGGTGCCGCCGACGTCCAAGGTCAGGATGTTCTTCAGTCCCGCGTGCTGCGCCACCCACAAGGCACCCGTCACCCCGCCCGCCGGGCCCGACATCAGCAGCGCGACGGGATGCTCCTCGGCCTTGGCGGAGGGCATCAGCCCGCCGTCGGAGCGCAGCAGCAGCAGCGGCGCGGGGCAGCCTGCGGCGGCGAGCTTGTCACGCAGGCTGCGGACATAGCGCCCGACCACGGGGCGCACGGCGGCATTGGCGACGGTGGTCAGCGTGCGCTCGTATTCCTGCATCTCGGGTAGCACGACGTGGCTTAGCGACAGCGGCACGCCCGGCAGGATTTCGGCCGCGAGTTCGGCGACGCGGCGCTCGTGCGCGCCGTTGAGATAGGCGTTGACGAGGCTGACGGTCAGCGCCTCGACGCCTTGGGCTGTGAGGGTTTCGAGTTGCGCGCGGATATCCGCATCGTCGGTGGCGCGGACCTCGTTGCCGAAGGCGTCCATACGACCCGCGATCTCGACAGTGTCCTCGAGGCGCGCCAGCGGCTGCGGCTTGGGCCAGACGATCCAGCCTGCCAGCCCGCCGGGAACGAAGCTGCGCGCGATCTGCATGACCTGGCGATACCCTGCGGTGGTCACCAGCCCGACGCGCGCGCCCTTGCCCTCGAGCATCGCGTTGGTCGCGACGGTGGTGCCGTGGAGGAAGACCTCGATCCCCGCAGGCGTGATGCCCGCTGCGTCGCACACGGCGGCGACGCCGGTCAGGATGCCGACGCTCGAATCGTGCGGTGTCGACGGCGTCTTGTGCCGCCAGAAATCGCCGCTCGCGTCGTCGAGCAGCAGCAGGTCGGTGAACGTCCCCCCGACATCGACCCCGAGCCTGTACCCCATGATGCCTCCCTAATCGTCGCGCGTCGTCGCACGACCGCGCGATGGGCGGAGGTGCTGCCCTGCGACTATCCGCCGTGCGGTCGTCACCCCGGCCGCCGCGCGGTGACGATGACGTCGATCTCGTCGGGGCGCGGGTTGACGAAGTCGAGGCGGATGCGGCCCTCGGGGGTCAGCGCGACCGTCGCCGGGATCGAGCTGTTGGTCAGCGCCCAACCGGCGGGGAGGACGACGGCATTGGCGGGCCGCCCGAAGCTGCGGTGCCAGACGAGTTCGCTGCCCTGCACGGCATAGCGGTCGGGATCGGTGTACGTCTCGGATATGCGGATGCGGCGGCTGGCGCCGGGCCGGACGGGGTCGAAGCGGAACACCACCGCCTCGGTGTCGGCGGTCACGTCCTTGGCCTCGGGGTCGGCGGCAGTGACGGCGGCCCCCCGGACCGTTTCGCTCGGGAGCGCTGCCCCCGAGTCGAGGTCGCGCGCCGACGGGTTGGCGACGCGGCTGCCGGCGCGGACGATGTTGACGTAGGTCCCGACGCCGGGTCGGCTCTCGGTGTAATCGTGCGTCAGGTCGAAGCTGTGGCTGGCGGGGTCGTTCAGGTAATAGACGATCTCGCGGTCCTGATGCGCGCGCTCGTTCAGCTTCGCGGCAAAGCTCGACGGCGCGGTCGCGAGGCGCGCCGGACGCGCCTTGAGCACCAGCGGCGCGGCAGCGGGCGAGCTGTTCCAGAAGCTCACCATGACGCGGCCGTCGGGCTGCTGGATCACTTGCGACGGAAAGTTGCACGCGATCAGTTCGTACCCGACGGGCAGCACGACGGCGTTGCGCTTGATGCCGAGGCTGCGCTCGAACACCAAAGTGCTTCCATCGCTGCGGTAGCTCGCGGCGTCGGCATAGGTCTTGTCGATCAGGATGCGCGCCTCGCCGCCCTTCGCCGGGACGGGGTGTGCGAGCGTCACGGCGATGAAGCGGGTGCCCGCCTCGGCATCGGGCAGGCCGCCTGTGCGCGCGACATCGCCGCCGACCTCGGCGAAGGCGAGCGGCAGGCCCGTCGCGCGGTCGCTGACATGCTCGTCGCTCGCGGTGCTGCCGGGGCGGATCGGATTGAAATAGGTCGTCGCGCCCGGCGTCGTCGCGGTCACCTCGTAGACGATGCGGAACTTGTGGCTGTCGGGGGCGAGGAGTTCGTAGCGCGTATAGGCGTCGGCCTCGGTCTGGCGCGGCACCTGCGCAACGGCGGGAGCGGCGAGGAGGACGGCGGCGAGGATGAAGCGCATGGGTGCAGCCTGCACCGGCTGTCGCGCGCTGTCACTGCCCCTCCGCTTCGCCCGAAGAGCTGGGGAAGAATGGGTGACCTCGTTCGGGCGTCCGCTTAAGGACAGCGCAGCCGCAACCTCCGAGACCCGCCCATGACCGCCACCCCCGGCAAGCACATCTTCCTCGACCTGCTGCGCTCCGAAGGCGTCGAATTCGTCTTCGGCAACCCCGGCACGACCGAACTGCCGCTGATGGACGCCTTCGTCGTCGAGCCGCATCAGCCCAACGCCATCCGCTACATCCTCGGCCTGAACGAAGTCGTCGTGCTCGGCATGGCCGACGGTTACGCGCAGGCCACTGGGCGGCTGGCGGTGGCGAACCTGCACGCCGCGCCGGGCCTCGGGAACGCGATGGGGATGCTCTACAACGCCAGGAAAGCGGGTGCGCCGATCCTCGTGACTGCCGGGCAGCAGGATACGTCGTTCGCACTGACCGAGCCGTTGCTTTGGGACGATCTCGCGACGCTGGCGCGGCCGCTGGTCAAATGGTCATGCGAGGTCGGGCGGCTGGCCGACCTGCCGCGCGCCGTGCGCCGCGCCGCCAAGGTCGCGCTGACGCAGCCGACGGGGCCGGTGTTCCTGTCGATCCCCGGCGACCTGCTGACCGACGTAGCGCAGGTCGGCGATGACGGGCTCGACCTCATGCAGCCGACGCGCATCGGCGTGCGGATCGTTGCCGACGCCGGGGCGATCGAAGCCGCTGCCGACCTCATCGCCGCTGCCACCGCCCCCGTCATCTTTGCGGGCGACGCCGTGCCGCGCAGCGACGCACACGCCGAACTCGGACGCTTCGCCGAGGCGATCGGTGCGCCCGTGCACCTCGAAGGCATGGCGAACACCGCCGCTTTCCCGACCGACCATCCACTCTACGCCGGGAGCGTGTCGCGTATGGCGCCGGCTTTGCGCGCCGTGATGGACAAGCACGACCTGCTCATCTCCGTCGGCGCCGATCTGCTGACGCAGAGCCAGGCAAGCGGGGTCGAGGCGCTGGCACCGGGGACGAAGCTCGTCCACCTCGACAATGATCCATGGGAGATCGGCAAGAACCATCCCGCGCACGCGGCGCTGCTCGGCGACCCCAAGGCGACGCTGCCGCTGCTCACCGCCGCCGTGCTGCGCCGCATGGCCCCGGCGACCGAGCGGCGCGCGGTGGTCGAGGCCGAGCTTGCCGCGAAGCAGGCGGCCCTCGTCGCCCGCGCTCGCGCCGCCTATGCGAAGACGCCGCTCGACCCGCTCGCGGTCTGCCACCTGCTCGGCACGCTGATCCCCGACGATGCGATCGTCATCGAGGAGCTGCTGTCGTCGGGTATGAACGTCGTCCGCCAGCTTATTCCCGCAACACGCCCCGACAGCTGGTTCGGGATGCGTGGCGGCGGCATCGGCGTCGCGCTGCCGCAGGCGGCGGGGATCGCGCTTGGCTGTCCGCGCCGCCCGGTGGTGGTGCTCAGCGGCGATGGCAGCGCGATGTATTCGATCCAGGCGCTGTGGACGCTGGCGCACTACCGCCTGCCGGTGGTCGCGGTGATCTTCAACAATCGCGGCTACCGCATCCTCAAGCAGCGCACCCGCGCCATCGGCGGGCACAGCGCCGACAGTGGCGAATACGTCGCAATGGACATCGAGGACCCGGCGCTCGATTTCGTGCGGATCAGCGAGGGGCTGGGCGTCCCGGCGGTGTGCGTCGAGACTTTGGACGACCTGCGGATGCATTTCACGCTGGGGTTGATGAGCGGGGCACCGTTGTTGATCGAGGTGGTGATTGACAGCGCGGTGTAACGATCCCTCCCCCTTGAAGGGGGAGGGGTCGCGCGCCTACACCCCCCACCACGCCGTCCCGAAAGCCGCCGTGCCGACGACCGATTTCCTGCCGCAGCTGGCGCTGTACGACGACCTCGCGCCCACCCGCGCGGGGCTGTGCGGCATCATCGACATTGGTTCGAACTCGGTGCGCCTCGTCGTCTATCAGGGCCTGACGCGCACGCCGGCGACCGTATTCAACGAAAAAGTCATGGCGGGCCTCGGGCGCGGACTTGCCGCCAACGGTCGTCTCAGCCGGTCATCGATGGACATCGCGGTCGCCGCGCTCGCACGCTTCGCGCTGCTGGCACAGGACATGAAGATCGAATCGCTTCGCACCGTTGCCACCGCCGCCGTGCGCGAGGCCGCCAATGCGAGCGAGTTCGTCGAGCGCGTGCGCCGCACCTGCGGCCTCGACATCGAGACGATCAGCGGCGAGGTCGAGGCGCGCGGCGCGGCGCTCGGCGTCATCGCGGGCATCCCCGATGCCGACGGGGTAGTCGGCGATCTCGGCGGCGGCAGCCTCGAACTGATCCGCGTCGCGGGCGGCGAGGCGCACGAGCGCATCTCGTTGCCGATCGGCGCGCTGCGCCTCGATGCTGTCAGGAAGCGCAATCCGCGCGCGCTCGGGCGCTTCATCGGACAGGCGCTCGACAAGGTCGGTTGGGCGTCGCAGGGGCAGGGCAAGCCGTTTTACACCGTCGGCGGCTCGTGGCGGGCGTTGGCGCAGCTCCACATCCACCTTACCGACTATCCACTGCCGGTGGTCCACCAATATTGCATGGACGCGAGCGTTCCGGCGCGGTTGGTGCGGACGCTCGCACAGATCGGGCCGAAAGTGCTGAAGGCGGTTCCCGCGATCTCGTCGTCGCGCGTGCCGTCGCTACCCGGTGCGGCGATGCTGCTCAACGCGAGCGTCAGGCGGCTCGGCAGTTCGGGCGTCATCGCCAGCGCCTATGGGCTGCGCGAGGGGCTGCTCTATGCCCAGCTGCCGCCCGCCCTGCAGCGCGTCGATCCGCTGCTGGCGGCGGCACGCGCCGAGGGCGAGCGGCAGGGGCGCTTCCCCGAACACGGCGACCTGTTGTTCGACTGGATGGACGCGCTGTTCCGGAGCGAAACCGATGCACCCGGCGACGCACGCATCCGGCTCGCGGCGTGCCTGCTCAGCGACGTGGCGTGGCGGGCCCACCCCGATTTCCGCGCCGAGCGCGGGCTCGATTTTGCGCTCCATGGCAATTGGGTGGCGATCCGCGCCGCCGAACGCGCGCAGCTCGCGACCGCGCTTTATGCGTGCTTCGGGGGCAATTTCGCGCTGCCGGCGGTCGCGGTGCTGCACAGTCTCGCCGATGCGGCGGCACTGGCGCGGGCGCGGGCATGGGGGCTGGCGCTGCGGCTGGGACAGCGGCTGACGGGCGGCACCGCCGCGCCGCTCGCTGCGAGCCGCATGGTCCGTGACGGCGGTGGTCTGGTGCTGACGCTCGCGCCGGATCACGCGGCGCTCTACGGCGAGGCGGTGGCGCGGCGGCTAAAGGCACTGGCGGGGGCGCTGGGGCTGGAGCCGGTGTTTCGGGCGTAGCTGTCCCCTCCCCCTCTCTCCGCTAGGCTGGGAGGGGAAGAACGCTATCCCCCCGGGCGCAAAACCCGCGGTGCCGCCGCCACCGTCCCGATCGTGCCGCCCGAAATGCGCTGCACCTCGAGTCCCCGGTCGGCGATGCCACTACCCGTAAAGCGAAACACGCCGTCGACCCCGGTAAAGCCGTCCGGGTTGTTCAGCAACGCGCGCGGAAACGCCGTCCCCAGCGACCAGCGGTCGGCGAGGCTGTTGACCAGCAGCACCGCGTCGTAGCCGAAGCTCGCCAGCCGCGACGGCGCAAAGCCGAACTTGGCCCGGTAGCGGGTGGCCAACTGCTGAAAGCGCGCGTCGGCGACGCTGGCGAACACCGCGCCGTCGAGGCCCTTGGCGTTGCGGACGCCCGAATCGTTGTTCCACAGCTCGGTGCCGAGGATCAGCACGCTGCCCGGCCCCGCACCATATTGCGCCAGCGCCGGACCGAAGGCGGCGGCCACGGGCCCCGCGTCGGCGATCAGCAGCGCCTGGAAACCTACCGGGGGCAACCGCGAGGTCACCGGCGCGACCGTCCCGTCGGGGCGTAGCGCAGGCGTCGCGGCGGCCTTGGCGAGGCGCTTGTCGTAGTCGGTGACCTGGCGCACGGCGGCGAGCATCTTGGCGGGTGCGCGGGTGTAGTTGGCGACCGCGACGACCTTGCCGCCCTCGGCCTCGACGGCGCGCAGGAAGGCGCTGGCGGCGCGCTGTCCATAGACGCCCGCCGGGATCAGCGCGGCAAACCGCTCGACGCCGCGCCCGCGTGCATAGGCGACGACGCGCGCTATCGACTGGCCGGGCTGGAAGCCCAGCACATAGGTGCCGTCGCCCGCCAGCGCGGCGTCGTTGGAAAAGCTCAGCACCGGCACGCCGTTCGCTGCCGCCTGCGCCTGCACGGCGCGCACATCGCCCGCCAGCAGCGGCCCGAGAAACAGCTTCGCGCCCTCGCCGATCGCCTTTGCCGCCGCCGCATCGGCGCCGTTCGCAGTGTCGTAGACGCGCAGGTTGATGCGCGCGCTGCCTGCATCGAGCAGCGCCATGCTCGCCGCATTGGCGATCGACTGGCCGACCGCGCCGTTGGTCCCGCTGAGCGGTACGAGCAGCGCGACGCGGTTCTGGGCGATCGTCGCGGTCGGTAGCAGCGGTGGCTGCGAAACGGCGGCGGTGGGCGGCGGCGCGGGGCGCGCGATCGTCGCGACGCGCGGGGCGGGCGTCGTGCAGGCGGCGGCGAGCAGGACGAGCGTAAACGCCGCCGCGCGCGATGCCGGTTGCGCCGCGCGCCGCATTCGTTCCACGATACCACTCATGTCTTCACTCCCCGACGCTGCGTCCGCCCAACCTGAATCGGATAACGCGCTCGTGCTTGCGCCGGGCCTCTACATCGTCGCGACCCCGATCGGCAATCTCGGCGACCTGTCGCCGCGCGCCGCGCGCGTCCTCGCCGGCGTCGCGGTGATTGCGGCCGAGGATACGCGCGTGTCGGCGAAGCTGCTCGCGCACATCGGTGCCAAGACCCCGATGCAGCCGTATCACGACCACAACGCCGACAGCGTCCGCCCGCGCCTGATCGCGCGCATGGCCAGCGAGGCGGTCGCGCTGGTCAGCGACGCGGGAACGCCGCTGATTTCCGACCCCGGCTACAAGCTGGTGCGCGACGCGCGCGCGGCGGGCATCACGGTGGTGACGATTCCCGGGCCGTGCGCGGCGGTCGCGGCGCTGACGCTCGCGGGGCTGCCGACCGACCGCTTCCTGTTCATGGGCTTCCTGCCCGCCAAGACAGTCGCGCGCGCGGCGACCATCGCCGAGGTCGCGGGCGTGCGCGCCAGCCTCGTCTTCTACGAATCGGCGGGGCGGACGGCGGCGGCGCTGGCGGCACTTGCCGAAGGCCTCGGCGACCGCCCGGCGGCAGTCGCGCGCGAGATCAGCAAGCGCTTCGAGGAGACCGTCGACGGCACCCTCCTCGGCCTCGCGGCGCGCTACGCTGACGCCCCGCCGCGCGGCGAGGTTGTCATCGTCGTCGGCCCGCCCGCCGCGCCGCTCGCGCCCGATGCCGACACGCTCGACGCTGCGCTGCACGCGGCGATGGCCGACCAGAGCCTGAGTGGAGCGGCCAGCACCGTCGCCGCCGCGCTCGGCCTGGCGCGCAAGGCGGTTTATGCGCGCGCGCTGGAACTGCGGCCCACCGACAACGATGCGTAGCGCCGCCTCCAGAGTCGCCGCCGACCGCCGGGGACGCCGTGCCGAGACCATCGCGGCGTGGTGGCTGCGCCTTCAGGGCTTCGCGATCCTGGCGCAGCGCGTGCGGACGACGGGCGGCGAGGTCGATCTGGTGGCGCGGCGCGGGCGGACGCTGCTGTTCGTCGAGGTCAAGGCGCGCACCAGTCGCGACGCCGGAGCCTGGGCGCTCGAACAACATCGGCTGCGACGTGTCGCGCGTGCGGCGGAAAGCCTGGTCGTGCGTTTCGGAACTGGATGTACGACGATCCGCATCGATGCGATCATCGTTCGACCGTGGGCGCTGCCGGTACGGCTGCGCGACGTGTGGCGTGGAGACTGGTGATGGACTTGACGGTAGAACGGCTAGGCCTGCTCGACGACGCGGCGATCGACCTTGCCGATGCAGCGCTCGCCTGTTCGGGCGCCGACCGCCCGCTCGACGACTTGGCCCCCGTCCGCGCGCGCGTCGCGGGGCTGGCGGCGCGCCTGCTCGCCAACGCCAGCGGGGTGCGGACCAGCGCCGCGCGCGGCCGGCTGCTGGCCGCACTGCTCAGCGGCCGCGAAGGGTTGAGCGGCGATACCGAGGATTACGACAACCCCGACAACGCCGATCTGGCGCGCGTCTTCGAGCGCGGTCGCGGACTGCCGGTCACGCTGTCACTGCTCTATGCCGCACTGGCGCGCCGGGTGGGGTGGCGCGCCGATGTGCTCAACGTGCCGGGGCACGTCATCATCGCGATCGGCAGCGAGGGCGACCGAGTTCTACTAGATCCCTACGACGGTGGACGGCAGATCGATGCGCGCGGCCTTGCGACGATCGTCGCGCGCGTCGCCGGGCGCAACGCCGTGCCGCTCGCCGAACATCTCGAGGCGATGAGCAACCGCGACGTGCTCGTCCGCCTGCAGTCCAACATCGCGGCGCGCGCCCGCCGCGCCGGCGATATCCCCCGCGCGCTCGAAGTCACCGTGCGGATGACCGACATCGCGCCGCGCCTGACCGGCATGTGGTGGGAACGCGCGCGGCTGGAACAGCAGTTAGGTTTCGTCAGCGCCGCGCGCGCCAGTCTGGCGGCGATGCTCGAGACGACCACCGACAGAAAGATCCGGGGCCGGATCGCGAGCGCGATGGCGTCGCTGGCGCGGTCGAATAGCTAGGCGACTGCCCAACGCTGCGGGTTCAGCAGCGCGTATCGTCCCTCGCCGTTCATCGATGCTCGCCGTTCTCTCGCCTGCAAGACGCGTTTCCCGACCGCGTCCGCGATGAACTCCGGGTTGGAAGATTTTCAACGCCGCGCCTAGAACCTCGGCCAAGCAGGAGACACAGGCATGGGGCTTCGCGTCGCGGTCCAGATGGACGCCATCGAGACCGTCAACATCGGCGGCGATTCGACTTTCGCGTTGATGCTCGCGGCGCAGGCACGCGGTCACATGCTGTGGCATTACGGCGCGCGTGCGCTGAACTTTGAGGCCGGGCGGGTCCGCGTGCAGGCGCGCGAATTAAGCGTGACGCGCGAGGCCGGCGCGCATTTCCGCTGGCTCGGCGAGGCGGTGACACTCGACCTCGCGCACGACACCGACGTCGTGCTGATGCGCCAGGACCCACCGTTCGACATGGCGTACATCACCGCAACGCACCTACTCGAACGCGTCAGCGGCGAGACCCTCGTGGTCAACGACCCCGCCGAAGTCCGCAACGCCCCCGAAAAATTGTTCGTGCTGGGCTACCCTGACCTGATGCCGCCGACGCTGGTGACGCGCAGCCTCGACGCCACGCAGGACTTTCGTGCGCGTCACGGCGACATCGTCGTCAAGCCGCTCTACGGAAACGCCGGGTCGGCGGTGTTCAAGATCGGCCGCGACGACTCCAACCTGCCCGCGCTCGTCGAGCTGTTCGAGCATGTCTGGCGCGAACCCTTCATGGTCCAGAAATTCCTCCCCGACGTGTCGGCGGGCGACAAGCGCATCGTGCTCGTCGACGGCGTGCCGACCGGCGCGATCAACCGGCTGCCCAAGGCGGGCGAAATCCGCTCGAACCTTGCTGCCGGGGGCAGCGCGCAGGCGACCGACCTGACGTCGCGCGAGGCCGAAATCTGCGCGACCATCGGCCCCGAGCTTAAACGGCGCGGGCTGGTGTTCGTCGGCATCGACGTCATCGCCGGCTACCTGACCGAGATCAACGTCACCTCGCCGACCGGCATCGTCGCCATCGACCGCTTCAACGGCACCGACACACCGGGACTGATCTGGGACGCCATCGAGGCGCGGCTGGCGGTTCGAGCATCTGCGAACTAGTCAACGGCGCGGCCATTGCATCCACGGCAGCACATTTGCAGCTTGCGAAGTCCCTAGAAAACCTTGCACATCCGTAGCGACGCAAGCGCCGGCCGAAGCTGTCGCCGTCGATGGGGAGCGTATCATGCACATTTTTCGGGTGACGCTGGTCGTTGGGGCGCTGGCCGCGGGGTCGGGTGCGGTCGCCGCGCAAAATGTCATGATCGGCGGTACCTACGATTGCTCGGGATCGAAGCGCATCGTCGAGAGCTGCGACGACGAATATTGCGAGGTCCAGGTGCTCAATCGCTTTGCCCCTGACGGCAAGGGTGCCCATATTCAGATTTACCGCTCGGCGATCGTCGATCAGTTCGCGCAGTGCAGCGTCACCGGCGGCACGCCGCTCGATACCAGCCCGCCGCAGCGGCGACCCGCGGCGGCGCGCGCACCTGCCAATCCCGTTGACCGCGCCGGAGGCGGCGCAGCTGTGCAGGCCCCCGTACGCGGCGACTACCGCGTCGGTTACGGTGCCGGGGTCAAGTTCGATGGAGCCGGAGGTCAGTCCGCCGCCAAGCGTCTGGTGCCCAACAGCTATGCGTGCAGCGCTTTCATCGGCACGCCGCCGAGCGGCCACATGGCGACGATGCCGGGTTTCACGATCCTCGCAAACGGCAGCTATCGTCACCAGCACGGCAGCACGGGGACGGTCACGGTGTCGGGCGGCACGCTCGAATTCCACGGCGGCGCGCTCGACGGCCAGGCCGCGACCTACGACGGCGGCGCGACCGGGCGCGGCACTGTCCATCTCTACAACGAGAAGCGCTCGCGCACCGTGATCGACTGCGACGGTCACAGCTGACGCGCGTTCGCGGGATGACAAGGCGATGGCTGGCTGTCAGCATGCCATGATGTCCCGTACGCCGCTCGCTGTCCGCAACCCCCGCACGGGGGCGCTCGACTGCAGCATCGCGCCGCTGTCGGCGGGCGCGGTCGCTATAGTCGCCGCGCGCCTGCGTGCCGCGCAACCCGCTTGGGCGGCGCGGTCGCTCGACGAGCGCATCGCCGTTCTGCACGTTTTTGCCACTGCCCTGATCGAGCGCGCCCAGGCCGTTACCGCCGCACTCGAGGCCGACACCGGGCGCCGCGCGATCAGCGCACTCGAAGTGCGCGGCGTGCAGGGAATGATCGCCAAATGGGCCGCCGCCGCGCCGCCGCTCGTCGCGCGCGTGCTGGCCGAGCGGCGCGCCAGCATCGTGCCGGGGATCAGCAGCGGCACGAGCTTGCGTCCCTACCCGCTCGTCGGCGCGATCAGCCCGTGGAATTTTCCGCTGACGCTGGCGCTGATCGACGCGATCCCGGCGCTCGTCGCGGGATGCGCCGTCATCGTCAAACCGTCGGAGGTGACGCCGCGCTTCATCGCGCCACTGATGGACGCGGTCGCGGCGGTGCCAGAACTGGCGGCCGTCTTCGCGGTGATCGAGGGCGACGGCGAGACGGGTGCGGCCTTGGTCGACGCGGTCGACATGGTCGTGTTCACCGGCTCGGTCGCGACGGGGCGCAAGGTCGGCGAGGCGGCGGCGCGGGCGTTCATCCCGGCCAGCCTCGAACTCGGTGGCAAGGACCCGATGATCGTGCTGAACAGCGCCGAGCCCATCGCCGCCGCCCGCCTGGCCTTGCGCGCCAGCATCCTCGCGACGGGACAGGCGTGCCAGTCGATCGAGCGCGTCTACGTCGCGCGCGGCATCCACGATGCCTTCCTCGCCGAGCTGGTGCGCGCGGCGGACGCGGTGACGCTCAACTGGCCCGACATCGGGCGCGGCGACATCGGGCCGTTCATCCATGCGCCGCAGGCCGCGCTGGTCCAGGCGCAGCTCGACGACGCCGTGGCGCAGGGTGCGACGCTCCACGCGGGCGGGCGCGTCGAGACGCTCGGCGGCGGGCTGTACCTGCGCCCGACGGTGCTGACCGGCGTGCGCCCCGGCATGGCGGTGATCGACGACGAGACCTTCGGGCCGGTGATCCCGGTTACTGCGTTCGACACCGTCGACGAGGCCGTCAGGCTCGCCAACGCGGGCAGCTTCGGCCTGTCGGCGGCAGTCGTCGCGGGCAGCATCGCCGAGGCGGAAGGCATTGCGGTGCGCCTCGACGCAGGCGCGGTGTCGATCAACGACGGCGCCCTCACGAATATGGTCGGCGACGTCGAGAAGACCAGCTTTGGCTGCTCGGGACTGGGGCCGTCGCGGATGGGCGACGCCGGTCTGCTGCGCTTCTTCCGGCGGCAGGCGCTGATCCGGCAGGAGGGGGTGCCGTTGCCTCTTGCCGCGTACGCGGAGGCGGGATGACCCGCGCGTCCGCCTTCAAGCTGCTGCTCGCCGCGCTGCTGGTCGGGATCGCCGCATGGCTTTGGGTTCGCCGAGCCCCGGGCGATCTGGACATCGCCGCCGCCGACGCGGTCGCGAAGGCGACGGCGGTGCGGTACGCCGCCGCGACCGGCGAGCCGATCGTCCATTTCGGCACCGCGCGGCGTTTCGCGTGGCCCGACGGGTGGGAATTCGTTTGGCGTTACCGCCCCTGCCCTGCCGACGCGGCGCTGCGCATCTTCGTGCCGCTGAGCGGGCGCGGCATCCGCATCACCGAACGTCCCGATTGCACGCCCCGCCGCGGGGACCCGCGCCGCGCCTGAAGTGTCGCATCGGCCCCGTGCCGCCCGCAATTCACTCGACGTTGTCGTTCCGCCCGCTACAGACCGTTCGCAGATGCTTCTCCGCCCGATGCTCCTCGCCAGCTTGATCGCTGCACCTGCGGTCGCGGCGAACCCCGACCCACGCGGGTTGATTCCTGTCGCGCGCCCGCCGGTGACCAACGGACCGGCGTGCGGTGACAGCGTCCCGGCGCGCGCGCTGACGTTACCCGATCTCGTCGACCTCGCGCTGTGCCGCAATCCGGCGACTGCGGCGGCGTGGGCGAGCGTGCGGAGCGCCGCGGCGGGAGTCGGCATCGCGCGGGCGTCGGACCTGCCTTCGCTCAGCGCGAGCATCGGCCCGACGCTGAGCCGCAGCGACAGCATCGGCGGGTCGCAGTTCGTGACGGGCACCGGGCAGAGTTTCTCGACGTCCTCGAACTCGACCGACCTCGGCAGCACAGCGAGCCTCGCGCTCAACTACCTGATCATCGACTTCGGCGGGCGGCGCGCGCGCATCGACGCGGCGCGGGCGAGCCAGGCCTCGGCGCTCGCCAGCTTCGCCGACACTGCGCAGACGATCGCGCTCAACACCGTCACGGCGTTCAACAGCGTGCAGGCCAACCGCGCCAGCGTCACCGCCGCGCAGGCGAGCATCGCGTTCGCGCAGCGCTCGTTCGACACCGCGCGCGGGCGCGAGGTGGCGGGCGTCGCGACGCCGTCGGACCGGCTGCAGGCGCGTTCTTCGCTGGCGCAGGCCGAGCTGACGCTGACGCAGGCGCAGGGCAATTTGCGGACCAGCGAGGGGCAGCTCGCGAACGCTGTCGCCCTGCCGCCATCGGCGCGCCTCGACCTCGCTGCGCCACCGCCGCTCGGGTCGAGCGACTTGCTCAAATCGGATGTCGACGCACTGATCGCCGAGGCCGAGCGGCTGCGCCCCGACATCGCGGCGCAGCGCGCGCAGGTCGATGTCGCCGGAGCCAACGTCCGCGCCGCGCGCTCGGACCTGCGGCCCTCGGTGGGCGCGAGCGCGCAGAACAGCCTGAGCTACGCCGACTCGTCGAACGACCGGAACTCGGCGAGCGTCGGGGTGACGCTGTCGATCCCGTTCTTCAACGGCTATGGACGCACCTATGCCGTGACGCAGGCCGAGGCTCAGCGCGACCGCGCCACCGCCCTTGCCGAGCAGACGCGGCAGAACGCCGGCCTCGACGTGTTCACCAACTACACCGCGCTCGACACCGCGATCCGCTCGCTGTCGACGGCGCGCGAGCTGATCGCCAGCAGCACGGCCGCCGCCGATATCGCGCAGGGCCGCTACCGCGCGGGAGTCGGCACCTTCACCGACCTGCTCAACGCGCAGAGCCAGCTGGCGAGCGCGCGCCAGCAGCTCGTGCAGGCAGATTTCAACGTCCGCACCGCGCAGGCGCGGCTGGCGCGCGCCATCGGCGGCATTGGCGCCGAAGTCGATACGATGAGGACCGGACGATGAGGGCCGGACGATGAGGGCGAAATCGTGAGACTGCCGCGCAAACGCTGGATCTTCCTCATCCTGGCGATCGCCGCGGCGGTCGCGTGGTATTTCTACAGCAAGGCCAACGCCCCCGCGCCGGGGTCGCAATACAAGACCGCGCAAGTCACGCGCGGCGACCTGAGCGAGGTCGTTACTGCCAACGGTATCCTCAACCCGGTCCGTGTCGTCAGCGTCGGGACGCAGGTCTCGGGGACCGTCGCCGAACTCCACGTCGACTATAACAGCCGCGTTCAGCAGGGCGAGCTGCTGCTCAAGCTCGATCCGTCGGTCTATGCCGCGCGCCTTGCCGCCAGCGAAGCCAGCCTCGCCAACGTCCGCGCCACCGCCGCCTTACAGGCCGCCAACGCGCGGCGCTCGGGCGAATTGTTCAAGCAGAACTATATCAGCCGCCAGGACTATGAAACCGCGCAGGCGACCGCGACTTCGACCGCCGCGCAGGTCCGCGCCGCCGAGGCGCAGATCAAGCAGGACCGCACCAACCTCGGCTACACCGTCATCCGCTCGCCCGTATCGGGGGTGGTGGTGGCACGCTCGGTCGATCTCGGCCAGACGGTGGCGGCGTCGTTCCAGACCCCCGAACTGTTCCGCATCGCGCGCGACCTGACCAAGATGCAGATCGAGGCCGCCGTCGCCGAGGCCGATGTCTCGAAGGTCCGCGTCGGGCAGGCCGTCACCTTCACAGTCGACGCCTACGGCACGCGCCAGTTCACCGGCACGGTCAATCAAGTGCGCCTCAACCCGACGACGCAGCAGAACGTCGTGACCTATACGGTGATCGTCGGCGTCGCCAATCCGGACGGCGCGTTGTTGCCCGGCATGACCGCCAACGCCTCGTTCCTCGTCGCCAACCATGCCGGCGCGCTGCTGCTTCCCAACGCCGCGCTGAGCTGGAAGCCCGCCGACTACAAGCCGCCGCGCCGCGTCGCCGCGAAGGGCGCGCACAAGGCGAGCGCCGACACGGGCACGCAGACGGTGTTCCGCCTGGCCAACGGCGCGCCCGAGGCGGTGCGGATCAGGACGGGCGCATCGGATCAGGACAATACCGAGGTCGTCAGCGGACCGTTGCGCGAAAACGACGTTGTCGTGACCGGCGAAGACAAGAAGAAGGCCGCGAGCTTCGGCCCGCCGGGCGGCAGCGCGCCGACCAACTCGTCGAAGAAGAAGGACGCGTGACCGAGACGCCCGTCCTCAGCCTCGACCATGTCGTCAAGGACTATGCGAGCGAGGCGGGCACCTTCCGTGCGCTGCACGGCGTCACCATGGACGTGGCGCGCGGCGAGCTGATGTCGATCATGGGGCCGAGCGGCTCGGGCAAGTCGACGCTGATGAACGTCATCGGCTGCCTCGATGCGGCGAGCGAAGGCACCTACCGCTTCGAGGGGCAGGATACGGCGACGCTCGGCGAGGCGGCGCTGGCCAAGCTCCGCAACAAGGGCATCGGCTTCGTCTTCCAGCAGTTCAACCTGCTGCCACGCCTGTCCGCGCTCGGCAACGTCGCGCTGCCGCTGGTCTATTCGGGCTACGGCAAACGCGACCGCGATGCCAAGGCGCAGGCGCTGCTGACCTCGGTCGGCCTCGGCGACAAGCCGCGCTCGCGGCCCTCGCAGCTCAGCGGCGGGCAGCAACAGCGCGTCGCGGTGGCGCGCGCACTGGCGAACGATCCCGAACTGCTGCTGGCGGACGAGCCGACGGGGGCGCTCGACACGAAGACCGGCGTCGAGGTGCTCGGACTGTTCAAGGCGCTCAACCGCGAGCGTGGGGTGACGGTAGTGATCGTCACGCACGACCCCGAGGTGGCGAAGGCGACCGACCGCGTCGTGCGCATCCAGGACGGACTGGTGTTCTACGACGGCCCGCCGACCGAGGCGGCGCTGTACGGCCATGCGCCGGAGGGGGCGGCGTGATCGCCTCGATGCTCGCCGAGGCGTGGTCCGCCCTCATCGCCAATCGCTTGCGCTCGGCGCTGACGATGCTCGGCATGATCATCGGTGTCGCCGCCGTCATCCTGATGCTGGCGATCGGCGGCGGCGTGCAGAAGCTGGTGCTGGAGTCTATCTCGGGCCTCGGCTCGAACATGCTGATCGTCACGGCCGGCGCCGGCCGTCAGGTCGGCTTCTCGGGCGGCGCCGGGACCGGTGCGAGCCTGCGCATCGACGATGCCGACGCGATCATGAAGCTCGACAATGTCGTTGCCGCCGCGCCCTCGACGACGATCCCGGCGCAGGTCGTCGCGGGTCCCGCGAACTGGGCGACGCAGGTCACCGGCACGCCGCCCGCCTATTTCACCGTGCAGGACTGGCACCCCAGCGACGGGCGCGCCTTCACCGACATGGAGGACCGTGCGGCGGCGCGCGTCGCGCTGATCGGCCAGTCGGTCGCCGACAATCTGTTCGGCGCCAACGACCCGCTGGGCCAGAGCATCCGCATCAAGGGCACGAGCTTCACCGTCATCGGCATCATGGCGAAGCGCGGGCAGGGCTTCGGCGGGCAGGACCGCGACGACGTCATCATCGTGCCGCTGACCACCGCGCTGCGCCAGTTGCAGGGCAACGCCTTCCGCCGCTCGATCCGGCTGATCTCGGTCGGCGTCGACGATGCGGCGAACCTCGACGCGGTGCAGGACCGTATCGCGCAGCTGCTGCGGCGCACGCACAAGCTCGACGCCAACACCGTCGACGACTTCACCGTGACCAACCTGACCGCGGTTACCGACACGCTGTCGACGACGACGGCGGCGATCTCGCTGCTGCTCGCCGCGATCGGCTCGATCAGCCTTGTCGTCGGGGGCATCGGGATCATGAACATCATGCTGGTATCGGTCACCGAGCGGACGCGCGAGATCGGCATCCGCATGGCGATCGGCGCGCCGCGCGCCGCGATCCGCCTGCAGTTCCTGCTCGAGGCGCTGATGCTGTCGCTGCTCGGCTGCGGCGTCGGAGTGGGGCTGGGGACGCTCGCGGCGACTGCGGCGAGCGGCGCGATCGGTTTCGACACGTCGGTGACGGGCTTCGCGATCTTCGTGGCGTTCGCGGTCTCGGCGTCGATCGGGATTTTCTTCGGCTGGTACCCCGCGACGAGGGCGGCGAAACTTAGCCCGATCGAGGCGTTGCGGTCCTGATCCTCCCCGAAGACGGGGAGGATTGTCAGCCCCTCATCCCCGCATAAGCCGCCAGCGCGCGGGTCCGCGCCTCGGCATGCCCAACCAGCGGCGGCGGATACCCCCGCACGCCACCCGCCTCCCACGGCGCGTGGATCGCCGCGTCGCTCACCCCGCGCAGTTCGGGCACCCATGTCCGGATATACGCCGCCGCGTCGAACTTGGCGCTTTGCGTCACCGGCGCGAAGACGCGGTTGAACGGCGAGCTGTCGACGCCCGACCCCATGATCCACTGCCAGCCCAGGCTATTGTTCCCCAGATCGGCGTCGACGAGCGTGTCCCAGAACCACTCCGACCCCCGCCGCCAGTCGATCAGCAGGTGTTTCACGAGAAACGACGCGGCGATCATCCGGACGCGGTTGTGCATCCAGCCGGTCACCCACAGCTGGCGCATCCCGGCGTCGACGATCGGGTAGCCGGTGCGACCGTGCTGCCACGCCGCCAGCTCGTCGGGGGCGTCGCGGAACGGAAACGCCGCGAAGGTCGCGCGGCCCGGCGTTTCGTGGCTGTCCGGAAACTGGTCGATGAGGCCGGCGGCGAAGTCGCGCCAGCCGATCTCGCGGCGGAAGCTGTCGGAGTCGGGGACGGCGTGCCAGACTTGCGCCGCCGACACCTCGCCGAAATGCAGGTGCGGCGACAGGCGCGAGCTGCCCGCTTCGGCAGGGAAGTTGCGCGCGCGTTCGTAGGCGCGCGCGGTCGCGGCGAAGGTGGTGAGCGCGGCGTGTGCGCCCGCCCCGCCCGGAGTCCAGACATCGAAGCCGCCCGACCAGTCGGGATGCTTGGGCAACAGGCGCCAGTCGTCGAGCGCGTCGCCCGCCGGGGCATCGGCGGCGGGCAGCGTGCGCGGCGCGGGGACTGGTGCGGGAGGCGGCATATCGCGCTGCAAGGCATTCCAGAACGGCGTGAATATCCGGTACGGCGCGCCGCTCCCCGTCCGCACCGTGCCGGGCGGCATCAGATAGTTGCCGTCATGGAGGTGCAGCTCGGCGGCGCTCGCGACCTCCTCCTGCTGCGTCCGCGCCCACGGCTCGTAGTGCCACAGCGCGTGGATCGCCGCCGCGCCCGTCGCCTCGGCAAGCGCGGGCAACACGACGCCCGCACGCCCGCGCAGCAGGACGAGGCGGTTGCCGCGCGCACGCAGATCGGCATCGAGGCTGGCGAGGCTATGGTGCAGCCACCAACGCTGCGCCGCGCCGATCCGCCACCGCCCCGGCGTCTCGTCGTCGAGGACGTACACCGCGATCACCGGGCCTGCAGCGGCGGCGGCGCGCACCGCCGCCTGATCGGCGAGGCGGAGGTCCTGACGGAACCAGACGATCTGCGGGGCGGTCATCGGAGCCTTGCGGTTGCGGCGGTAGACCGGTCTAACGCACGAACCGCTCGGTCAGCAAAAGGGGCCAGGATGCCGCGTCTCGCCTATGTCTCGGGGCGCATCATGCCGCTCGCCGACGCGCGCGTGCACATCGAGGATCGCGGCCATCAGTTCGCCGATGCGGTGTACGAGGTCTGTGCGGTGCTGAACGGTCGCCTGTTCGACTGGCCGCAGCATGTTGCCCGCCTGACGCGCAACCTGTCGGCGTTGGGCATCCCCGCCCCGCTCGCGCCCGCCGCCCTCGACGCGCAAGCGCGCCGTCTGGTCGCCGCCAACCGCGCCACCGAGGCGCTGTTGTACATTCAGGTCTCGCGCGGGGCAGGCCCGCGAAACCACGTCATCGCGCCGAAGCTGCGCCCGACGCTGACGATGACGGTGCGGCCCTTCGACTTCGCCGGGCGCAAGACGCTGCAGGCGAAGGGCATCGCCGTCGCCAGCGTCAACGACCAGCGGTGGGGCCGCTGCGACATCAAGACCGTCGGGCTACTGGCGAATGTCCTCGCCAAGGCAGCGGCGAAGGCGGAGCAGGCGGCGGAGGCGTGGCTCGTCGACGAGGCGGAGGTCGTCGCCGAAGGTGGCTCGACCAACGCCTGGCTGGTCGAGCACTGCGGCCTCGTCACCCCGCCGCTGTCGGCGCGCATCCTTCCCGGCGTGATGCGCGCGACGGTGCTGCGGCTGGCGCAGGGCGCGGGGATAGCGGTCGCCGAGCGGCACTTCACCCTCACCGATGCGCACGCGGCGGACGAGGCGTTCGTGACCTCGACGACGATGCCCGTCGTCGGCGTGGTGAAGCTCGACGGTCGGACGATCGGCGGCGGGGTGCCGGGTGCCGTGACACAGCGGCTCGGCGCGCTGTTG
>JBBQVB010000026.1:0-24913 GCA_038211965.1 Sphingomonadales bacterium
GGCAAGCCAGGCACCAGGCAACCCAAGCGGATTGACCGGCGCACGCCCGCTCGCCGTCCCCAGCGACGGGTCGCCGGCGTCATAGCCGAGCAGCGCCACCAGTGCGCCGAGCGTCAGCGCCATCAATACTATGCCGAGCGCCGCTCCCGCACCCCGCCGCAGCGCCGCGCTCCACGCGGGCGGCATCAGTCCGCGGCTCGCCGTGCGCGCATTCGCCGCCCGCGTCGCCATGATGTTCACCCTTTCGTCCCGCGAAGTCAAAATGCGCGTTTCGCGAGTCGCGGTCAACCGGAGCCGTGCGAGGGGGTGGGGCGACCACGAAAAACGGCCGGAGGTTTGCACCTCCGGCCGGTAAGTTGCGGAACCCCGAAAGGTCCAAGAGCGAGCACAGGAAGCCGACGGCATCCGAGAACCGCCTTTCAAGGTTCGTGCCAAGCCGCGTTCCTTGGCGGCGCGCCGCGTCATGGCGCGAATCCTGCCCAAATCGGCGGCGCGGCGGACAGCCTGCCCAATTTGCGGGCACCCGATGCGCGCGTCAGCGCGGCGCGCGCGATACCTCGGCGACGGCATCGACGACGGCATCGGGCGCGTCGTTCATCAGATTGTGCGAGGCGGCGGCGATCGTCCGCTGCGCCCCGGCCGACGACCGCGCCGCGAGCGTCGCGTGCGCCGCCGCCCAACCAGGGCTCGCCGCTGCCGTCTGCCCGGCGGTCAGCACGACCAGCGGCAGCGCATCGTAATATTGCCGCCCGCGTTTGACCGCCGCGCTCGTCGCACCCGCAATCGCCGCATATTCGCTCGCCTGCGTCGTCCAGAGCGCCGGGCGCAGCGCGGCGGCGGCAAGGACGGCATTCATGCGCGGCGTCAGGCCCGGGTTCGGCTTGGGCGTACAGCGCGCCAGCGCCGGGTCGGTCGAGGGCAGCGCGCGCGCGGCAGCAGCGCGCGCGCAGGCCTCGTAGCTCGCGACGGTGATCGCGACGAGCCGTTCCTGCCCGTCGAACTGACCCTCGACGCTGGGATCGACGAGTACCATGCCCGCGACCTGCCGGGGATAGGCATCGGCGAACAGCCGCATCGACAGCCCGCCCGCCGAATGGCCGACGAGGATGTACGGCGGCTTGACCTTGGCGACGCCGAGCAGCGCGGCAAGGTCCGCAACCTGCGCGGCCCCGTCGCGCGGCAGGGGTCCTGCATCGCTGAATCCCATCCCGGCGCGGTCGTAGCTGCACACGCGGTGCGTCGCGGCGATCAGCGGCTGGACCCTGGCCCAGCTCCACAGCGTCGCGCCGAAACCCGACTCGAGGATCACCGTCGGCTTGCCGGTGCCGGTGCAGTACAGGTTGAGCCGCCGGCCGTCGGGCAGGCGCACGAGGCGCTGCGGCACCTCCCAAGGCGCGGGCGGCGCGGGTACGGCGCTGCCGATCGCCAGTGCGCCGACCAGCGCCGCAAGGACGATCACGCGCGCAGCCGCCAGCCGGTCTTGAGGATGCGGTAGCATAGCGCCCACAGAGCAACGTCGACGACGAGGATCATCACCGCCCCCTGCACCGCCAGCCCATCCGACACGCCGAGGAAGCCGTAGCGGAAGCCGTCGATGATGTAGAAGAACGGGTTGGCGTGACTGACGGCGCGCATCGCCGGACTGACCTTGTCGATGGCGTAGAAGGTCCCCGACAACAGGGTCAGCGGCTGGACGACGAAGTTGGTGACTGCCGCAGCGTGATCGAACTTATCGGCCCAGATGCCTGTCAGCAGCCCGAGCAGCGCCAGCAGCACCGACCCCATCGTGCCGAAATACAGCACGACGAGCGGATAGCGGATCGGCACATCGACCCCCGGCGCGAGCAGCATCGCGATCCAGACGGCAAGCCCGACCAGCCACGCGCGCGTAACGGCGCTCGCCACCCACGACACCAGCAGCTCGCCGTTCGACAGCGGCGGCATCAGCACGTCGACGATGGTCCCCTGGATCTTGGCGATCAGCAGCGACGATGAAGTGTTGGCAAAGCTGTTCTGGATCATCCCCATGACGATCAGCCCGGGGCCGAGGAAATCGGCATAGGCCACGCCCATTACCACCGGCCGCGCCTTGGTCATGGCGACGGCGAAAATGACGAGAAACAGTAACGTTGTGATGGCCGGCGCCCAGACGGTTTGCAGCTGGACCTTGAAAAAGCGCCGCACCTCCTTCAGATAGAGCGTCTTCAAGCCTTGCCAATTGACCCCGGGAATGACCATCACCCCCGGCTCGGCATGGACGTGGAGCGGCAGCGATCGGGCGGCGATGTCGGGCATCTGCCCTTCCTAGTCCCCGGCACCCCGGCCTGCCAACCGCGTTTATCGACCGAGACCCAAAGGATTTCCGATCGCATGTCATGGACCGACGCCCGCATCGACCAGCTTCGCACCGGCTGGGAAGACGGCCTGACTGCCAGTCAGATCGCCGAACAATTGGGCGAGGGCATCAGCCGCAACGCCGTGATCGGCAAGGCGCACCGCCTCGGTCTGAAAGCGCGCCCGTCGCCGGTCAAGGGCGGTGAGGCGGCGGTCGCCGAAGTCGTCGCCGCGTCCGTCGCGGTCCCCGGAGCGGTACCGGTCGCGGCACCTGCCGCCACCGCCGCCACCAAGTCCGCACCTCGCCCCGTCACCGCGCCGCCGGTCCGCAAAGCGCGCCCCCTGGCGCCGCCCAAACCGGCGCGGACGTCGCTGCTCGATCTTTCGGAGAAGGTCTGCAAATGGCCGATCGGCCACCCCGGTGAGACCGATTTTCACTTCTGTGGCAAGCCGAGCAACGCGGGCTTCCCGTACTGCAACGACCATTGCCTGCAGGCCTATCAGGCGCAACTGCCGCGCCGCGACCGCAACCGCGCGCCGCCCCCGGTGATGCCGGGCTTCGGTCCGCGCCGCTAAGCGCGAGCTTCGTACTGAAAAACGGTGCGGCGGCGGCGCGTTCCGACACGAAAACGGGCCGCGTGCAGCGGCCCGTCAACGGTAGAATAGAGCTAATAGCTCGTCCGCACCGGTGGCGCTGACGGGACCTCGCGACCTGACGGCTTACTTGTTTGTCATCTTGTCGGCCCGCATCAGCTTGTTGTGCTTCGAGATTTCGGACTTGGTGGCCGGACGGTCGCCCATCATCCATTTGCCTTCTTTCATCGTCAGACCGTCGGCGGCCATCGCCGACTCGCCGCTTCCAGCGGTGCGTCCGGGCGCGTTGGCCTCGTAGCTGCCACCCGACAGATTGCCATTGGCGCTGGTGGTCGACGGCGGCGACATGCCGGCAGTGTCCCGCGTCTGCTGGTTCGACTGGCTCGGCCCCGGCGCAGTCTGGGCGGCGGCGGCGGTCGCGGCGAACAGCGCGACGGCGGATAGAACGGCGATCGTCTTCATCGATATTTCCTCTGGTTGACTGGGTCGACGCGCCGTCCGGACGACGGCGCGTCAAGCACATTCAGCGCGGCGGTGCCGCCATCGGTGCCGCATCGGTGGGCACCGTCGAATCGGTCGGGGGCGTCGTCTCGGTCGTCGGCGTCACCGGGGTCGTCGCCGCCTCGGGAGCGGCCGCCGACGATCCGGCCGGCTCGGCGGGACCGACGGGCTGGTTCGCCTGCATCGGCGACGCCGTCGCCGTGCTGCTTGCCAGTTGCTGCTGGTTGAGTTGACGCGTCGTCATGCGCTCGCGACTATCCTGCGACCCGCGCGGACGCGCGTCGGCGGCACTGGCAGTCAATGCGACGGCGGCAAGCCCTGCCGCGATGATTATCCTGGTGGTCATGGTCAATCTCCATATTTCCGGCCCACGCCCGTGCCTCTTCAACGCGGCAGGCACGGCTCGTTCCAATCGTTGCGGGCGCGGTGCGGCGAGCACTGCGTTTGAGCGGACATGCCGCATTTAGCCGCAACAAAGCCGTACGCCGCCGGAGCAAAGCTGCCGAAATTCTTTTGATGACGGAGCGGTAACGTCTTTACACGCTGCCACCAGCGGCGTAAATCTACACTACGTTAACGAGTCGGCGTGCTGCGTTTTTAGCGTTCCCGATCGTCAAGGCCCCGCTACCGCCCGCCGCCATGGTGCGACGCCGCCGGTACGTCGTCGACCGCCCTCGGCTGCGCTGGTTTCGGGATGACCATAACCAGGGGAAGGATTCGAGATGATCGCAAAATTCACATGGCGCGCGGCGACGCTTGCAGCGACGTTGCTCGCTTCGACGACGGCTGCCAACGCGGCGCTGACGCTGACCGCCGCCGGCATCGCCGACGGCTTTTCGCTGACCCAGTATTCGAGCGACCCGGCTGCGAACTATGGCATGCTCGGCCTTGCCACAATGTCGAACGGTCGTGTCATCGGCACCGGCTACGCGCGCGCCCAACTCTACAGCCTTGCCGACACCGACGGTCAGACCTACCCCTCGGCGAGCGTGACGGTCTCAGCCGCAGGCACGCCCACGTCGGCGGCGACGGTCGGTGGCGTCACCTATGTCAACGCGCTGGGCGGCGGCTATCACTCGGTCGACCCGACGACACTCGCGCTGACGCCGATCGCACTGAACTCGCCGGTGAGCGCGGGCTATGGGCTGTGGGCGAACCGCGTGACGGGCCATCTCGGCGCGTCGACGCTCGATAACCGACTGGTCGACATTGATCCGCTGACCGGCGCTGTCCATACCATTACCTCGGGCACCTTCTACGACGGTGTCAGCATCTCGAACGATGGCCTGACGATCTATGGGGCGAACGGCGGTGGTCTGTTCGGTTTCAACATCGCGACTGGCGCCTCGGTGCTAAGCGTTTTGTCAGGACACGGCGCCGACGGTACCGGGGTGATCAGCGGCTCGGCGTTCGACGGCTACATCATCGTGAACAACAATGATGGCACCGTCGGAATTATAAATCCGCTGACCGGAATCGAAACGACCATCGCCAGCGGCGGGTCGCGCGGCGACCTTGTTGGCCCCGATGGCAACAACGGCTCGCTGTTCCTGACGCAATCCGAAGGCGAATGGCGGCTGGCGATCGCCGGCGGCGTGATCGGCGGCGGCGTCCCCGAACCGGCGACATGGGCGATGCTGCTCGCGGGCTTCGGGGCGATCGGCGGCAGGTTGCGCAGCCGCCAACGGCTTACGACGGTGAGTGCCTGACGCTACCGGCAAGCACGGCCCGGTCGCCGCAGGGCGTCCGGGGCGCGCCTGGGCACAGACCTTAGCTGCGGGGCGGCGCGCCGGCGGTGCCCGGGGTGCCGGGTGTCGCCGCCGAGCCATCGCCGTCGACGCTTGTCCCGATCGCCGCAGGCGAGGTTCCGACGATCGGCGGCGGTGTCACGCTGACGTTACCGGTCGTCGTGCCGATAATCGTCGAATTGGGCGAAGCGTTCAGCGTAGTCCGTCCGATGCGCGCACGGTCGCCCGATGCGCCCGGCTTGGCGATACTGCCGTTGACGCCCGTGGCGGCGCCGGTGCCGACACGCGCCGGGCCGACCGAGGGCGTACCGGCGACCTGTGCCTGCGCCGCGACACCAACGAGGAGTGCGGCAACCGTAGCAATTCTGAGCATTGTCATGACCTGATTCCTTGTCGAAGCGCGCTGGCGCCCGCTACCCGACATCAGCGGTTGGAAGCGGCCGGGGGTCCGCAACCCGTCCCGTTGGCGGCACGCCCTGCACCGTGCTAGGCGACGCCGGTTCGTCGTTCCGCCCTTGAAAGTCCTGCATCGCATGATCCCGCGTTACTCCCGCCCCGAAATGGTCGCGTTGTGGGAGCCCGAGACACGCTTTCGCATCTGGTTCGAGATCGAGGCGCACGCGATGGACGCGCTCGCCGAGCGGGGGGTGGTACCCCGGGAAGCCGCAGCGGCGGTCTGGGCGCGCGGCGGCTTCGACGTGGCGCGCATCGACGAGATCGAGCGCGAGACCAAGCACGACGTCATCGCCTTCCTGACCAGCCTCGCCGAGCATGTCGGGGAGGAGGCGCGCTTCGTCCATCAGGGCATGACCAGCTCGGACGTTCTCGACACCTGCCTCGGTGTCCAGCTGGCGCGCGCGGCCGACCTGCTGATCGCCGACCTTGATGCGCTGCTCGCCGTCCTCAAGCGCCGCGCCCATGAGTTCAAGCTGACCCCCACCATCGGGCGCAGCCACGGCATCCACGCCGAGCCGACGACCTTCGGACTGAAGCTTGCGCAGGCCTATGCCGAGTTCGACCGCTGCCGGGCGCGGCTGGTGCTCGCGCGCGCCGAAGTTGCGACATGTGCGATCTCGGGGGCGGTCGGGACCTTCGCCAACATCGACCCCCGCGTCGAGGAACACGTCGCGCACGCGATGGGGCTGACCGTCGAGCCGATCAGCACGCAGGTCATCCCGCGCGACCGTCATGCGATGTATTTCGCGACATTGGGCGTCGTCGCAGGCTGCATCGAGCGGCTGGCGACCGAGGTCCGCCACCTCCAGCGCACCGAGGTGCTCGAGGCGGAGGAGTATTTCTCGCCCGGCCAGAAGGGGTCGAGCGCGATGCCGCACAAGCGCAACCCGGTGCTCAGCGAGAACCTGACCGGCCTCGCGCGGCTGGTGCGGGGGATGGTGACTCCGGCGCTCGAGAATGTTGCGCTGTGGCACGAGCGCGACATTTCGCACTCGTCGGTCGAGCGGATGATCGGCCCCGATGCGACGGTAACGCTCGATTTCGCGTTGGCGCGGCTGACCGGGGTGATGGACAGGCTCGTCGTCTATCCGGCGCGGCTGCAGGCCAATCTCGACCGCATGGGCGGGCTGGTGCATTCGCAGCGCGTCCTGCTCGCGCTGACGCAGGCGGGCGCCAGCCGCGAGGCCGCGTACAGCCTCGTCCAGCGCAATGCGATGCGTATCTGGGAGGCCGACGGCAAGCTCGCATTGCTCGACCTGCTCAAGGCCGATGCCGAGGTCGGCACGTATCTCGACGCCACGAAACTCGACGCGCTGTTCGACCTCGACCACCATTTCGCCCACGTCGACACGATCTTCGCGCGGGTGTTCGGGGCGAGTTAGGGGCGTTCCCCAGCCGTCAGAGGTTTCGCGTCCGATGCAGACTGCTCTACATTCGCCATATTCGCCTTCGGGAGCCGTCATGCGCGCTATTCTTACCGCCGCCCTCCTCCTCGCCGTCGCCGCACCCGCCACCGCGCTCACTTACCCGCAAACCCCTACCGTCGCGCAGACCGACGTCATCCACGGCACCACTGTCGCCGACCCATACCGCTGGCTCGAAAACGACGTCCGCACCGACAAGCAGGTCGCCGGCTGGGTCGCCGCCGAGAACGTCACCACGCAGGCCTATCTCGCCACCCTGCCGCGCCGCGCCGCGATCCGCGCGCGGCTGACCGCGCTGTACGATTACGAGCGCGTCAACCTGCCCGTCGAGCGCGCCGGGCACATCTTCTACCGCCGAAACGCGGGGTTGCAGAACCAGGCGGTGCTCTACGTCCAGGACGGCGTGGCCGGCGCGCCGCGCGCCCTGATCGACCCCAACGGCTGGGCGAAGGACGGCGCGACGGCGCTTGCCGAGTGGCAGCCGAGCGACGACGGCGCCCAAGTCGCCTATGCCGTTCAGGACGGCGGCACCGACTGGCGCACGGTACGCGTCCTCGATGTCGCGACCGGCCAGCCGCTCCCCGAGACGCTGCGCTGGGTGAAGTTCTCGGCCCTCGAATGGGCGAAGGGCGGGTTCTACTACGCCCGCTACCCGGAGACGCCGGGGGGCACCGACCTGCGTTCGGAGGTCTTCAACCACAGCATCTGGTTCCATCGCCCGGGCACGCCGCAGACCGCCGACACCAAGGTCTTCGCGACCCCCGATCACCCGGGCTGGTACAATGAGCCGGAAGTCAGCGCCGACGGGCGCTGGCTGGTACTGCGGTCGAGCACCGGATCGGACGACCGCTACGAGGTCCGTGCAATGGACCTGCGCGCACCGGCGCCGAAAATCGTCACGCTGGTCAGCGGCCTGACGCATGACTGGCGCTTCGCCGGATCGCACGGAGCTACGCTGTATTTCGTCACCAACGACGGCGCGCCGCGCTACCGGGTCGTCGCGTTCGACGGTCCCGCCGCCACGCCGCGCACCGTTGTCGCCGAGGGAGCCGACACACTCGTCAAGGCGTCGGTGATCGGCGACCGGCTGGTCGTCACGTCACTCCACGACGCCAGCACACAGGTCCGGCGCTACACGCTGGCGGGCAAGGCCGATGGCCGCGTCGCGCTGCCCGGCATCGGCACCGCCGACGGCTTCGACGCGGGCGCGGGCGGCGCGACCGCCTATTACGAGTTCGCCAGCTTCACGACACCGACCACGATCTACCGTTATGATGCGGCGACCAATCGCTCGGGGGCGTTCCGCGCTCCTAGGGCAGCGTTCGACCCGGCCGCATTCGTCGTCGAGCAGAAGTTCTACACCTCGAGGGACGGCACGCGCGTCCCCCTGTTCGTGGCGCACAAACGCGGGCTCGCACCAGGCGCGCCGACGCTGCTGTATGGCTACGGCGGGTTCAACATCAACGTTCTTCCCAGCTTCCGCGTCAGCGCGCTGGCGTGGATGGAGATGGGCGGGGTCTATGCCGTCGCCAATATCCGTGGCGGCGGCGAATATGGTGCGGCGTGGCACGATGGCGGCAAGGCGTTCAACAAGCAGAATGTCTTCGACGATTTTATCGCGGCGGGCGAATATCTGATCAAGTCGGGGATCACGGCGCCGGGCGGGCTTGCCATCCAGGGCGGCTCGAACGGCGGGCTGCTGGTCGGCGCGGTGGTCAACCAGCGGCCCGACCTGTTCGCCGCAGCGCTGCCCGCTGTCGGCGTCATGGACATGCTGCGCTTCCCGCTGGTCACCGAGGGGCGGACATGGACCGACGACTATGGCGACCCCGCCGACGCGAAGGCGTTCGCCAATCTGCTGGCGTATTCGCCTTATCACAACATTCGAGGCGGCAAGTCCTACCCCGCGATCCTCGTCACCACCGCCGACACCGACGAACGCGTCGTGCCCGGCCACAGCTTCAAATACACCGCGCGGCTGCAGGCGAGCGATATCGGCGACAAGCCCCACCTCATCCGCATCGAAACCCGCGCCGGCCACGGCTCGGGCAAGCCGACGACCAAGATTATCGACGAAGCCACCGACCAGCTGGCATTCATCGCGCGCTGGACGGGCATGGACGGGGCCGCGCCGCCGGTCAGTCCCTGAGCAACTCGTTGATCGCGGTCTTGGCGCGCGTCTGCGCGTCGACGCGCTTGACGATGACCGCGCACGACAGGCTCGGGCCCGGCGCGCCCGAGGGCAGCGGCTTGCCGGGCAGCGAGCCCGGCACAACGACGGCATAGGGCGGGACGCGCCCGACGAAGATTTCGCCGGTGTCGCGGTCGATAATCTTGCTCGCCGCCGACAGGAAAACGCCCATCGACAACACGGCGCCGCGTCCAACGACGACACCCTCGACGACTTCGGAGCGCGCGCCGATGAAGCAGTCGTCCTCGATGATCGTCGGTCCCGCCTGCAGCGGTTCGAGGACGCCGCCGATGCCGACGCCGCCCGACAGATGGACGTTGGCGCCGATCTGCGCGCAGCTGCCGACCGTCGCCCAAGTGTCGATCATCGAATTCGCGCCGACGCGCGCGCCCAAATTGACGAAGCTCGGCATCAGCACCGCACCCGGCGCGATATACGCGCCGCGCCGGACGATGCAGCCGGGGACGGCGCGGAAGCCCGCGGCACGGAAGCGGTTCTCGCCCCAGCCGTCGAACTTCGAGGGCACCTTGTCCCACCACGGCGCGCCGCCCGGACCGCCGGGCACCAGCCCCATGTCGTTGAGGCGGAACGACAGCAGCACCGCCTGCTTGAGCCACTGGTTGACCCGCCAGCCGTCTGCGCCGTCCGGCTCCGCGACCCTCAACGAACCGTCGTCGAGCCCGTCGAGCGCGGCATCGACTGCGTCGCGCAACGCGCCCGTCGTCGCCGGGGTGACGGTCTCGCGCCCCGCCCAGCCCGCCGCGATGACGCTCTCGAGGTCGCTCATGCCGTCTCCCCAACCGTCTCCAGCGCCGCCGCAACCCCACCGAGCCAGTCGCCCAAGTCAGCGATGCGATAGTCGATGTATTCGGGCAGCGTCGCCACCGGCCCCTGCTCGCTGCCGTTGTCGATCCACACTGTCGTCATGCCGATGGCGTGCGCGGGGACGAGGTTACGCGCCATGTCCTCGACGAACACCGTTCGCTCGGGCGCGATGCCGTGGACCTCGCACAGATGCGTGTAGGCGGCGGCGTCGGGCTTGGGGCGATAGCCCGTGGCGTGGACGTCGTGGATCGCCTCGAAGCTGTCCTCGAGCCCCAGCCGCGCCAGCACGCGCTCGGCGTAAGGCAGGTCGGCGTTGGTGAAGATCAGCTTGCGCCCAGGCAGACTCGACAGCGCATCGACGAGCGCCGCGTCATGCTCGACGACGGCGAGGTCGATGTCGTGGACCTTGGCCAGAAAGTCGTGCGGATCGACCCCGTGCTCGGTCATCAACCCGCGCAGCGTCATGCCGTGGGCGTGGAAGAAGCCCTTCTGGATGACATAGGCCTCGGCGGCATCGACGTGGAGCAAGTCCATGATGAACGCACCCATGCGCTGGTCGATCTGCGCGAACAGGTTGCACGAGGCCGGGTAGAGGGTGTTGTCGAGGTCGAACAGCCAGCAGTCGATGTGGGCGAGACGGCGCGGGTCGAAGGTGGGGCTGGACATCGCGAGCGGCTATAGCCGGACGGCGCGCAGGCGTCACCTGCCCGCCGTCCGGCCTAGTCCGGTCAGGTCGTCGGAACGCCGGGGATCGGGTGTCCGATCGGCGCAGGGGCTGGTGCGGGGACCGGCGCGGGCGGCGCACCGGCGGTTCCGGCCAGCTCGATCTGCTTCTTGAGCCATTGGTTCATCAGCTCGAGACGGTCGAGTTCGAGGTCGATACGGCGTTCGAGTTCGGGCTCGCAGGTGCTGCACTTGTCGAGGCAGCCTTTGACGATCACCCCCGCCGTCGGCAGCGAGGTGCGGCGCTCATAGTCGATCTCGAGCTTGATGTCCTTCGACACCAGCCCCGTCGCCTTGTCGAGCAGACCCGCCGCGACCAGTCGCCCGTCGACATCGGCGAGCGCACGCGCCCGCACGTCGGGAGCCAGCGGCGCCTGCTGCCCGAGCGCGGCGTTCGCCACCCCGGCGGCGACGCCGAAGCTGACACGCCCCGCGCCCGCGCCGGTCGACTGACTGCCGATGGCGGAACGCTTGAGCGCCTCGCTCTGGAAGCCGCGCGTCTCGACTTCGATGCGCGTCTTGGCGGTCGCGGGGACCTCCTGCTGGATCGGCGAGACGCCGCCGAGCGTCGCGACGGGGTTGGCCGGCACGGGGAGCGGCGCGACCGCGTCGATCACGCGCCGCTCGATGGCTTCGAGCGTGAACTTGATCGTCTCGGTCTTGTTGATGCGGTAGAACAGATAGGTCACCGCGTGGCACTGGTTGGCGTTGCTGAAGGTCCGCGACGACGACTCGAAATGGTCCTCGCTGGTCCCGGTGGTGTGGACCCGCGTCGAGACCTCGCCGACCGAGACCGAATGCGCCTTGCGCGTCGCTTCGACCGACTGATGGTCGGACGCCTCGGCGTGCGCGCGGTGCTCGCGCAGATAGTCGCGCGCCGAGCTCTCGTTGTGGCTGCCGCGTGCGTTGGCGTCGGCGCTCACCGAGAAGAAGCCGATGCCGCCGCTGGTGTCGCCGTGGAAGTCCCATTTGCCGTTCGACGACGCGCGGTCCTCGCCGCGGTCGACGACGTTTTCATCGGTCATCATCGTGCGCAGTGCCGACAGGCGGTACTGCTCCTCCGACATCTGCTCGCTGCGGTAGCTGAGGTTGGTCTCGCTATCGAAGCTGAAGCGGCTGCGGCGGTCGGTGGTCGCCAGCCGCACCGTTTCGCCGGGCAGCAGCGTCGTCGTGTAGGCGAGGTCGCCGAGCGCCAGCGGTCCCGAACAGCGTTCGAAGCGCGTGTGAAAGATCACCTCGACGCGCACCGGCTGTTCATTGGGGCCGCGGACGTTGGTCGGGAACACCAGCCGCCGCCGCAGGTCGATGACGTCGCAAGTGCGCGACGTATCGAGATCGGGGCAGCAGGGCAGGTCGGAGAAATTGACGATATTGCTGGTAGCGCCACCGCCGGTGGTCCCGCCGGTCGTATCGGCAGCGCGTTTTGTCATCGTATCGGCCATGTCGGCCTCCTGTGGTCAAAGGGTTGGGCCGGACACGCACGCGCTCGCGGCCCTGGAGGGTGGGCTGGCGCGCACTGCATTCGGCGGTCACTGGCCGTTTCGCGCGCCCCCTCCGTATCGGAGGGCGGCGGGCAACCCGCTCGGCCATGTTGCGGAGAAGACTATCCCCAAAATCGTTACGCTGCCAGTTGCAGCGTCGGGCGGCGGCGCACGCCGTCGCCGGTTGCAGCGCAGTGCACGGGGCGGCATCCCCATCTTGTCCACAGATCGGCGCACCGTCATCGGCGCCCCCGCATTGCCGCCCGACGGCGCACGCGCGACAAGGTCGCGATGATCAACCCGCTCCCCTTGCGACTCGTGCCGACCCCCTCCGAGACCACCCAGCTGCCGCAGAACCTCGAAGCCGAGGCGGCGCTGCTCGGCGCGCTGATGATCGACAACCGGCTGGTCGAGGACGTCATGCTGCGGCTGCGCCCCGAGCACTTCCACGAGCCGCTGCACGGGCGCATCTACGAGAAGATCCTCGACCTCGCCGACCGCAACATGGTCGCAACGCCGGTGACGCTCAAACCGCTGTTCGACGCCGATGTCGCGATGGCCGAGGTCGGCGGCACGGCGTATCTCGCGCGGCTGACCGAACAGTCGGCGGCGCTGATCGCGGCGCGCGACTTCGCGCAACAGATATACGATCTTGCCCTGCTACGCGAGATGATCCGCGTCGGGCGCGAGATGGCGGCGGGCGCCTTCGACACCGCCGCCGACGTCGCGCCGCTGAAGCAGATCGAGGCCGCCGAACTGGCGCTCTACAAGGTCGCCGAGCAGGGCGAGGTCGCGGGGGCGGTCAAGACCTTCGCGCAGGCCGCGCGCGAGGCGGTCGACATGGCCGACCGCGCGATGAAGTCGGGCGGGCACCTGTCAGGCTATACCACCGGCCTCGACGCGCTGAACGCCAAGCTCGGCGGACTGCACAAGTCGGACCTCGTCATCCTTGCCGGGCGTCCGGCGATGGGCAAGACCGCGCTGGCCACCAACATCGCGTTTGCCTGCGCGCAGCGGGCGCAGCGCGACGCCGCCGACGGTATCGACGAAGGCAAGCGCAGCGGCATCGGCGTGGCGTTCTTCAGCCTCGAAATGTCGTCCGACCAGCTCGCGACGCGCGTGCTGGCCGAGCAATCGTCGGTCAATTCCGAGTCGCTGCGGATGGGCAAGATCAGCCAGGACGAGTTCAACCGGTTGGCGCGTGCGGCAGGCGCGCTGAGCGAACTGCCGTTCTACATCGACGACACCCCGGCGCTGTCGATCGCCGCGCTCCGCACGCGCGCGCGCCGCCTGAAGCGCCAGAAAGGCGTCGGCGTCATCGTCGTCGACTATCTCCAGCTGCTGCAAGGCTCGGCGAAGTCGTCGAACGAGAACCGGGTCCAGGAGATTTCGGAAATCACGCGCGGCCTCAAGACGCTGGCGAAGGAGTTGCAGGTCCCCGTGCTGGCGCTGTCGCAGCTCAGCCGCGCCGTCGAGAACCGCGAGGACAAGCGCCCCCAGCTCAGCGACCTGCGCGAATCGGGCACCATCGAGCAGGACGCCGATATCGTGCTGTTCGTCTACCGCGAGGAATATTATCACAGCCTCAAGCAGCCCGACATCGAGGACGGCGAGAAGCACGCCAAGTGGCTCGAGCGCGCCAACAAGCTCCACGGGCTCGCCGAGGTCATCGTCGCGAAGCAGCGTCACGGCTCGACGGGCACGGTGCCGCTGACCTTCCACAAGTCGACGACCAAATTCGCCGACCGTGCCGAGGACGAGTATCTGCCCGAACGCTACGAGTGATCGCGGCTGTGGGCGCGACGCGCCGATTGTATGCGCGCGCCAAGCCGCTAAGCGAGGGTCGATGCCCGCCGCCCCCCTCCGACTGACCGTCGATACCGCCGCGCTCGTCGCCAACTGGCGCTGGTTGGGCGCGTGCGGCGGGGTGCCCGCTGGGGCTGCGGTCAAGGCCGACGGCTATGGGCTGGGGGCGCGCGCGTGCGTGACGGCGCTGGCGCGCGCCGGGTGCCGGGATTTTTTCGTCGCGACCTGGGCCGAGGCGGCGGACCTGTCGCCGATGCCCGACGAAACCCGGCTCGCGGTGCTGCACGGGTTGTTGCCCGGCGAGACGCCCGTGCCGGGCGTCGTGCCGGTGCTCAACAGCGCGGCGCAGGTCGCACGGTGGCGGGCGAACGGCGGTGGCCGCTGCGACGTGATGATCGACACCGGCATGAACAGGCTGGGGCTGAGCCCCGGGGAAGCCGCGTCGGGCCTCCTCGACGGGATCGCCGTCGACGTGCTGCACAGCCACCTCGCGTGCGCCGACGAGCCCGCGCATCCGATGAATGCGGTGCAACTGGTACGCTTCGGCGAGGCCGTCGCCGCCCTGCCCCATGCCCGCGCTGCGCTTGCGAACTCGGCGGGCATTTGCCTCGGCCCCGGCTATGCCTTCGACCTGACACGCCCCGGTATCGGGCTCTACGGCGGCGTCATGCATCCGGCGGCGGCGGGGCAGCTTCAGTCGGTCGTCGGTCTGGAAGCGCGCGTCGTCCAGACCCGCATTGTCGAGGCGGGCGGGACCTTCGGCTACGGCGCGACCTGGACGGCCGCGCGGCGCAGCGAGATCGCCATTCTAAGCCTCGGTTACGCCGACGGGTACCGCCGCGCGTTTTCGGGCGTTGGGCGCGCTTATGTCTTCGGCGAACCCTGCCCTGTGATCGGTCGTGTCTCGATGGACCTGACCGGCGTCGACGTCACCGGCTGCGGGGTCGCGGAGGGCGACTGGCTGCGTCTCGACTTCGACCTGCCCGCCGCGAGCCAGGCCACGGGCATTTCGCAATATGAGTTGCTCACCGGGCTCGGCCACCGTTATCAGCGGACCTACAAATGACCCGTCCGTACCCGACATGAGCATGACTGAGGACGCCATCCGCCTGCTGAGCGCGATCGGCGGCATCGTCGTCGATGCGCTGGCGATGGTCGGGCGCATCGCACGGTTCGCCTGGCGGTCGGTCAGCCACGGCGTTGCGCCGCCCTACTACCCCGCGCGGCTGTTCGAGCAGGTGCTTGTCATCGGCTATTTCTCGCTGCCCGTCGTCGGGTTGACCGCGCTGTTCATCGGCTCGGCGCTGGTCCAGCAGATTTACATCGGCGGCAGCCGCTTCAATGCCGCATCGACCGTCCCCGCAGTCACCGTCATCGGCATCGTCCGAGAGCTTGGCCCGGTGCTCGGCGGACTGATGGTCGCCGGCCGCGTGTCGTCGGCGATGGCGGCCGAGCTGGGGACGATGCGCGTCACCGAGCAGATCGACGCGCTCGCGACGTTGCGCACCGACCCCTTCCGCTATCTGATTGCGCCGCGGCTGATCGCCGCCGTGCTGGTCATGCCGCTGCTGGTGCTCGTCGCCAACATCGTCGGCGTGCTCGGCGGCTATCTGCTGGCGACCGCACGACTGGGGTTCAACAGCGCCAACTACCTCAACACGACGATGCACTATCTGAAGTTCGAGGACGTCATGTCGTCGATGGTCAAGGCGGGCGTGTTCGGCTTTTTCATCGCGTTGATGGGCTGTTACCACGGCTTCCATTCGAGCGGCGGCGCGGCGGGCGTCGGGCGCGCGACGACCGACGCGGTGGTCAGCGCGTTCATCCTGATCCTGCTGTCGAACCTGATCATCACCGTGATCGTGTTCGGGTCGTGAGCAGCGTTCCCAAGATCGCCCTCAAGGGGCTGAAAAAGCGTTTCGGCACCAAGCACGTCCTCAACGGCGTCGACCTCAGCGTCGAAGCGGGCGAATCGATGGTCGTCATTGGCGGCTCGGGTACGGGCAAGTCGGTGACGATCAAGTGCATCCTCGGGCTCATCGACGCGGACGCGGGACGCATCGAGGTCGACGGACAGGACGTGACGCATCTCAAAGGCCGCGCGCTGGCGGCACATCGGTCGCGCTTCGGCATGTTGTTCCAGGGTGGCGCCTTATTCGACTCGCTCAGCGTCTGGCGCAACGTCAGCTTCGCACTCGACCAGCGTGCTCCCGGCCGTGAGCTGCGCGCCGCAGCGATCGACAATCTCGCGCGCGTCGGCCTCGGCGCGGATGTCGCCGACCTGCGACCATCGGAGCTGTCGGGGGGCATGCAGAAGCGTGTAGCGCTCGCCCGCGCCATCGCGCCACGTCCCGAAATCCTGTTCTTCGACGAGCCGACGACGGGCCTCGACCCGATCATGGCCGATGTCATTAACGATTTGATCGTCGAACTGGTCCGCGACCTGAAGATTACCGCGCTCACCATCACCCACGACATGGCAAGTGTCCGCAAGGTCGCGGACCGTGTCGCGATGCTTCACGCCGGGCGGATCGTCTGGCATGGACCGCGCGCGGGGATCGACGCGACGGGCAATCCGTACGTCTATCAGTTCGTCAACGGGCGTGCCGAGGGGCCGATCAAGATGGCGGTGCGGGAAGCGTGAGCGGCGGCGGCGGTCTGGTGATTCTGCTCGACCGCGCCGCATCTGGCGACGCGGGCGCGTTCAAATCGCTGTATGATGCGACGAGCGCAAAACTATTCGGTGTTATCCTCCGTATATTGCATGAACGAGGCGAGGCCGAGGACGTGCTGCAGGAAGTGTACACCACAGTCTGGCGAAAGGCGGCGGAGTTCGATGCCGAACGCGCCAGTCCGATCACCTGGATGGTGACGATCGCGCGCAACCGCGCCATCGATCGGCTGCGGTCGCGCACCAGCCGTCCCAGCGCGCCGCTGGAGGAGGCGGCGGAGGTGCGCGACACCCGCGCGCCCGCCGATGAACTGATCGACGCAAGCACCGCGGCGCAGCGCCTGCATGCCGCGCTCGGCAGCCTCGACGCGCGCCATGCCGAAGCGATCCGCAGCACCTATTTCGAAGGCCTGACCTACGAGGCGCTGGCCGCGCGCGAGGGCATTCCCGTTGGAACGCTGAAGTCGTGGGTGCGGCGCGGCCTGCTCAGGATGCGGGGGGAGCTGGCATGAGCGACCTTCCCGACGATATGGATCCGGTGGACGGCCTTGCCGCCGACTTTGCGCTCGGCGCGCTCGACCGCGAGGCCCACCGCGAGGCCGAGCGCAGTATCGCACGCGATCCGGCCTTCCGCGCGGCGGTGGAGGGTTGGCAGGCGCTGTTGTCGCCGCTTGCCGAAGGCGTCGCCGAGGTCGCCCCGCCGCCCGCCGTGTGGGAGCGTATCAGCGCTGGCATCGCACCTGTCGCGCCGAACGTCGCCGCGACGTCGCTCGGCAGTCCCCGCGCCAGCCGCGCACCCTTCTGGTCGAGTCTGGCGCTGTGGCGCGGTCTGGCGGGCGGCGCGGTGGCCTTCGCTGCGGTGGCTGTCGCGATGCTCGTGGCGCGCCCCCAGCCTGCCGTGCAACCGCTGCTCGTCGCGACGCTTGCCGCGCCCGACGGTGCGGCGCTGCTGACCGCGACCTACGATGCGTCGCGCGGCGCGGTCATCCTGACGCCGGCCGACAAGTCGAAGGACGACGGCCGCACGCCCGAACTTTGGGTGATCGAGGACGGCAGCCCGCCGCGCTCGCTCGGCACCATCGACGTCAGCGTGCCGGGCAGCCACGCCATCCCGCCCGAGCGGCTGAAGGGCCTCAAGGCCGGGTCGACGCTGGCGATCAGCCTCGAGCCCAAGGGCGGCTCGCCGACGGGCGCCCCGACCGGCCCGGTCGTCGCGACGGGCAAACTCACCGGTATCTAGGACGAACTGCCGCACGTCCGCTGACGGTCGCGCGGTGCAACCGTAACGGTCCCCTGATCGTATATCGGCCGTCCGGAACGATGGACTCCAGGGAGAATTCAGATGACGCTTTCCAAGACTGCACTGGCCGCTGCGCTGTTCGCGGTTGCTGGCCTGACCGGCGCTGCCGACGCCAAGATGATGAGCTCCAAGACCGTGATGGTGGGCGGCGCACCGATGCTGCCGACCAAGAACATCATCGAGAATGCCGTCAATTCGAAGGACCACACGACGCTCGTCGCGGCGGTCAAGGCTGCCGGCCTCGTCGACACGCTGTCGGGTCCGGGTCCCTTCACGGTGTTCGCGCCGACCAACGCGGCGTTTGCCAAGCTGCCCGCCGGGACCGTCGAGAGCCTCGTCAAGCCCGAGAACAAGGCGACGCTGACCACCATCCTGACCTATCACGTCGTCAGTGGCGCGATGGATTCGAAGGCGATCGCCGCGGCGATCAAGGCCGGCGGCGGCAAGGCCGAGCTGACCACCGTCCAGGGCGGCAAGCTGACCGCGACGATGTCGGGCAGCAAGCTCAAGCTGATCGACGCCAAGGGCGGCGCTTCGGTCGTGACGATCAAGGACGTCTATCAGTCGAACGGCGTCATTCACGTCGTCGACACTGTGCTGATGCCGCAGTAACTGCGCGCGTTCGGCTGACTGGAAAGGGGGCGGGCCGCAAGGTCCGCCCCTTTTTGCTGCCTACTCCGCCGCCTGCAACACGCCCACTTGCGCCTCCTCGGCCTGCTGGAGCGCCCACATCTCGGCGTAGCGGCCGTCGCGTGCCAGCAACGCGGTGTGGGTGCCGCGTTCGACGATCCGCCCCGCGTCCATGACGATAATCTCGTCGGCGTCGGTGATCGTCGACAGGCGGTGGGCGATGACCAGCGTGGTACGGCTGGCGGAGACGTCGCGGAGTGCGTCCTGAATGTCGGCCTCGGTCGCGCTGTCGAGGGCGCTCGTCGCCTCGTCGAGGATCAGGATGCGGGGATCCTTGAGGATGGTGCGCGCGATGGCGACGCGCTGCTTCTCGCCGCCCGACAGCTTGAGCCCGCGCTCGCCGACCGTCGTCGCATAGCCGTCGGGGAGCGAGACGATGAAGTCGTGGATCGCCGCACCCCGCGCCGCCGCCTCGATCTCGGCCTGGCTCGCGCCGATGCGACCATAGGCGATGTTATAGCCGATCGTATCGTTGAACAGCACCGTGTCCTGCGGCACGATGCCGATGGCGCGGCGCAGGCTGTCCTGCGTGACGCGGCGGATGTCCTGCCCGTCGATGGTCACGCTGCCGCCCGCGATATCGTAGAAGCGGTAGAGGATGCGGCTGAGCGTCGACTTGCCCGCCCCCGAATGGCCGACGACGGCGAGGCGGCGGCCCGGCGGAATGTCGAACGATACGTCGTGCAAGATCTGGCGGCGCGGCTCGTAGCTGAACTCGACGTGCGAAAAGCGGACGTGGCCCGCACGCACCTCGAGCGGGCGGGCATGCGGATCGTCGGCGATCTCGGTCTGGGTGTCGATGATGCCGAACATCTGCTCCATGTCGATCAGGCCCTGCTTGATCTCGCGGTAGACCATGCCGAGCATGTCGAGCGGGCGGAACAGCTGCGCCAGCAGCGTATTGACGAGCACCACGTCGCCGACGGTGAACTGGCCCTTCGACCAGCCCCAGACGGTATAGCCCATCGCGCCCGCCATCATGACGTTGGTGATCGCCGACTGGCCGATGTTGAGCCAGCTCAGGCTGTTCTGGTTCTTGACCGCGGCGTCGGTGTAGCGCTCGACGGCGCGACCGTAGTTGCGGCTTTCGTGAGCTTCAGCGTTGAAATACTTGACCGTCTCGTAGTTGAGCAGCGAATCGACGGCGCGCCCGACCGCCTTGTTGTCGCTGTCGACCATCTCGCGGCGCATCTGGTTGCGCCAGTCGGTCATGCGGCGGGTGAAGACGATATAGGCGACGACCATGACCAGCGTCGCCGCGACCAGTCCCGGCCCGAGCTTGATCCAGAAGATCGCGCACACCGCGGTCAATTCGAAGATCGTGGGGGCGATGTTGAAAAGGATGAAATACAGCATCGTATCGATCGACTTGGTGCCGCGCTCGACGATGCGGGTCAGTGCGCCGGTGCGGCGCTCGAGGTGGTAGCGCAGGCTCAGCCGGTGGATGTGCGCGAAGACATCCTGACTGAGATGACGCGCCGCCGTCTGCCCGACGCGTTCGAAGATGGCGTTGCGGAGGTTGTCGAACAGCACGCCGCCGAAGCGCGCGCCCGCGTACGCGACGACGAGCGCGACGGCGATGGTGACGCCCTCGCGGCTGCCGGTCGACAGCCGGTCGATCGCCCCTTTGTAGGCAAACGGCATGATCAGCGTCACCGACTTCGCCAGCAGCACGAGCACCATCGCGACGACGACGCGCAGGCGCAGCGACGGCGCCGCCTTGGGCCACAGATACGGCAGGAAACGCTTGATCGTCCGCGCGTCGGGGTTGGTATCGTTGGTGGCGGCGGAATCTCGCATCGGTGCGATATGGCGCTTGTCGGCCCAACCGCCAACCCCGCGCATTTCGTCGCGCTGACAGCACGGCTGGCCGGAACGTTGCAAGCTTTCCGCAGTTTATACCGCTGAAGGAGTGCGGCGATGAACCCGGCTTTGGTGGTGATGGCGATCCTCGGTTGCGGCGACGGCGGCGACCAGTGCCAGACCGTCCGCATTGAGCCGTCGCAGTTCGTCAGCGTCGCCGAGTGCAACGCCGCCGCCGAGACGACGCTGCAGCGCTACACGGGACTGTCGTACCCCGTCGTTGCGGTGCGCTGCCAGAAGGCTGTCGCGCCGACCTATGTCACAGCCAGCGCGCAGCCGGCGGGCTGAGCTTCAGTCGAACAGCGAACTGACCGAACTCTCCTCGCTCGTCCGTCGCATCGCTTCGGCGAGGAGCGGGCCAATCGAGATGATGCGGATCTTCGACGCGCCCCGCACCGCCGCGAGAGGGGCGATCGAGTCAGTGATGACGAGCTCAGTCAGCGCCGAACTCTCGACGCGCGCCACTGCGCCGCCCGACAGCACGCCGTGGGTGACGTACGCCGTGACCCCCGCCGCGCCCGCTTCGGTCAGGGCCGCGGCGGCATTGCACAGCGTCCCCGCCGAATCGACGATATCGTCGATCAACACGCACATCCGCCCCTGGACGTCGCCGATGATGTTCATCACCTCGGACTCGCCGGGATTCTCGCGGCGCTTGTCGACGATGGCGAGCGGCGCGTTGCCGAGCCGCTTGGCGAGCGCGCGGGCACGGATCACACCGCCGACGTCGGGCGAGACGACGGTCAGCGGCTGCTTGCCCCATTTCGCGTCGATGTCGGCGCTCATCACCGGCGCGGCGAAAAGATTGTCGGTGGGGATGTCGAAGAAACCTTGGATCTGCCCGGCGTGGAGATCGACCGAGAGCACCCGGTCGGCCCCTGCCGTGGTGATCATGTTGGCGACCAGCTTTGCCGAGATCGGCGTTCGCGACCCCGATTTGCGGTCCTGCCGGGCATAGCCGAAATACGGCACCACCGCGGTGATCCGCCGCGCCGACGCGCGCCTCAGCGCATCGATGCAGATCAGCAACTCCATCAGATTGTCGTTGGCGGGGGCGCTCGTCGACTGGACGACGAAGACATCCTCGCCGCGGACGTTCTCGTGGATCTCGACGAACACCTCCTCGTCGGCGAAGCGGCGCACGCTGGCCTTGGTCAGCGGCAGGTCGAGGTACGAGGCGATGGCCTGCGCCAGCTCGGGGTTGGCGTTGCCCGACAATATCTTCATGGCTGACCCTGTAGCGACCCCGCCGATGCCTCTAGCGGCTGCGTCACAGCGCAGCAACAAACTACACGCGCGCTGCGCCGGGATGCCCGCCCGCGCGCTGCGGGACGATCAGCAGGAGGAGCACGATGGCGGCGGCGAGCACCGCGCTCGCCAGCGGGCGACTCAGGGCGAGGCCGCCGTGGTCGAGCGGCTTGTCGAGGAAATCGCCGACCGTCGCGCCGAGCGGGCGGGTCAGCACGAAGGCGATCCAGAACAGCGCGACGCGCGACACGCTGGTCCAGTAGTAAAGCGCCGCACACACCGCCAACGCCGCGCCGAACACCGCCGCGCCGCCGAGGTAGCCGAGACCCCCGGTGTCCGCCGCCCAGTCGCCAAGCGCGGTGCCGAGCGTCTGCGAAAAAGTGATGGTCAGCCAGTAGAAGGTCTCGGCGCGCGGCTCGTGGACGGTTTCGACCGAAATCGACCCCAGCGCGCGGTACCACGCGAACAGCGCTGCGAGCACTAGCGCCAGCAGCAGCGCCGACCCGCCGGTATAGCCGATGCCGAGCGAGCGCGTCGCGAAGTCGGCGAGCGTCGTCCCCGCCGTCGTCGAGGCGATGATCGTCGCCCAGTAGAGCCACGGGTGGAACGCCTTCGCGGTAATCTGCCGCCACGCCAGCACGATGAACACGGTGGCGAAGATCGCCGTCCCTGCGAGATAGCCGAGGTTCATCGTCATGCTGACGGTATCCCCCGCCGTCTCGCCAAGCGTGGTCGCGAGAATCTTGATGATCCAGAAGCCCAGCGTGACCGCGGGAACCTTGCTCAGTGCGGCGCGGGTGGCGGGGGTCATCGGTTTCTCCATCAGAAGTTCGTCGCCAGCGCCGCATAGGCGTTCCAGGTGCCGCCGTTGCGCGCGTGCGCCAGGCCCGGCCCGCCCGACATCAGCAGCGCGAACGGGCCCCACAGCTTGATGACCGCGCCGAAGTTGGCGGCGGTGTAGCTGCGCGCGGCGGCGGCGTCGGGGCCGAAATGGACGATCTCGGCCCCCAGCGTGACGCGTTCGGACACGGTGCGGGTCAGCGCGATGCCCTGCAGCCAGTAGTTGCGGTTGCCGTCGCCGAGGTTGAGCGTCCAGCCGCCGCCGCCGAACAGCGTCCATGCGCCGAAATCCTTCTGACCCCAGAGCGGCAGCAGCAGCGCGACCTTGCCCGGCCCGCTGCGCCTGTTCGCCGTCGGCAGTATGACGCGCGGGAACACCGCCAGCTGCACCCCCGCCGCCTCGCGCCGCAGGACGCGGTATTTCACACCCAGTTCGAGATCGCCAAACTGCGCCCGCGCCCCGCCGGGAAGGTCGACGGGGATGGTCGCGGTCAACTGGACGTCGGGCAGCGCGCCGTAGTTGAGGTCGACGCCCGCCGTTGCGTCGAACTGGCCGGGGGTCTTGGTTCCCGCGCTGAAACTATAGATTTCCCAATGATGGAAATCGGTCGGCTCGGGGTCGTCGGTGGCGTAGGGCGGCCCGGCCTGCGCGGCGGTCGCGGCAAGGCATAGCATGAGCGCGAGACCCCATGCCGCCTTCACGCGCCGGCCAGCGCGATCATCGAGATCTGCCGCCCATAGTCGGGTTCCCCCGCGTGTGTCGTGCGGCGATAGCTGAACCAGCGCGTCGGGTCGGCGTAGGTGTCGAGACCCAAGGCTTCGATACGGCGCAGGCCCGCGTCGGCAAGCCGCTGGACGATGAAGCCTTCGAGGTCGAAGCCATAATGGCCGGGGCGACCCGCCGCAAAAAAGCGCTCGTGGTCCTCGTCGTCGGTCAGCAAGCGGGCGCGGAAACCCTCGTCGACCTCGTAGCTGCGCTTGCCGATGGCCGGGCCGATGGCAGCGGCGATGCGCTCGCGGCGTGCGCCCAAGGCCTCCATCGCGGCGACGGTGGCGGGCAGGACGCCGTGCAGCGCCGGCCGCCACCCGGCGTGCGCCGCGCCGATCACGCGGGCCTCGACATCGGCAAACAGCACCGGCGCGCAGTCGGCGGCGAGGATCGCCAGCGCCAGCCCCGGTCGGTCGGTGACCATCCCGTCGGCGTGTGGGCGGTCGGCGTCGGCGAAGGGCGCGGTGACGGCGACGACGGTCGGGCTGTGGACCTGATGCAGCGTCACGAGGCTCGCGCCGGGGGCGACGGCAGCGAGGGCCCGACTTCGGTTCTCGACCACGGCGGCGCGGTCGTCGTCGGAGCCCAGGCCGCAGTTCAGGCTGGCAAAGATGCCCCGCGAAACGCCGCCCCGCCGTCCCAGGAAGCCGTGGCGCACCCCTGACAGGGCGGGCGCGGTGACGACGTCGAGGCTCACGACAGTCGCAGGCGGCAGAGATATTCGTCGTCGGCGTGGGTGCCGACCATGAACTTGAACTGGCCGACCTCCTCGAAGCCGTGGCGGGCGTAGAAGCGGCGCGCGCGCGGGTTGTCGCTGAACACCGACAGCCACAGGTCTTCCGCTCCCCGCCGCCGCGCCTCGATCACTGCCCAGTCGAGCAGCGCGACCGCGACGCCGCTGCCCTTGGCCGAGTCGAGCAGATACAGCTGGCGCAGCTCGATGCAACGGCGCCCGGCGGGATCATAGGGCAGCGATGGCGGCCCGAGCTTGGCGAAACCGACGACGCGGCCACCGGCCTCGGCAAGGCGGAAGGCATAGGCCTCGTCGCCGAGCTGCGCGGCGAACGTGCCTTCGCTCTGGCCCGCGATGAACATCTCGTAGTCGGCGGTCGAGTAAAGATGCTTGAAGATCGCATCGAAGCTCTCGAGGTAGGTCGCGCGCACGGCCGCGGCGTCGGCGGGGCGGCCGTCGCGGTAGACCGGGGTCATCCGCCCAACCCCGCGATTGGCGGCCAGCCCGGGCCGGTCAGCGCCATGACCTTGAACAACTCGCCCATCCCCTCCGCTTCCGTCAGCCGCGCGACCGCCGCATCGATCTCTGCGCCCTGAGCATCGCTGGCTTGCGCCTTGAGCGCCGCCGCGCGCATTTTGATGCCGAGTGCCGTCAGCCACGCCCCTTGCCCGACCGGGCCCTGCGTTGCCACCCCTGCCGCGTCGGCGAGCGCGGCG
>JBBQVB010000027.1:0-24559 GCA_038211965.1 Sphingomonadales bacterium
GGGTGGTCTGCTGACCGATGCGGTCGACCAGCAGCCGCATTCGGTCCTGCTGCTCGACGAGATCGAGAAGGCGCATCCCGACCTGTTCAACATCCTGTTGCAGGTGATGGACAACGGCAAGCTCACCGATCACCACGGCAAAACGGTCGATTTCAGGAACACCATCCTGATCATGACGACCAATGCCGGTGCGTCCGACATGGCTCGCGAAAGCATCGGCTTCGGCGCGTCGGACCGCGAGGACGTCCAGGAGGACGCCAACCGCAAGATGTTCACCCCCGAGTTCCGCAACCGCCTCGATGCGACGGTTGCGTTCGACTATCTGCCGCCCGCCGTGGTGGCGCGCGTCATCGACAAGTTCGTCCTGCAACTCGAGCTTCAGCTGCAGGACCGCGATGTCCACATCAGCGTCGCCGACGATGCCAAGACCTGGCTGATCGAGCGCGGCTACGACAAGCTGTACGGCGCTCGCCCGCTCGGCCGCCTGATCCAGGAAAAGATCAAGCAGCCGCTGGCGGAGGAACTGCTGTTCGGCAAGCTCGTCCACGGTGGCGAGGTGCGGGTGCATGTCCGCGACGCCGGATTGGCGTTCGAGATCGTGCCCGGCGTCGCCAAGCCCAAGAAGGGCCGCAAGCCGAAGGCCGGGACCGGTGCGACGACGGCCCCGACCGTCGAAGGCGAGGCACCGCTGATCGACGCATAGTCTGGCAGGGGGGTACGCGCGTGACCGACGAACTCGTCTTCTACACCAACCCGATGTCGCGTGGGCGCATTGCGCGTTGGATGCTCGAGGAAGTCGGCGCGCCGTACCGGACGGTCGTGCTCGACTATGCGACAACGATGCACGCGCCCGAGTATCTGGCGATCAACCCGATGGGCAAGGTGCCCGCGATCACCCACGGCGGGGCAGTGGTCACCGAGGCGGCAGCGATCTGCGCCTATCTCGCCGACGCCTTTCCCGATGCCGGCCTCGCGCCGCCACCGGGATCGCGCCAGCGTGCCGCGTACTACCGGTGGCTGTTCTTCGCTGCCGGGCCAGTTGAGGCGGCGATCGTCAACCGCTCGCTCGGCGTCGAAGTCGCGCCCGAGAAGGAGGCAATGGTCGGCTATCGCAACCTCGCCACCGCAATCGACACGCTGGCGATGGCAATCGCTGGCGGCCCGTATATTCTTGGCGAGACGTTCAGCGCTGCCGATGTCTATTTCGGGTCGCAGATCGGCTGGGGGATGATGTTCGGCTCGATCGACCGGCGTCCGGCGTTCGTCGCGTATCATGATCGCCTATCGGCGCGCCCCGCCGCCATTCGCGCCCGCGCGATCGACGATGCTGCGCTGCCGCCCGAGCAGCGCGGGAAGATGTAAGCCGATTTGCCGTTCCCGGCCGGGTTCTCGAACCGCAACATGATCGCGCTCGTTCATCGTCCCGACAGGTCGGGATGCTAGATCGTTCCGCCCAGACGATGGAGCGGAACGATGCGAACCGGACGCATTGCGACGGCGGCGGCGCTGCTGGTCGCCGGGACAACCGTTGCGGCAGGCGGGGCGCGCCTCAGCATCGCGCTCGAGGACCGGCTCGACCGCAATCCTCGCCAAGTTGCGCTCGGCGTCGAGATGGCGGGCGTGGCGCTGGGGCTCGCAATCAGCTGGTCGAAGCGTCCCGCCGCGTTCCGCTGACCTTCCACTGAAACAAGCAAAGATTGCCGCGATGCAATATTTTGTGCGTTACATGCAATTGCAGGTGCTTTAAGATAGCAGCGTGTTGAAAAACGCGCCTGTTCCGCTGCTGCAGCCGATCGCCGATAATATCGGCGAGTGTACCGCGCTCAAGCTGCGGCGCGTCGCGCGGCGGGTGACGCAGATCTATGACGAGGCACTGACGCCCCACGACTTGACCGTCGGCCAGCTCGGGATTCTGGCGGGGCTTCGACGGGCGCACGGTGTTGGCATCGCGACACTTGCCGAACGCCTCTCGACCGATGCCTCGACGCTGTCCCGCCTCGTGCGACCGCTCGAACGCATGGCGTTGCTGTCGGTCGAGGCCGACCCCGATGATCGGCGCGCCAAGCTGCTGCGCCTGACCGACGCGGGTGCGGTGCGGCTGCGTGCGGCGGCTGAAGGCTGGCGGCTGGCGCAGGCGCGGATTCGCGAGACCCTCGGCGAGTCGCGCCTTGCTGCGCTGCGCTACATTCTCGACGACAGTTTCGACCATCTCTGACCGACACAACCCCAAGGAGACGACCAATGCGCACTATTTACTGGATGGCTGTAATTGCAGCGAGTTTGGGCACGTCGGCGGTTGCGGAGCCGGTTGCTGGTACGGCCACTCTTGCTGCACCTGCGAGCCTGGCGAAGGTCGTCGGTGAGGGCGGCGTCTGGCACTGCGAGGGGGCGACCTGCACCGGCATGGCCGATGCCCGCCCCGCCCTCGCGGTCGCGGCGTGCTCGGCAGTCGCCGACGCCAACGGACGCGTCACGGCCTTCAGCGCGGGTGCGACGGCCTTCGGAGAGCCGGAGCGGAAGCGCTGCAACCGTCACGTCAAAGGCCAGTGAGCGCGGCCGGGTGAGTGCGATGTCGCCCGAGGCGCTGCGGACGCTGCCGGGGATCGAGTTGATCCGCGGCATGTTCGCCGGCACGCAGCCCCGCGCGCCGATCGCGCAACTGCTGGGGTTCGACGGCGGCGATTGCGGCGAGGGCTGGGTCGAGTTCACCGGCACGCCCGGCGAGGCGCACTACAACCCGATCGGCACGGTGCACGGCGGCTATGCAGCGACGCTGCTCGACTCGTGCATGGGGTGCGCGGTGCATACGACGCTCAAGGCCGGAGTCGGCTACACGACGATCGACCTGAACGTCACCTATCTGCGCGCGATGACCAGCACGACCGGCGTTGTCACAGCACGTGGCGAGGTCGTTACCTCGGGGCGACGCGTCGCGACGGCGCGAAGCACCCTGACCGATGCGCGCGGCAAGCTGCTGGCGACGGGCACAACGAGTTGCCTGGTGTTTCCGCTGGCCGAAACGGGTTAAGTTCGTCGGGGGGAACGGCGCGATGGACACCAACCGCACGGCGATCGTTCGCAGGACCGGCGGCCCCGACCGTATCGAGGTCGTCGACGCACTGATGCCCGTTGCCGGACCGGGCCAATTGCTCGTGCGCGTCGAGGCGACGGGGATCGCGTTCGCCGATGTCGTCATGCGCATGGGCGTCTATCCGGGGGTCAAGGTCCCTTTCACCCCGGGTTACGAGGTCGTCGGGCGGGTCGTGGCGGGCGACGGCATTGCGGCGGGCACGCGCGTCGCGGCGCTGACCGTGACCGGCGGCGCGGCGCGCTTTGCAGTCGTTCCCGCCATAGATTGCGTCGCGGTGCCCGATGCGGTGAGCAGCCCCCACGCGGCCGCGCTCGTCCTCAACGGTCTGACCGCGTTTCAGATGCTGACGCGCTGCGTTGCGCGGCCCTCGGTCGAAAAAATGCTGGTCTGGGGCGCGGCGGGCGGCGTCGGGTCGATCCTGCTCGCCCTCGGGCGGCACTTCGGCATGGAAACCTATGGTGTCGCGAGCGGCGCACGCAGCGATTTCGTCCGCGCACAGGGCGCGACGCCGATCGCGCGCGAGGGCGACATCGCCGCCGCAGCGCGCGCCGCGTCGGCGGGCGGCGTCGATGCGGTATTCGACGGCGTCGGCGGCCCCAACGTCAAGGTCAGCGAAGCGGCGTTGCGCGACGGCGGCGCGCTCGTGCTGTTCGGCTTCCAGGGTGCGCTTGGCGGCGCGGCGCGCTTCAACCCGCTCAGGGCCGCCGCCGCGCTCCTCGGCTCACCCCGCCGCAGCGCGCAGGCGCAATTCATGAGCGGCAAGGGGCTGCGCGGGTATCTGATCACGCAGTGGAAGGATACGCATCACGGCTTCTACCGCGACGACCTCGCCGAGGTGCTTCGGCTCGCCGCGAGCGGGGCTATCGTTCCCGCGATTGCCACAGAGCTGCCGCTCGACCGCATCGCCGAAGGCCATCGGATGATCGGCGCGGGTACGCAATTGGGGAAGATCGTCATATGCCCGTAGGCGCCGCAATCGTCATCGGCGCGGGCGACGCGACCGGCGGGGCCATCGCCGCCGCGTTCGCGCAAAGCGGCCTCGTCGCGGTGCCAGTCCGGCGCAACGCCGACGCGCTCGCCCCGCTCGCCGCGCGCATCGAGGCCGCGGGCGGTCGTGCCGTCCCCATCGGCTGCGACGCGCGCGACGAGGATGCGATGGTCGCGCTGTTCGACCGCGTCGAGGCCGAGATCGGGCCGGTCGAGGTCGCGGTGTTCAACATCGGCGCCAACGTCCCGTGCCCCGTCCGCGACGAGACGGCGCGCAAGTACCGCAAAATCTGGGAGCTGACCGCGCTCGCGGGCTTCCTGACCGGGCGCGAGGCGGCGCGGCGCATGGCCCCGCGCGGACGTGGCACGATCCTGTTCACCGGCGCGACGGCGAGCCTGCGCGGCGGCAGTGGCTTCGCGGCATTCGCGGGCGGCAAGCACGCGCTGCGCGCGCTGGCGCAGTCGATGGCACGCGAGTTGGGGCCGCAGGGCATTCACGTCGCGCACGTCGTCGTCGACGGCGCGATCGACACCGCGTTCATCCGCGATAATTTCCCCGACCGTTACGCCGCCAAGGCCGACGACGGCATCCTCGACCCCGATCATATCGCCGCGATGTACACGATGCTCCACGCGCAGCCGCGCGATGCGTGGACGCATGAGCTCGACCTGCGCCCGTGGACGGAGAAGTTCTGATGCCCGGTCATGTCGAGTTCCTGTTCGATTTCGGGTCGCCAACGACCTACCTCGCACATCACCGGTTGAAGGGCGTCGTGGCGCGCACCGGCGCGACGGTCGAGCATGTGCCCGTGCTGCTGGGCGGCATCTTCAAGGCGACGGGCAATGCCTCGCCCGCGATGGTGCCCGCGAAAGGGCGATGGATGAATGCCGACATGGCACGCTTCGCCGCGCGCGAGGACATCGTCCTGACCCCTAATCCGTTCTTCCCGATCAACACCATCGTGCTGATGCGCATCGCCACCGGCCTGATCGGCGACGCGCGCTTTGCCGCGTATGTGGACGGCGTCTTTGCGGCGATGTGGGCGCAGCCACGCAACCTTGGCGATCCGGGCGAACTCGCCGCTGTCCTGTCGGCGATCGGGCTCGAGCCGGCCGCGCTGCTCGCGCTTGCCGATGACGAGACGGTCAAGGCACGGCTGAAGGCGACGACCGAAGCCGCCATCGCGCGCGGCGTGTTCGGTGCGCCGACCTTCTTCGTCGACGGCACGATGTGGTTCGGCCAGGACCGGCTCGACTGGGTCGAAGCGGCGGTCGCGTGATCCCGGCTCAGGCCCCGCCGCGCACCAGCGCCGCATAGTCGCCCTGAAGCTGACGCGTCAGCGCCCCGACCTCGAAGCGCCACGGCCCGATCTCGGCGAGCGGCACGACCTCGGCCGCACTGCCGGTCAGGAACGCCTGCTCGAAGGTCTCGAGTTCCTCGGGCCAGATCGCGCGCTCGACGATCTCGATGCCGCGCGCGCGCGCCAGCCCCATGACGGTGCGCCTGGTGATACCGTCGAGGAAGCAGTCGGGGGTCGGCGTATGCAGCACATTGTCCCTGAGGAAGAAGATGTTGGCCCCCGTCGCTTCGGCAACCTGGCCGCGCCAGTCGAGCATCAACGCATCGTCATAGCCCGCATCGGCGGCGGCGTGCTTCGACAGGGTACAGATCATGTAGAGCCCCGCCGCCTTCGACCGTGTCGGCGCGGTGTACGGCGCGGGCCGCCGCCACTGGGCGACATTGAGGCGCAGCCCCTTCGCCAGCGCCGCCTCGCCGAAATACGCACCCCAGTGCCAGCAGGCGATCGCGAGGTGCGGCTTCGTCCGCTGCGCCGCAACGCCCATCTGTTCGGAGCCACGCCACGCGATCGGGCGGACGTAGCAGTCGGTGAAGCCATTGGCGGCGATGACCTCGTACGTCGCAGCGTCGATCTGCTCGCGCGTCCAGGGGATTTCAAAGCCCAGCAGCCGCGCCGATTCGATCAGCCGCTGGCTGTGCTGCGCGAGCGCGAACACAGTGCCGTTATAGCAGCGCTGCCCCTCGAACACCGCGCTGGCGTAATGCATCGCATGCGTCAGGATGTGGACATTGGCCTCACGCCACGGGCGCAGCGCACCATCGAACCAGATGAAGCCATCACGGTCGTCATAGGTGGCCTCGATCATGTCCGACTCCCCGTATAAGCTAGTTTTATATCGTCCAGCGGTTGCCGCGAGTAACATTGTGTGGCAGATACGTCAATATGGTTGACGTTATTCCCAGCCCCGTCGCGGCGTCGGCGTCGCCGTTGTTCCTGCGTGAAACGGAAATTCGGCGCGGTATCGAGCTGCTTTATTTCGGTTACACCAACATGGTGCGTGGTGCCGACGGGCTGCTGGCGGACGAGGGGTTTGGGCGCGCGCATCATCGCGCCCTCTACTTCATCGCGCGGCGTCCGGCGATGCCGGTCAGCGACCTTCTGCAACTCCTCAACGTCACCAAGCAGTCGCTGAGCCGCGTCCTCGGCGATCTGCACGCGAAGGGTCTCGTGACGACGCAGGTCGGTCCGCGCGACCGGCGGCAGCGCCTGCTGCGCTTGACCGACGCCGGCGCGGCGCTCGAGACCGCGCTGTTCGAGGAACTGCGCGGCAGCATGGCGGCGGCGTATACTGCGGCGGGCCAGGGGGCCGTGACAGGCTTCTGGGGCGTGCTGGCCGGGCTTATTCCGCCCCAGGATCGTCCGCTGGTACAGGCGTTGCAGGCGAACCTGTAAGGCGTCCCGCCCAGCGCTCGGCGCGTTCGAGCGCGCCGTCGAGCGCCTTCATCGTCGCTGCCAGATCGGGGTCGCTGTCGTCGAGCCATGTCCGCGCGACATGCACGATGAGCAGCGCCAGCGCCTGAACCCGCAGTGGTCCCAGCAGCCCCGTTGTCGTGACCCCCGCCGCATCGGCGATACGCGCGGTCGATACGGCGAGCCGCGTCAAGCCATACGCCGCAAGGCCCGGATCGCGCCGTGCCGCGCTGGCGAGGCCGCGCAGTGCGTCCTTGTGCGCCTCGCCCGCATCGAAGCGCGCCATCAGCAGCGCGAACAGCCGGTCGCGGATGCTCGCCCCACGGTCGGCCCCGGCTTCGGCGAGCGTCGCGACGTCGAGGCGGCGTTGCAGCGCGTCGAGGGCACTCCAGCGATCGGGATGCACGGCGGCTGCGTCGGCGGCGGATACCCCCGCGAGGTCGGCAACAGCGTCGAGGCGCGCCCCCGCCCAGCCATCGCGCGCGAACGCCCGCAGCCAAGCATCGAGGACGGGATCGGCATCGCTCATGCTGCGGCCTTACACCAGATCGCCGAGTTCGCGCGAGCGTACTGTCGCCGCAGCGACGGCGCGCGCGACGAGGTCGTCGAGGCCGTCATCGAGCACTGCCAAACCCGCCGCCGTCGTACCGCCGGGGCTGGTCACCGCGATGCGCAAGGCGGCCGGCGGCTGGTCGCGTAGCATCGCCAACGCTGCCGCACCGCCGACCGTCTGCAGCGCCAGCTGACCGGCGAGTGCGGGAGGCAGCCCCGCCGCCGCCCCCGCCGCCGTCAGCGCCTCGACAAATGCGAAGACATACGCCGGACCCGATCCCGACACCGCCGTCACCGCATCGAACTGCGCTTCGTCGTCGAGCCAGATGGTCTCCCCCGCCGCCGCCATCAGCGCCTCGGCAGTCGTGCGGCCGGCGTCCTGTGGGGCGAACAGCGCGGTCACGCCCATGCCGATGCGCGCCGGGGTGTTAGGCATCGTCCGCGCGACCGCACGGCCTTCGAACGCCATCGCAAGGCTCGCGCAGGTCGCCCCGGCGACGATCGATACGATGAGCGTATCGGGCCGAAGCCGCCCCGCAAGGCTCGCCGCAGCGATGCCGAGCAGCTGCGGCTTGACCGCGACGACGAGGATGTCCGGTTCCTCCCCTTCCGGCGGCGTGGCATGCGCGGCGACCCCGTCGGGCAGCGCGCGCGGGGCGGGGTCGATGACCGTCACCCGCGTCAGACCGCCCGCTAACCAGCGGTGGAGCAGCGCGCCGCCCATGTTGCCGCACCCAAGCAGCCAGACGGTACCGAGGTCGGAGAGGGAAAGCGTCATTGAGCCCTTGCCTGCCTTGTCCGTGGCGTTGCCGGTCTCGAATAGCGGCGACAGCAACGCCTGTCGCGGTTGATCGAGCGCGCGAGGTGTGTTACGCATATAGGACGCGGTCGCCAGCGGGGAGCGGGACATGGCCAAGGCACGAGGGCAGCCCCTGACGGTGTTCACGGTTGCCTTGCCGCTGCGCCTCGCCCTGCTGAGGGCGGCGTCCTGATCTGGCGCGGACGCAGCTGCCGCGGGTCATCGGCGCGCTGATGATGCTGGCCGGCCTGTGTTATCTGCTCACCAGCTTCGCTGGGTTGTTGGCACCGGCGCTGGCCCACCGCCTGCCGCCGCTCGTCATGCTGCCAAGCTGATCGGCGAAGCGGCCCTGGCGCTGTGGCTGACGCTACTCGGCGTCGCGCCCGGCGCTCAGGCCTCGCCAACGGTATCGAGCAACGCCGCCTCGATCGCGTCGGCGGGGGATTTGCCTGCCCACAACACGAACTGGAATACCGGGTAATAGCGGTCGCATTCGTCGATCGCCGCTTCGACGAGCATCTCGGCCTGGCCGAGCGTCAGGTCGATGTCCTCGTCCTCGTCATCACTGTCGAGCAGCGTCGCGTGGCGGAAGAGCAGCGCGCCGTCGGCAGCCCACATCTCGAAATGGCCGATCCAGAGCTGCTCGTTGATCAGCCCGAGCGTCTCGTAGATCGCCGCGCGCTTGGCGTCTGGGACGCGGATATCGGGCATCGCGATCAGCTGCAGGACGTGCTCGTCCTCGCGCCACATCGCGCGGAGTTCATAGGTCGTCCACTCGCCGGTAACGGTCGCAGTGATTTCCTCGTCGCCGCTACGTTCGAAGGCGTGGCCGTGCGCGTTGAAATAATGTTCGAGCATGTCGATCGGCGCGGCGGGCGCGGGCGTGAAGGCGAAGTCGACCTGCGTCGTCATGCGAAGCACCCCCGGTTAGCCTGCGCGGGACGCTGGCGCACGACCGCCGCGCACGCAATCGCGCGACTCGGAGGGCTGGGGAGAAAGCTGTGGATAGATTTCACGAGGCGGTTCGCTCGGCGCGCAAAGCGGCAATCTCGGCACGCAGTTCGGCGACTTCCGCGCGCGCGCTGGCGCTGTCGGCCCGCGCGTTCGCGGCCATCGCCTTGACCGCCTCGAACTCGTCGCGCTCGACCATGTCGAGGCCGCCGACGGCCTCGCGCATCCGGGCACGCGCGGCAGTCTCGATCTCGCGACCGACGCCGGCGAAGGTTCCCATTGCCGAAGTCGCGACCTTCGAGAGGTCGGCAAAGATGCGGTTTTGCGTCTGCATGGCCTAGTGCCTCGTTGCGAGCACGGTCGGACCACCGTGCGGATTGAGCCGAAGGATTTCGAAGTTGAGCCCCGCCGCGAAGCTCAGCCACACCAGATAGGGCAGCATCAGCCACGCCGCCACCCGGTTGACGCGCCCGAAGGCGAGCGTCGTGACAATTGCCGCGAGCCAGATCAGCCCAAGCAGGACGAGGCTATAGAGAATCTGGTGCTCGCCGAAGAACAGCGGTGCCCAGGCGAGATTGAGCCCCAGTTGCGCCGCGAACAGCCCGAGCGCCGTCCAGCGCAGCGGCGCGCGCGTCGCCCAGACCAGCGCGGCGGCAATGCCCATCAGCGCGTAGAGAACGCCCCACGCGATGCCGAACACCGGCCCCGGCGGTTGCAAAGCGGGGAGCGCGAGCTGATCGTACCACGGGTTGTTGGCGACCGTTCCGCCGAGCCGCGCCGCCGCGCCGCCGAGCAGTTCGAGCAGGGGAACCGCGACGATGGCGGCGCGAAAAGCGGGGCCGCGAGCGGCGGAGGCGGACATCGTGATACTCTTAGCGGAGATTGTGCAATGCGGAAAGACCGCGCGGCCAGCGCCTACTCGGCCAACCCCGCCACCAGCAGGGCGAGTTCGAACGCGACGCTCTGCGGTTCGAGTGCCAGCGCGACCGCACCGCCCGCAAGATCGTTGGCGCGCTCCCAAAGCGTCACGGCACGCGTCGAGCGTGCTGCGGGGCGAGTCTTGGCGGCGCGCGCCAGATAGGCGGGGACGAGGTCGAGGAACGCAACGTAGCGCAGCCCCGCCGTCTTGCCCGCGAGCGACTTCGCCAGCGTCAGCGCGCGCGCCGTCGCCTCGCCCTTCGCCGCGACCGCGAGCGCATCGAGATCGGCGGTCAGCCCGGCAATCCCCGCGTCCGCCAACCCCAGCGCGCGACCCGGTGCGCCCTCGGCAACTGCGACCAGTGCCGCGATCTCGTCGGCACCCAGCTTGGGGCGTTCCGCTGCGACGACGCGCGCGACCTGCGTGTCGCTCAGCGGCTGGAAGCGCAACGTCCGGCAGCGCGACCGGATCGTTGGCAGCAGCCGCCCCGGCGAATGGCTCAGCGCGAGGAACAGCGTCCCCGGCGGCGGCTCCTCGAGGCTCTTGAGAAAGGCGTTCGATGCCGCACGGTTCATCTCGTCGAGCGCGTCGATGACGACGACGCGCCAGCCCGACATGAACGGGGTGCGTTGGAACAGCGGTGCGAGGGCGCGGACCTCGTCGACGCGGATCACCGTCCGCAGCTTACCCTTGTCGTCGACGGTGCGTTCGAGACGTCGGAAGTCGGGGTGACTGCCCGCCGCGCGCAGGCTCGCCATCGGGTGGTCGGGGGGCACTTCGAAGCTGTTGTCGCGCACCGGCGGCCCTGCCGACCGCGCCAGTACCCATGTCGCGGCGGCCTCGGCGAAGGCGTTCTTGCCGATCCCCGGTGGGCCGGTAAGCAGCCACGCATGGTGCATCGCGCCGCCGACGAACGCCGCACGGAACGCCGCCCCAGGTTCGGCGTGGCCGACGAGCATGTCAGTCGTCGCCGTCGCCGACGCGGTCCGACTGGCCGGCGCGCGGCTCGGCGGGGCCGTCGAACTCGCGCGGCTGGCGTTCGAGCGCGGTTTCGATTGTCGCCATGGCGCGGACTTCGGCCCAGATGCGCGCCGCGACAGCATCGGCATCGCCGGAGGCGTCGATCAGGCGGCAGCGGCGTGGTTCGGCGGCGGCGAGATCGCGAAAGCCCTGCGCGACGCGCGCGTGGAATTCGGCGTCATGGCCCTCGAAGCGCCCTGCCCCGCCCCGCGCCGCAGCGCGCGCCAGCCCCGCCCCGTCGGGCAGGTCGAGGATCAGCGTCAGGTCGGGCCACAGGTCGGCGGCGGACAGATGGTGGAGATTGCGCAATACGCTATCGGCGAGGCCCTTGCCTGCCCCCTGGTACGCCAGCGTCGAATCGACGAAGCGGTCGCAAACCACCCACTTGCCTGCCTCGAGAGCCGGGCGGATCAGCCGCTCGACGTGGTCGGCGCGCGCGGCGTTGACGAGGCACGCCTCGGCGGCCGCGCTCCAGCGGCCGGCGTCGCCCTCGACGAGCAGGGCGCGCACCACCTCGGCACCTGGGGTTCCGCCGGGCTCGCGCGTCACGACGACGTCTACTCCGGCATCGCGCAGCGCATCGGCCAGCCGCGCCGCCTGCGTCGACTTGCCCGCACCCTCGCCGCCCTCGAGCGTGATGAAGCGGCCCAAGGTCATTACTGCCGCAGCACGACGGTCCGGAACGCTGCGACGATGCGCCCGAAGAAACCCGCCTTGGCGACATCCTCGGCGGCGACGAGCGGGATGCGCGTCAGCGGCATCCCCGGCACCGCGACGGTCAGTGCCGCGACGACCTGCCCGCGCTTGATCGGGGCGCGGATCGGGCCGTCATAGACGACCTTGACGACGCGCTTGCCGCCGAAGCCGCGCGGGATGGTGACCTTGAGGTCGACCGGCCCCATCAGGCCGACGGTGGCGCTCTCACCGAGCCAGACCGGCGCGCGGTCGAGGACCTTGCCCGCGGGCGCGATCAGCTGCTGCGTCCATGCGCGGAAGCCCCAGTCCATGAACGCCACCGACTGGGCGATGCGCTCGTTGAACGATTTCAGCCCGGCAATGACCATGACCAGGCGCCGCCCGTCCTGTTCGGCCGAGCCGGTGAAGCCATAGCCCGCCTCCTCGGTATGCCCGGTCTTGAGGCCGTCGGCACCGGCCACGCGCCCGAGCAGCGGGTTGCGGTTCTGCTGGGTGATCGCGTCACCCTTGCCTAGCGTCTTGCCCCAGGTGAATTCCTGCACGGGGTAGAAGCGCTTGTAGAGGCCGGGGAACTCGTCGACTGTGCGCTCGGCGATGGTCGCAAGGTCGCGCGGCGTCACGAGTCCCGCCGGATCGGGCCAGCCGTTGGTGTTGGCGAAATGCGATCCCTTGAGCCCGATGGCCTTGGCCTTGGCATTCATCAGCGCGACGAACTGCTCCTCGGTCCCTGCCAGCCCTTCGCCGAGCGTCACGCAGGCATCGTTGCCCGACAGCGTGATGATGCCGTGGAGCAGGTCCTCGACGGTCACTTCCTCGCCCGGCGACAGGAACATCGTCGACCCCTGCGCGTGCCATTTCGCCCAGGTCTCGGGGCGCACGGTGATCTTCTGCGTCAGCTTGGCATCGCCCCGGCGCAGCATGTCGAAGGCGACATAGACGGTCATCATCTTCGCCATCGACGCGGGCGGCATCGGCGTGTCGGCGTTCTTGGCGAACAGCACCGCGCCGTTCGACAGGTCCTTCATGTACGCCGAGGTCGCGGGCGTCGTGAACACCGGCAGCGGGGTCTGCGCGCCTGCGGCGGCAGCAACGAGGGCGAGGGCGAACGCGGCGATAACACGCATGGATCAGGGGGCTCCGGGCCGAGGGGTCACGAGTTGCGCCGCCGTGTAGCCCGCGTCTCGCACCTTCACCAGTACCGGCGTCGCGGTTGTTGCGTCGGCATAGGGACCGAGGCGGACGCGCGTCAGCCCCGAGGGGAGGCGCTGCGTGACGACGGGTCCATAGGATGCGAGGAAGCCGCCGAGCCACGCGGCGCGGCCCGCGTCGGCAAGTGCGGCGACCTGGACGTACACGGTGCCGGTGACCGCGCCGCGAATGGCGACGGTCGTCACCGGCGCCTCGACCGGGGCAGCCACCGTCGTTTGCGCCGGCACCGCGCTCGCTTCTGGGCGGGACGGTGGGGGTGGCGCGAGGGCAGCAATCTGCGCCCCGTCCGGAAACACCCGCCGCACGCGCACCCGTGCCGTCCCCGGCCGGTCGACGCCGAGCAGCTGCGCCGACTTGCGCGACAGGTCGATGATCCGCCCGTCGACGAACGGGCCGCGGTCGTTGATCCGCACCGTCAGCACGCGGCCGTTGTCGAGGTTGGCGACCTCGACGAAGCTCGGCATCGGCAGCGTCTTGTGCGCCGCGGTCAGCCCATCCTGGTCATAGATCTCGCCGTTCGCGGTGCTCAGCCCGTGGAAGGTCGGGCCGTACCATGAGGCGATCCCGGTCGTATCGTAGATGCGATCGTCGGCGGGGACGTAGGTTTTGCCGAGCACCTGGTACGGCTGGCCGATCTTGACACCCGAAGCGGCGCCGCGCGGCGGGGGGGCGTGCGCCGCAGGGTGCGGTTTCGGCCCGCTGCATGCGGCCAAAACCAGTAGCAGGGGCAGCCCCGACCTAGTCCAGCGCATCGCCGAGCAACCCCACCGACAGCGCATAGAAATTGGAGCAGTTGTAATCGAGCAGCACGCGGTAGTTGCCGAGCGTCAGATACGCCATGCCGCCCGGCCCGTCGGGTTCGACGAGCGTCGCCAGCGCCTTGTCGTCGGGCCACGCCCGGCCGTCGGGCAAGCTCAGCCCCAGCATGCGCCAGTCGGCGACCGCGATCCACCGGCTGTGCTTGGCCAGCACCCGCGCGCACGCGGCAGGCGCGACGAGGTTGCGAACCCGTTCGCGGTCGAACCCGGCCGGCAGCGTCACTGCGACCCCCCAGCCCTCCCCGCGCCGCCAGCCTTTGGTCCCAAGGTAGTTGGCAATCGACGCCGCCACATCGTCGCCCGAGTCCCAGATGTCGGCGCGCCCGTCGCCGTCGCCGTCCCTGGCGTAAGCGACGAACGAACTCGGCAGGAACTGTGGTTGGCCCATCGCGCCTGCCCACGAACCGCGCAGCTTGGCGGGGTCGGCCAGCCCCCGGTCGACGATTGTGAGCGCGGCGATCAGCTCGCGCGTGAACAGCGCCCGCCGCCGCCCGTCGTAGGCGAGGCTGGCAAGACTGCGGACAACATCGAAATTACCCGTCACCGCGCCGTAGCTCGACTCCATCCCCCAGATGCCGAGCACGATATCGGCGGGCACGCCGGTCGCAGCCTCTAGTTCGGCGAGCTTTGCCGCGAGCCGCGCCTTCGTCGCCCTGCCCCGCCCGATCCGCACCGGCTCGACGCGCCGCATGAGATAATCGTCGAAGCGCGCCACCGTGCCGCTGTCGTCGGGCTGCGCGCGGTCGAGCTCGACGACGCGCGGCGAGTAGCGCAAATTCGCCAGCATCGCGTCGAGCGTCGCCGCCCGCACCCCCGCCGCCAGCGCCTCGTTGCGAAAACCCGCCAGCCACCCGGTGAACCCCGGATCGGCGGGAGCGTCGACCGTCGTATCGTCGGGTAACGGCTCCGCCGCCAGCCCCTGCGCCCCCGCCGGACCGCCCGTCAGCAGCGCCACGGCAAGGAGAGCAAACAATTTCACCCGCGCGCCTCTGCCACAGACGCCTTGCCGCGGCCAACCCCCGGACTTGGCGAGACCCCCTATTCGCGCCCGTCCACGAGCCGCGTCGTGATGCTCAGCGCGCCCGTCAGCGTCCGATGCACCGGGCAGTGATCGGCGATGTCGAGCAGGCGCGCGCGCGTCGCGGGGTCGAGGTCGCTGTCGAGGGCAATGGTCCGCTCGATGCGCTCGCGCGGCGGTTGGGCGACGCCGTCGATCGTCTCGGCGGGCGCGCGGACATGCGCCAGTGTCACTGCCACGTCGCGCAGCGCGAGCTGCTTGCGGTCGGCGTAGAGGCGCAGCGTCATCGCAGTACACGCACCGAGCGCCGACAGCAGCAGCTGGTACGGACCGGGGCCGCTGTCGAGCCCGCCGATGCCAGTCGGCTCGTCGGCGACGAAATGGTGGCGCCCGGCCGCGATGCTCTGCTCGAACTTGCTCGCCCCCGTCGGAGCGACGTGGACCCTGGCGTCGGCACCGGGCGTGGCGGGCAGATAGCGGTCGACCCACGCGACGATCGCCGCGCCGACGTACACCGCGTCGCTGCGCTTGCGGAGCAGATGGTCGGCGCTGTCAAGCGACACGAAGCTCTTGGGATGTTTCGCCCACCCGAAGATCGCGCTGGCGTTGCCGATCCCGACAGTGTCGTCGCGCGGCGCGTGGCAGACCAGCAGCGCCTTGCCGAGCTTCATCGTCGCCGCCTCGATGCTCGCTTCGGCGATATCGTCGAGGAGCTGCTGGCGGATCGTGAAGGGTCGCCCCGACAGCAGCACCCGCGCCATGCCGTCGGCCCTGATGCGGTCGGTATGGGCATCGAACAGATGCACGACATGCGCGGGGTCGGACGGTGCGCCGATGGTGACGACGGCGCGGGCGTCGGGGATGCGGTGCGCGGCGGCGAGCACCGCCGCGCCGCCGAGGCTGTGCCCGACGAGCAGCGCCGGCGTGCCCTCGGTGGCGCGCAGCCAGTCGGCGGCGGCGACGAGATCGTCGATGTTCGACGAGAAATTGCTGTCGGCGAAATCGCCGTCGCTGTCGCCGAGGCCCGTGAAATCGAAACGCAGCACGCCGATCCCCGCCGCCGACAGCTGCGCCGCGACCGTCGTCGCCGACGGCAGGCTCTTGCCGCAGGTAAAACAGTGCGCAAACACCGCCCACGCGCGCGGGATCCCGGCAGGCCGGTCGATAACCCCGGACAGCATCGCGCCGCCGGAAACGGGGATTTGAACAGCTTGGCGCGGCATGACTGATTTCCCCCGCTCGACAACCCCGCCATTCTCGGCACGGAGTTGCAAAGTTACGCGCAGGCGCTTGCACGCGCGGTCACGATGCCCGAAATACGCCGGTCTGGAGAGGTGGCCGAGTGGTTTAAGGCAGCGGTCTTGAAAACCGCCGTGGGTGGAAGCTCACCGTGGGTTCGAATCCCACCTTCTCCGCCACGCAGTTGTCCAGGTTGGTCCGAAACGGTCCGACAACGTCCAGATCTTGTTGTATTTCTCAATGGTGAAACCCGAAATTGCCGCGATGGGCGTCTGGGCATATCCGCGAACGTCCGGCTTGAAAGCGGGGAATCGTGTGTACCGGAATTCGCTAGGCAAACGATGGGACAGGTTGGTGTCCCGCGCGAGGTCGACAGGGGCGTAACGATGATCGACTATCTGCACAAGCTTCTGGGGGCGCAGGGTCTCGCGCCGCACGGTTTCTGCTTGTTGTGGGACCCAGCGCTGATCTGGACGCACGTCATTGCCGACGTACTGATCGCTGTGTCCTATTTTTCGATACCGGTCGCCATGGCGTATTTTTTGGTCAAACGCCCCGACGTCCGCTTTGGTTGGGTAGCGTGGCTATTTGCGCTTTTCATCATGGCGTGCGGCGCGACGCATGTCATGGGCGTGTGGGTGATGTGGAACCCTGACTACGGGCCGCAAGCGCTCATCAAGATTTTGACCGCCGCTGCGTCGGTCGTCACTGCAGTCGCGCTGTGGCCGCTGCTCCCCAAGGCGGTCGCCTTGCCATCCCCGCTGCAACTCGAACGCGCCAACGCCGATCTGATGCTGCGTGTTGCCGAGCGCGACACTGCGCTTGCAGCACTTGCGCGCGAATCGGCCGAACGCGAGCGCACCGAGGACATGTTGCGCCAGTCGCAGAAGATGGAAGCGGTCGGTCAACTGACTGGCGGAATCGCGCACGACTTCAACAATCTCATGACGATCGTGGTGGCCAATCTCGACCGTGCGTTGCGCCTGCCTGCGGGCGATATCCGAACCGCAGCAACGATCGAGAACGCACTGACCGGCGCGCGCCGGGCCGCGACGCTGACCGATCAGCTACTCGCGTTTTCACGCAAGCAGCCGCTGACGCCCGCGGCGCAGGACCTCAATGCGCTTGCCGGGCGGACAGCGAGTCTGTTCGGAGCGACGATAAACCAGCGGGTGACAGTGGCGACCGATCTTGCATCGGACTTATGGTTGGTGCGCGTCGACGCCAACCAGACCGAGAACGCTCTGCTCAACCTTATGGTCAATGCCCGCGATGCGATGCCCGACGGCGGTACGGTGACGCTGCTCACGAAAAACGTGGTCGCCGGGTCTCGTGCCGATGCGCCGCCGGGAGATCAGGTCATGATCGAGGTTGCCGACACGGGCAGAGGCATGTCACCTGCCACGGCGGAGCGCGCCTTCGAACCCTTTTTTACGACCAAAGGCGTCGGACAGGGGACCGGACTAGGCCTCAGCCAAGTTTACGGCTTTATTAAACAGTCGGGCGGTCATATTGCGATCGACAGCATCGAAGGTGAGGGTACGACCGTGCGTATTTTCCTTCCGCGACTGACATGACGGCGCAACCGACCGTCCTGATTGTCGAGGATGAAGCGTTGATCCGCGAAATCGTCGCGGTTGAATTTGCCGATGCCGGCTTCGACGTGCTTGAAGCCGAAGACGATTGTGGCGCGCTTGCGCATCTGAGCGGCACGACGCCGATCGACCTGTTGTTCACCGATATCCGGCTGCCCGGTAGCCTCGACGGCTGGGATATTGCGCAGCGCGCCCGCGAATTGCGTCCGGAGTTGCCAGTGTTCTACGCGACCGGCTTTAGCGCGGAGGCGCCACGGCTCGTCCCCGGCGGGCAGTTCTTCCGGAAACCCTACCGCCCGAGCGTGATTGTCGACGCTGCTCGCGCGCTTGTGTCGGCGCGGAAACTCTGACCCCGGGGTACGTTAGCCAACAGCTGAAACCACGGGTCGAAGGTGGCGCCAAGAGGACTTGATCCGGGCCAGCAGCGGCGCCGCGATGCACGGCGACGTGCGCGGCGACCGCGTCCTGCGTCGTGGTCTCGTGGCCGGCGAGGTGCCGGTCGCCGCCGCGCCCTCGCCACGGTTGCACGACGCCGACGTTGCGCTAACGTGAAACTCTCTTTCCGGGAGCCTTAAATGCCTAGCCGCCGCGACCTGCTGACTGCCACTGCCGCCACCATTGCCGCCGCCGCGACGCCGCTCGCCGCGAAGACCGTCGCCAAGGCCGTCGCGAAGCACCCCGCCGTTCCCGCCTCGCCGCTGACCCCCGTGCTCCGCCAGATCGCCGACCAGATGCTGCTCAACGCGCCCGAGCAGGCGACTGGCCTCGGCCTCGACCGGGGGGCGCTGTCGCCGCTCGCGTCGCGCCTCGGCGACGTCTCGCTCGACGAGCGCGGACGCGATGCCGAGCGCACCAAGACCTATCGCAAGCAGTTGCTCGACGTCGACCGCAAGGCGCTGACCGACACCGACGCCACGCGCTACGACACGCTGATGTATGCGCTCGACATCGCCGTCGCAGGCAACAAATTCCCGTTCGGTTACAGTGGCCCCAGCGGCGGCGTCCCCTATGTCGTCAGTCAGCAGAACGGTGCCTACTCGAACGTCCCAGAATTCCTCGATTCGCAGCACCACATCGAGAAGGCCGCCGACGTCGAGCAGTATCTTGACCGCCTCGACGCCTTCGCGCGCCAGCTCGACCAGGAGACGGCGGCGATCGAATACGACGCGGGCAAGGGGGTCATCCTGCCCAATTTCCTTCTCGACAACGTGCTCGGCCAGCAGACCGCGCTGCGCAAGATAGCGGCGGGCGACCAGCGCATGGTCGCCAACCTGCGCCCGCGCGCAAGGAAGGTCGGCGCGCCCGATCCGACGGCGCGCGCGACGAAACTCGTCGAAAAGGCGATCTACCCGGCGCTCGACCGCCAGATCGCGATGCTGACCAGCCTCAAGGACAAGGCCGACGACAAGGCGGGTGTGTGGAAGCTTCCCGACGGCGAGGCCTATTATAAATGGCTGCTCAAGGGCAGCACGACGACCGATCTGTCGGCCGAGACCATCCACCAGACCGGGCTGCGCCAGAATGCCGAGATCGACGCGCAGATGGATACGCTGCTGAAGAGTCAGGGGCTCAGCAAGGGCTCGGTCGGCGAGCGTGTCATCGCGCTCGGCAAGGATCCGCGCTTCACCTATGCCGACGACGACGCCGGGCGCGCGGCGGTGCTGGCCTATGTGCAAAGCCGCATCGACGCGGTGCGTCCGTTGCTCCCCAAGATTTCGAAGCTCGCGCTCAAGGCGAATATTCAGGTCAAGCGCGTGCCCCCCGACATCCAGGACGGCGCGGCGCTGGGCTATATGAACTTCGCCAGCCTCGACGGCTCGCGGCCCGCAATTTACTATATCAACCTCAAGGACATGGCGTTCTGGCCGAAATTCCAGCTGGCGTCGCTGACGGCGCACGAGGGATTGCCGGGCCACGCGTGGCAGGGGGCTTATATCGCCGAACACGCCCGGGAACTGCCGTTGATCACGTCGCTGCTCGGCTTCAACGCCTTCGTCGAGGGCTGGGCGCTCTACGCCGAACAGCTGGTGGACGAGAGCGGCGCGTACGATGCCGACCCGTTCAGCCGCCTGGGATATCTGCAGGCACAGCGCTTCCGTGCCGTGCGTCTCGTCGTCGACACGGGCCTGCACGCCAAGAAATGGAGCCGCGACAAGGCGATCGACTACATGATCGCCAACACGGGGCGCGCGCGCTCATCGGTGACCAGCGAGATCGATCGCTACTGCGCCTCGCCGGGGCAGGCGTGCGGCTACAAGATCGGCCACAACGAGATCGTCCGCCTGCGCGCCCAGGCCAAGGCGGCAACGGGCGCGAATTTCGACGTCCGCGACTTCAACGATGCCGTGGTGACGACAGGCGGTGTGCCGCTGAGTGTGCTCGCGAGCGTCATCGAGCGGCGGTTCAAGGCGGCTTGAAGCCGCGCGGAGGGGTCATGGATAGTGCAACACTGAACAGTATGTCGCGTGATCGGCTAGCCTCGCGACAACTGGACGAACTGATCGGTATGACCCGCGGCATCGCCGCAGATGGTCAGATCAATGCCAGCGAAGCCGAGTTTCTGCAAAAGTGGCTTGTCGCTAACTACGATCTCTCCGCGCAGCCGCTCGTTCATGTTCTGTATGAGCGTGTCAGATCGGTGCTGCAAGACGGGGTCTTGACCGAAGAAGAAGGCCGAGATTTACTCTCCACGCTCGACACGTTTTCCCGGCGCGATTTCGAGATTGGTGAAGATCTCAAGCCAAGCAATTTGCCGCTCTGCGACCCCGCACCGAACCTAACCTTCGAAGCAATGCGCTATTGTTTTACCGGGACGTTTCAGTACGGTCAGCGAAAACACTGTGAAGAGGCGGTGGTTGCGCGCGGGGGGTTCTGTGGCCCTATCGCCAAGAAAACCAACGTCTTGGTCATCGGCGCATACGTGACCGATAGTTGGAAACATTCCAGCTTCGGCAATAAGATTTTACAAGCTTGCGAATGGCGGCAGTCAGACGTCCCAATTGCGATCGTATGCGAAGAACATTGGGTACGTCATCTATAGTTAAAACGTCAACGCCGCCTTGCCCGTGATGCACCTCGCCGCGAACGCTGCGTCGGCCTGCTCGAGCGGCACGCCCTTCCCGAGATGCGGACACAGCTCGGCGCGCGTCGATGCGGCGCAGGCGCTCGGCCCGTCGGCGGCGGCGTAGCTACCCCCCCTCACGCCGCCTTGCGCTGCGCTTTGACGAGCTTCTTGACGATCATGTCGCGCTTGAGCTTCGACAGATGGTCGATGAACAAGATGCCGTCGAGATGGTCCATCTCGTGCTGCAGGCAGGTGGCGAGCAGCCCGTCGAGCTCTTCCTCGTGAGCGCGCCCGTCGAGGTCGAGCCACGTCGCGCGCACGCGCGCGGGGCGCTCGACGTCGCCGAACATCTCGGGGACCGACAGGCAGCCTTCGTTGTAGCTGGTATATTCCTCGGACTCCCAGACGATCTCGGGATTGATGAAGACGCGAGGCTCGCGCAGCGGCGGCGCTTCCTCGCCCGGTCCTGCTGCGGCGTCGTCGGGGCGTTGCAGGTCAATCACCAGAATCCGGCGCGGCACGCCGATCTGGATCGCCGCGAGGCCGATGCCGGGAGCAGCGTACATCGTCTCGAACATGTCGGCGACGAGCGTCCGCACGCCGTCATCGACCGCCCCAACGGGCTCGGAAATCTTGCGCAGGAAGGGGTCAAGCGCGTTGACGATGTCGTGAATGGCCATGCGCGTCAGATAATGCGGGGCGCCGGGCGACTCAAGATGCACCCTTGCTGGCGCGGCAGGCGGCGTCGCATAAGGCTGCATGATCGCACGCCGCCACCGCTTCGCCAGCTTCGACGGCGTCGAACTCGGCTGGCAGGAGATCGGCGACGGGCGGCCCGTCATCCTGCTCCACGGGCTGTTCTCGACCGGCGATACCAACTGGACCAAGTTCGGCGCGGCGCAGACAATCGCCGACGCGGGGTTCCGCGTCATTCTTCCCGACCTGCGTGCGCATGGCGTCAGCGCCAGGCCGCACGACGCAGCCGCCTACCCGACCGACGTGCTGGCACGCGATGCCGCCGCACTGGTCGCGCACCTCAGGCTGGAGGACTATGACCTTGGCGGCTACTCGCTCGGCGGGCGTACGACGCTGCGCTGCCTCGTGCGCGGAATGACCCCGCGCCGTGCGGTGGTCTCGGGCATGGGGCTGACCGGCATGACCGAGATCGGCAAACGCACCGACTGGTTTCTGCATGTCATCGCGCATGCCGACAGCTTCGAGCGCGGGTCGAACGGCTGGATGGCGGTACAGTTCATGCGCACCAACGCGGTCGACGGCGAGGCCGTCGCGCACGTCCTGCGCTCGCAGGTGGCGACGACCACCGTCGAGATCGCCGCCGTGCAGACCCCGACGCTGGTGCTGTGCGGCGTCGACGACCGCGACAACGGTTCGGCCCCTGACCTCGCCGCCGCGCTGCCGCATGGGCGCTACGTCGAGATGCCCGGCAATCACATGAGCGCGGTGGTGACGCCCGACTTCGGGCGGGCGATCGCCGAGTATCTGAGCGCCTGACGCGTGCTCAACGGCCAGTGGACCCTGCGCCTGCGCGAAATCCCGTGGGGGATCGTGCTCGTCGTCGTAGCACTCGGGGGTTTCGGGCTGGTCGTGCTCTATTCGGCCGCCGGCGGTCACGCGCAGCCGTGGGCGCTCAAGCAGGGCATCCGCTTCGCCGTGCTGCTGACCGCCATGCTGGCGCTGACGCAGGTGCCGATCGCGACATGGCTGCGCTGGGCCTATGTCCTCTACGGTGCGGTGCTCGTCGCGCTGGTCGGCGTCGAGGTCATCGGCGCGGTCAAGGGCGGCGGCCAGCGCTGGCTCGATCTCGGCATCATCCAGCTCCAACCGTCGGAGTTCATGAAGCTTGCGATCATCCTCGCGACGGCGCGTTTCTATCATCACCTGCCGCGCCCCTATATCGCGCGTTTTGCGGGGCTGTGGCCGCCCTTGCTGATGATCGCCGCGCCCGCCGCGCTGGTCATGCTCCAGCCCGATCTCGGGACTGCGCTGGCGATCTCTTTCGGCGGCGTTGCGGTGATGTTCCTTGCCGGCGTCCGACTGTGGATGTTCGGGGCAGCCGCGCTCGCCGCCGCCGCCGCGCTGCCGGTGGCGTGGGGCTTTCTCCACGACTATCAGAAGAAGCGCGTCGCGATCTTTCTCGATCCCGCGAGCGATCCGCTCGGCGCGGGTTATCACATCACCCAGTCGAAGATCGCCATCGGCAGCGGCGGCCTGACCGGCAAGGGCTATCTTCAGGGTACGCAATCGCACCTCGATTATCTCCCCGAACTCCATACCGATTTCATCTTCGCGACGATGGCCGAGGAATGGGGGCTGCTTGGCGGGCTGTTCGTCATCGGCGGTTTCGGAATCCTCCTGACGTGGGGCCTCGGCGTCGCGCTTCGGGCGAAGTCGCCGTTCGCGCGGCTGACCGCGATGGGGCTGACCGCGACGCTGTTCTTCTATCTCGCGATCAACATGATGATGGTGATGGGCCTCGCCCCCGTCGTCGGCATTCCGCTACCGCTGATCAGCTTTGGCGGATCGGCGATGATGACCGTGCTGATCCTGCTCGGTATCCTGATGAGCGTCGGCAAGCGCCCCGCCGCGCCCGCGTATTGAGCCTTGCGCAACGCCAGCGCGCTTGCTAACAGCCCGCCTCCCGCTCGGGGATCGGACGCATAGCTCAGTTGGTAGAGCAGCTGACTCTTAATCAGCGGGTCCCAGGTTCGAACCCTGGTGCGTCCACCATAATCTCTAAGAAAAACATGGAATTAAGACAGAGCGCCGAGTGCGTTGGAGCCTGGAAATCGCTATAGGCTCCGTATAGGCTCCACCGATCTTTGCTGAACGCAAATGAGCAAGGCTGCGCGAGACTGGACAGACCTTACCGCTCCAAAGGATTGCCCTGAAAATCCGAGCTAGTTTTTGTGTCGGCCAAGATATGGCCGCTTCCGACCCAGATATCGCCGTTCGCACACCACTTCGTGAACGGCGGCTCTTGCCTGTACCGGTCTCACGAGATTACGGGAGCAGTTAAAGATCGATGCTTCTTTCTTCCGCCGGTCAGCTTGCTCCCCCACTTTGTCGTTCGGTCTGCGCAAATTGGATCTTCGCATGACAGCTGGCAGCTGGAGGCAATCAACACTCACTCGTTCCACAATTAGGTGGGCCGCCCCCTCGCGAATGAGTACAAAAAGTCGTTCAAGGCTTTTTGGCTTCAGAGAGGGGCAGGTTTGAGCACGGATTACTTCACCGACCGCGAATATGGCGCACGGCCGGCAATATCTGAAACCATCGACGAGCGCGTCTGGGGAGCCCTTCACGCGCTCATCGACATGCGTATCGCCAGCGGTGCGTTCGGCTTTCGATTCACCGAGCAATGTCCGGACGGGAACGGCCCGTGCGGCTGCGACCGGCAGGCCTTCGCGCAATTCCTTCAAGCCGAGGTTCAGTGGATCAACTGGCCGCTGCGGCGGGGCGAGCTACCCGAAACGCTGGTGATGCTCGACCTGCTGGAGTTCTGCGCCAAGGCGGTCGGCGAACCCATTCTCGGCAGCTACCACTCCTATCATGGCCACTATCACATGGCTTGGGACCGAGCCGCAGGTCTCACCTCGTTCATCGCGGATGTGAACCTCCTGCTTCAACGCAACGGCATCGCCTTCAAGCTCGACGCGGATGGCCAGGCGCAACGGATACTCCCGCAGCCGGTCGCGCAGGCGCTTGGCTGGCAGATGTTCGCCACCGGCGAAGCCGAACTTGATCGTCTCCTGCAATATGCTCGCTCGCGCTTCCTCTCGCCGAAGCTCGACGATCGCCGGGACGCGACC
>JBBQVB010000028.1:0-24524 GCA_038211965.1 Sphingomonadales bacterium
GTCGCGGTCGGGTAGGGCGGCCATGTGCGGTTCGGTCTCGGTCTCGCTGGCGGGCGGATGCCCTTCAGGCGGCGCGGTCATGCGACGCCTCTTTGGTGCTCGTGGCATTGGGATTGGGGCCGCCCGAATAGCCCTGGTGCGACTGGCCGCTGTGGTCGCCGTCGCGGTTACCCGGGGTCGGCGCGGCGTTGTAGGCACCGCCTGCCGATGCACCGCCGCCTGACTCGCCGGGCGCCGCCTCGCTCCCGCCGATGCCGTCGGCCGCGTCATCGGGTCGTGCATCGACTGCGCCGAAACCGAGCTCGCGGTCGTCGGCGTGGGTGGTCGGGGGTGGTGTGGGGGTTGCAGCGTCGTCGGATGAGGCCATGATGCGTCTCCTTCACGACCCCAACGCCGCTCGCCCGCGCGCCGTTCCGAAAGTCCCCACATGTCCGATGCCGACCTCTATCCGCCCGCCGCCGACGCGGCGACGCGCACGACGCCGGAGCAGTACGCCGCGCGCTACGCGCGTTCGGTCGCCGACCCCGACGGTTTCTGGCGGGACCAGATCGGTCGGCTGGACTGGATCGTGCCGCCGACGCGCATGGGCAACTGGTGCTGGGACCCGGTCGACATCCGCTGGTTCGAGGACGGCGTGCTCAACGCCAGCGCCAACTGCCTCGACCGCCACCTCGACGATGCCGACCGCGTCGCCATCGTCTGGGAACCCGACGATCCGACGCACAAGGTCCGCCGCCTGACCTACGGCGACCTCCACGCCGAGACCTGCCGCATGGCGAACGCGCTGGCAGCCTTGGGCATCGCGCGCGGCGACCGCGTGACGATCTATCTGCCGATGATCCCCGAAGCCGCAGTCGCGATGCTGGCCTGCGCGCGACTCGGCGCGGTCCATTCGGTGGTGTTCGGCGGCTTTTCGGCGACCGCCATCGCCGACCGCGTCGCCGACGCCGGGAGCAATTTCGTGATCACCGCCGACGAAGGGCGGCGCGGCGGCAAGGCCTTCGCGCTCAAGGCGACCGTCGATGCCGCGCTGGAAATCTGCCCCGGCGTTACCGGCGTCCTCGTCGTCCGCCACACCGGCACCGAAGTCTCGATGACCGAAGGCCGCGATCACTGGTGGCACGCGGTTCGCGAAGCTGCCGCACCGACGCACGAACCCGCTGCGATGCACGCCGAGGACCCGCTGTTCCTGCTCTATACGAGCGGCTCGACGGGCAAGCCCAAAGGCGTCGTCCATTCGACCGGCGGCTATCTGCTGTGGGCCAACCTGACCTTCGAGACCGTCTTCGACACGCGCCCCGGCGAGCTGTTCTGGTGCACCGCCGACGTCGGCTGGGTAACGGGGCACAGCTACGGCATCTACGGCCCGTTGTCGGCGGGCGCGACGGTGCTGATGTTCGAGGGCATCCCGACGTTTCCCGCCAGCGACCGCTTCTGGGCAACCATCGCCAAGCACAGGGTCAACGTCTTCTATACCGCGCCGACGGCCCTGCGCGCGTTGATGCGCGACGGCGACTCGCCGGTCGAGAAGCACGATCTGTCGAGCCTGCGCCTGCTCGGCAGCGTCGGCGAGCCGATCAACCCCGAGGCGTGGCGCTGGTACCACCGCGTCGTCGGCAAGTCGGTGCTGCCCATCGTCGACACCTGGTGGCAGACCGAGACCGGCGGGGTGATGATCTCGCCGCTGCCGCATGCCACCGCCGTCAAGCCGGGGGCGGCGGGGACGCCCTTCTACGGTATCGTGCCCGCGCTGGTCGACGGCGAGGGCACCTTCATCGACGGCCCCGCGAGCGGCAATCTCGTCCTGACCCGCTCATGGCCCGGTCAGGCGCGCACCGTGTACGGCGACCACGAACGCTTCGCACAGACCTATTTCAGCACCTATCGCGGCCTGTATTTCACCGGCGATGGCGCGCGCCGCGACGAAGACGGCTATTGGTGGATCACCGGCCGTGTCGACGATGTCATCAATGTCAGCGGTCACCGGCTCGGCACCGCCGAGGTCGAAAGCGCGCTGGTCGCGCACCGGCACGTCGCCGAAGCCGCCGTCGTCGGCTTCCCGCACGACATCAAGGGTCAGGGGATCTATGCCTTCGTCACGCTCAACGCTGGCGTCGAGGCCGATGCCGCGCTGACCGGCGAACTCCGCGCCAGCGTCCGCGCGCTGATCGGCGCGATCGCGACGCCCGACCATCTGCATCTGACCCCGGCGCTGCCCAAGACGCGCAGCGGCAAGATCATGCGGCGGATATTGCGCAAGATCGCCGAGAACGACTTCGCCAATCTCGGTGATACGACAACGCTCGCCGATCCGGGGGTCGTCGACTCGCTCGTCGAGGGTCGGCTCAACCGTTAGGGGCAGCGCCCGACCTGCGGCGCTTCTTCTCGGCCAATAGTGCGCCGGTTCCATGACAATCTGCCTCACGCCAGTGCGGCGAGCCGGGCATCGTCGAGGCCGCCCGGCACGACCATGACAAGGCACGGCAGCGTCCCGGCGCGCTCGGTGAAATAGCTGACCAGTGGCCCCGGTGCACCCTTGACCGCCGCACCGAGCACGATGGCGCGGATCCGTGCGTCGGCGGCGACGGTTTCGAGCACCGCCGCCGTCGCCAGCCCCTGCCGGACGATCAGGCTGGGCCGCGCGCCGGTCCATTCGAGGCATTGCTCGGCAATACCACTGAGCAGCGCATCGGCCTTCTCCTGCGCTTCCGCCTCGATCGCCGCCTGGACGCCGCCCCACTGCATGAACTCGGGCTTGGGCATGACGTGGAGGAGCGTCAGGCGCGCGCCGACATGCGCCGCGCGCAGCGCCGCGTAGCGCAGCGCGACGCGACTCTCGGGCGTATCATCGACGACGACGAGATAAGTCGCGTCGGGCACGACGGCGGGCGGCGGTGCGGCGGAATCGTCCATGCCGACGATGCTAAGCCGACCGTGCGGCCTGACAAGCCGTTACCGCGTGTTGCCGCACCGACCGAGCAGGTCAGCGCGGCGACATCGTTGCCGGACGCCGCGGTGCTTCGGGGATTCGGACGCGGATCGTCTCGCCCGAATTTCCCGGGAAACCGCTGAACAGCGCGTCGACGAGCGGCGGCACGAGGCGCGTCAGGTCATTCGTGCCGCTGACCGTCTCGGCGCGACCCTCGAAGACGCTCTGGCTGTCGGCAGTGCGGTTGATTCGCATCGCGACATAGGCATTGAACTGGGTCGTCGAATACACCTCGGGGGTCGACCAGAACGGGTCGTAGAAGCCACCGTATCCAAAGCCGCCATAGCCGAAACCGCCATAGCCGCGGCGATACCCTCCGTAGCCGCCATAGCCGAAGCCGCCGTAACCACCCCAACCGCCGAAGCCGCCGTAGCCGAAGCCGGGGCGCGTCTCGATGCGCTCGCGCGGCTGGCTGACGGCATAGTCGAGGTTGACGACGAGGCTGGCCGCGCCGGCGCCCTGAGCCTCGCTATAGCCGACGGCGATCAGACGCTGGCGGACGAGATTGGCGTAGGTCGCAAACTCGAGCCCGCCGGCCTTGGCGGGGTCGCGCGCCTGGACGACGAAGGTCTGCCCCTGTGGCGCGGGGAGCATCTGGAAACGGTTGACGCGCGCCTCGAACGGCGTCGCGCAGGCGGCGAGGCCGAGCAGCAACGCGAGCGATGCGGCGGGAGCGAGAACACGCATGACGAACATCCTGACCTGATCAATGCTCGAACCTATGAGCCCAAGCGTTAACCGCGACTGAACCCGCAATGTTCCGCACTTCGCGGCGCAGCTACCGCGTCAGAAAACCGACCGTCTCATGCACTTCCGCCAGCACCGGCTCGGCGATCGCGCGGGCGCGCGCCGCACCGTCGCGCAGCACCGCGTCGAGATGGCCCGCGTCGGCGCGCAACGCGCGGTACGCCGCCGTGATCGGTGCGAGCCTGGCGACCGTCAGCGCGGCGAGTGCCGGCTTGAAGGCGCCGAAGCCCTGTCCGCCGAATTCGCCGAGCACGGCGTCGACGCCGCTGTCCGCCAGCGCGGCATAAAGCCCGACGAGATTGCGCGCCTCCGGACGCTCGGCAAGGCCCGCAACCTCCGACGGCAGCGGCTCGGGGTCGGTCTTGGCGCGCTTGATCTTGTTGGCGATCGCATCGGCATCGTCGGTCAGCTCGATGCGGCTCATCGCGCTGGCATCGGACTTGGACATCTTCGTAGTGCCGTCGCGCAGGCTCATCACCCGCGCCGCGCCGCTCGCCGCGCCGACGCCGATCACCGGCTCGGGGACGGGAAACAGGTCGACGCCATAGTCGGTGTTGAACTTGATCGCGATATCGCGCGCCAGCTCGAGATGCTGTTTCTGATCGTCGCCGACGGGAACGTGCGTCGCCTTGTACGCCAAGATGTCGGCGGCCTGCAGCACTGGATAGACGTAGAGCCCGACCGACGAACCTTCGCGATCCTTGCCCGACTTCGCCTTGAACTGCGTCATGCGGTCGGTCCAGCCGACGCGCGCGACGCATTCGAGCACCCACGCCAGCTCGGCATGAACGCGCACCCGGCTCTGGTTGAACAGGATCGACCGCGCTGGGTCGATGCCACTCGCGAGCAGCGCCGCACACATGTCGCGCGTCCCCTCGCGCAACGCAGCGGGGTCCTGCGCCACCGTGATCGCGTGGAGATCGACGATGCAGTAGATGCACTCATAGGCGTCCTGCATCGCCACCCAGTTGGCGATGGCCCCGAGATAATTGCCGAGGTGGAGGTTACCGGTGGGCTGGATGCCCGAAAAGACGCGCATCTATAGTCCCCGTCCCATCGCGAGGAATTTGTCGCGGCGGCCCTTGCGTAGCGTCGCCGCGTCCTGTCCGTCGAGGCTCGCGAGTTCCGCCGCGATCGCCCCGCCGAGCCGCGTGATCGCGACCGCCGGTTCGCGGTGCGCGCCGCCCGTCGGCTCATACACGATGCGGTCGATGACACCGAGCTTGAGCAGGTCGCTCGCCGTGATCTTCATGGCGCTCGCGGCATCGTCGGCGTGGCCGGGCTCGCCGCGCCACAGAATCGACGCGCAGCCTTCGGGCGAAATCACCGCATAGACCGCGTGCTCGAACATCACGACGCGGTTTGCCGCCGCCAGCCCGACCGCGCCGCCGCTCATACCCTCGCCGACGATCGCCGCGACCATCGGCACGGGCAGGTCGAGGCTCGCCTGCGTGGCACGCGCGATCGCTTCGGCCTGGCCGCGCGCCTCGCCTTCGAGGCCCGGGTAGGCACCGGGCGTGTCGATCAGCGTGACGACGGGCACGCCGAAGCGCCCCGCCATGTCCATCAGGCGAACCGCCTTGCGATAGCCCTCGGGTCGCCCCATGCCGAAGTTGTGCTTGACCCGCGTCGCCGTGTCGGCCCCTTTTTCGTGGCCGATGACCATCACCGTGCGCCCACCCATGCGCCCCAGCCCGCCGATGATCGCGGCGTCCTCGCCGAACCCCCGGTCGCCGCTCAAAGGCGTGAAGTCCTCGACGAGACCCGCGACATAATCCTTGAAATGCGGCCGCGCCGGGTGCCGCGCGACGCCGAGCCGCTGCACCGGCGTCAGCCGCCCGTAGAGGTCGGCGAGCAGCCGCGCGGCGCGCTCGTCGAGCTTGGGAGCCTCCGCCAGCGCCTCGGGGGTGGCGAGCGTGCGCAGCTCGGCGGCGGAGTTCGCCAGCGCCTGCACAGGTTTCTCGAAGTCGAGCCAGTCGGTCATGCGCGCGGTCTAGGCGAAATGCTGCGGGGCGTCATCCCCGCACCGGAGCGGTCAGCGCGTCCCCGGGCATCAGCGAAATGGCGGCTCGTCGAACGCACGCAACTTCCGCGAATGCAGTCGTGCCCCGCCCTCACGCAGGCGGTCGACCGCGGCGATGCCGATCTGCAGGTGTTCGCTGATCGCGCCCTCGTAAAAGCGGTTGGCCTGGCCCGGCAGCTTGATCTCGCCGTGCAGCGGCTTGTCCGAGACGCACAGCAAGGTGCCGTAGGGAACCCTGAACCGATAGCCCTGCGCGGCGACGGTCGCGCTTTCCATATCGATCGCGACGGCGCGACTCTGGTTGAAGCGCAGTGCCGAGCGGCTGAAACGCAGTTCCCAGTTACGGTCGTCGGTGGTCACGACGGTTCCGGTCCGCAGCCGGGGCTTGAGCGCCTCGCCGCGCGCGCCGGTGATCGCCTCGGCAGCGTCCTGCAGCGCCTGCTGGACCTCGGCGATCGACGGCACTGGGATCTCCGGGGGCAGCACGTCGTCGAGGACATGGTCGTCGCGCAGATAGGCGTGCGCGAGGACATAGTCGCCGATGGCCTGGCTAGGCCGTAGCCCGCCGCAATGGCCGATCATCAGCCACGCCTCGGGGCGCAGCACCGCGAGATGGTCGCAGATCGTCTTGGCGTTGGCCGGACCGACGCCGATGTTGACCAGCGTGATCCCGGCGCGGCCCGGCGCGGTCAGGTGATAGGCGGGCATCTGGTGCCGCCGCCACGCGCCGTCGGCGATCGCGAGCTCGGGGGCCGGATCCTCGCGCCCGATCACCGCGCCGCCGCTGCACGACAGCGTCTGGTACGCACTGTCCTCCGACAGTCGCGCGCACGCCCAGCGCACGAATTCGTCGACATAGCGGTGGTAGTTGGTGAGCAGGATATACTGCTGGAAGTCGCCCGCCGGAGTGCCGGTGTAATGCTTGAGTCGCGCCAGGCTGAAGTCGGTGCGCGGCGCGTCGAACAGCGCCAGCGGGCGCGTCGCCGCAAGACTCGCGTCCCACAGTCCGTCGGGCAGCTCGTCGCCGATATGCGCGAGCTCGGTGGTCGGGAAATGCCGCGCCAGTTCCGACGCCGCCGCCGCATCGAGGCGCAGATCGTCGGCGCCGTCGAGGACGTAAGGGTAGGGGATCTCGACCGTCGAGCGTCCGGCGTCGATGGTCACGTCATAGTCGCTGCCGATGAGGTCGAGCTGCTCGGTGAGATAGTCGCGGAACAGTTCGGGCTGAGTCACCGTCGCGGCATAGTCGCCGGGGACAGTCAGCCGGGCGTAAGCGCGGATCATGCGGGGCGCACCACCGCCGCGGTACGTCAGGCGCAGCTCCGGATAGGCGAAATCGCCCCGCGCCCGCGCCCCGGCGTCAGGGGGCGTGCCGGTATCGATGTAGGTGCGCAGTGCGTCGCGCAGCGCCTCGGTCGCTTGCGTGTGGATGGCGGCGAGGCGGTCGACGATCGTCGTGGCGGTTTCGGTCATATCTGCCGATAGCCGCGCGCGCGCCGCGCGTCATCCCCGTCCGCGCCGGTCACGCCGCGCGCGGGCTAAACACCCACCGCGCGCACGACAGCCGCGCGGAGTTCGGCGATGCCGTCGCCCTTCTCGCTGCTCGTCGGGAGGAGTTCAGGGAACGCTGCAGGATGCTTCGCCGCCAGCGCCGCCATTCCCGCCAGTGTCGCCGCGAGCGCGCTCGGCTTGATCTTGTCGGCCTTGGTCAGGACGAGCTGATAGCTCACCGCCGCCTTGTCGAGCAGCTTCATGATCTGCTCGTCGACGGGCTTGATGCCGTGGCGCGCGTCGATCAGCAGCAACACGCGCTTCAACACCGCGCGGCCGCGCAGATAGTCGAAGACGAGGTCCTGCCAGCGCTTGACGATATCCTTGGGCGCTTCGGCATAGCCATAGCCGGGCATGTCGACGAGGCGGAAGCTCAACGGGTCGCCGACGTCGAAATAGTTCAGCTCCTGCGTCCGCCCCGGCGTGTTCGAGGTGCGCGCCAGCCCCTGCCGCCCGGTCAGCGCATTGAGCAGCGACGACTTGCCGACGTTCGAACGGCCCGCGAAGGCAATCTCGGGGACGCGCGCCTCGGGCAGGAATTCGAGCGCCGGCGCCGACAGGCGGAATTCGACCGGTCCGGCGAACACCCGCCGCGCATCCTCGATAAAGCGCAGACGCGCGCGTTCCTCGGCCTTCGGGCCGAGTTCGATGTCCATCACTTCGCCGGTTCGGGCGTAGCGGGCATCGGGTATTTGCGCAGCATGAACCACTGCTGGAGGATCGACAGGCAGTTGTTGGTTATCCAGTACACCAGCAGCCCCGCCGCGTAGGGAGCCATGATGAACATGAACACCCACGGCATCAGCGCGAACATCTGCTTCTGGACGGGGTCCATGACGGCGGGATTGAGCTTCTGCTGGAGCCACATCGAGATGCCGAGCAGGATCGCCAGCAGGCCGAGCGCCAGCATCGCGGGCGGCTGCCACGGAATCAGCCCGAACAGGTTGAGCGGCGTCAGCGGGTCGGGCGCGCTGAGGTCCTTGATCCACAGCACGAAGGGCTGGTGACGCATCTCGGTCGAAATCAGCAATGTCTTGTAGAGCGCGTAGAAGACCGGGATCTGGACGAAGATCGGCAGGCAGCCCGCGACGGGGTTGACCTTCTCCTTGGCATAGAGCGCCATCATCTCCTGCTGGAGCTTGACCTTGTCGTCCTTGTGCGTCGCCTGCAGTTCCTTCAGCTTCGGCGCGACGATGCGCATCTTGGCCATCGACGCGAACTGCTTGTTGGCGATCGGGAACATCAGCGCGCGGATCAACAGCGTCAGTCCGATGATCGCGACGCCGAAATTATGGGTCAGCGCGAACAGCCACGACAGCACCTGATAGATCGGCTGCGCCAGCACGCGGAACCAGCCCCAGTCGACGGCACGGTCCAACAGCGGAATGCCGAGCGTGTCGCGGTAGCGCGTCAGCGTCGCGACCTCCTTGGCGCCCGCAAACAGGCGCTGCGTCGAGGTCGCCGTTGCCCCTGACGCGACGGCGAGCGGTGCGCCCTGCACATCGGTCTGATAGCGGTCGCCGGGCGCGGCCGCGAAGCGCATGTCGGACATCGTGTTCTGTGCGGGAATCAGCGCGGCAAGCCAGTATTTCTCGGTGATGCCGAGCCAGCCGCCCTGCGTATGCGCGGTCTGCGGGCCGTCCTCGCGGAGCTTCTTGAACACCAGCTCGCTGTCATGGAGCGTGCCGTTGAAGACCCCGAGCGGGCCGACGTGGAGGTTGAAGGCGTCCTTCTCATGCCCCTCGCCGGTGCGCGACACGAGGCCGAAGGGGCGGACGCTCAGCGGCGTGGCGCCGGTGTTGCGGACCACCTGATCGATCTTGAACATCCACGCATCGTCGACCGACACGACGATCTCGAAGGTCGCGCCGGTCGGGCCGGTGGTCGTCAGGCGGAGCGGCGTGCGCGGCGTCAGCGTGCCGGTCGCGGTCCAGAGCGCGTCGGCGGCGGGGGCCCCCGCGCCGGTCCAGCCGACGGCGGCGAAATAGGCGTCGGTGGTGCCGCTCGGGGTGAACAGGCGGACGGGGGGCGAGTCCTTCTTGATCGTCTGCGCGTAGGTCTTGAGAACGAGATCGTCGAAGCGCGCGCCGCGCAGGTTGATGCTGCCCGACAGGCGCGGCGTGTCGATGCGGACCCGCGGGGTCTCGGCGGCGACGACCGCGAAGGGCCGCACCCCGCCGACGGGGGCCAGCGCGATCGTGCCGGGGGCGGGGGCAATGCCGTCGGCCTTGGGCGCAACCCCGGCGCTCACGACGGTCGGCGCGGGCGCGACCTTCGGGGCGGGGAAAAAGCGGTCGGAGAACAGGCTCCAGCCGATGAGCACCAGCGCCGACAAGGCGATGGCAAGGATCATGTTACGGTTGTCGGTCAACGGAAGACTTTCAGGCGGGCCGCTTGCGACCTCAGATGATGCGCGCCCCTTAGCCGATCAAGGCACCGGGTCATAGCCCGACCCGCCCCACGGGTGGCAGCGGCAGATGCGTGCGGTTCCCAGCCATAGACCGCGACCCGCACCGTGCTTCGCCAACGCCTCTATCGCATAGGCAGAACACGTCGGTTCGAAGCGGCACGATTTAGGCAGTAGCGGGCTGATCGCGATCTGGTAGGCCCGAATCGGCAGGATCAGGAGTTTGGCGAGCATTTCGCCAACGCCTTGCGGAGGTCCGACGCCAGACCTGCGAAATCGCGCGTCAGGCCGTCGCTGCGTCCGATCAGCACATGGTCGGCACCCGCCACGCCGGCTTCGGGCAAAATGTCCCGCGCCAGCGCGCGCAGACGGCGTTTCAGGCGGTTGCGGACGACACTGTTGCCGATTTTCTTGGTGACGGTGAACCCGGCGCGCTTACGCGCATCGTTGTCGCTGCGGACGCGAACGAGAAGCACGAAACCCGGAGTCGCAGCGCGCCGCGCACTGTTCGCGGCAAGAAAATCGCGGCGCTGCCGAATCGTCGGCAGACCGGGCGCGACGCGGCCCGTGGCTAAGCGCTCAGCTTCTTGCGGCCGCGCGCGCGGCGGTTGGCGAGAACCTTGCGCCCGCCCGGGGTCGCCATGCGCGTGCGAAAGCCTTGACGGCGCGCGCGCACCAGCTTGCTCGGTTGATAAGTGCGCTTCATCGTGTCGGTCCTTGGGTCGCGCCGCAGCGGGCACGGTCGAAATTCGGGAGGACGGTCGCTAGCCGCGACCCCCGCCGAAGTCAAGCTGCCGGCGTTTCAGGTTCGTGCCGCAGCGATCGCCGTCAGCGCTGCGACCGCCGCAGCAAGCCACAGTCCGCCGAGGCCGAAGTGCGGATAGGACGCCGCCCCCGCGACTGCACCGGCGAGCAGTCCAGTCCAGAGCAGCAGGTACGGCACCCACGCCCAACGGTCGCCGCCGCGCGCCGCCGCCGCGATGCGCTGGCCGGCCTTGACCAGGGTGCCGGTCATGTATGTCAGGCCGATCTGAATTTCCCCGTCCTGCTCGAACACGGCATTTTCGGCACCCATCGCGAGCACCATCAGCGCAATCGCAATGGGCAGCGCAGCCAGCGCACTCGCCAGCGCGGCGAGGGTGAGAAGGACAGCGACCAGCGCGAGGACCGCCGGACGACGACGCCGGCCCGCCGCGTGTCCGCACAACGACCCGAGCACGACGCCCGCGACGAACCCGCCGATCAATGCCGCCGGCAGCCCCGCGCGCGGCATTCCGGCCGCAAGGTCGACACCGAGCCGCGTCGAGTTGCCGCTCATGAACGAGACGAAATAGCCGCCCAGCGCCATGAAGCCCGTCGCGTCGACGAATCCGGCCAGCGCGGATAGCGCCGTCGCGAGCGCCCAGATGCGTTTGTCGTAGCGCTTCACCCGCCCTCACTAACGCGCGGTGGCGCAGGTAGCGAGGGCCGCAAACCGCCTTGGGCCGTTGCGCCGCGGATGTCGGTGGACACTGCCGCCCGCGCCCGTCAGTCTGGCCAGCAATGCCCGTCCCTGCCGATCTCCACCGCCGTGCGGCCCTCGGACTGATGGGCAGTGCCGCCATGGCCGCGGCAGCACCCAAGCCTCCGGCTGCCATGCCGCTGTACCGGCCCAACCGCGAACTGCACGTGCCGGTGCGCGGAGGGAAGCTGTACGTCCGCGTCGATGCTGCCCCGGCTGCGAAGCGCGCGCCGGTGCTGTTCATCCACGGCGGACCCGGCTCGTCGCACTGGTATTTCCTGCCCGCCCTCGCGCTTGCCGACGAACGGCCTGTTATCCTCTACGACCAGCTCGATTCGGGGCGCTCGGACACGCCGAACGATCCAGCCAACTGGACCGTCGAGCGCTTCGTCTCGGAGATCGACGCGATCCGCGCGGCGTTCGACCTCGACCGATTGCACATCGTCGGCAAGAGCTGGGGCGGCACGCTCGCCATCGAATATGCCGCACGGCGACCGGCGGGGCTGCTCAGCGTCGTCCTCGCCGCGCCGCTGGTCTCGACGCGCAGCTGGGAGGCGAGCACGCGCCAGCGCCTGACCGAGCTGCCCAAGGACGTCGCCGACGCGATCCGCCGTCACGAGCGCGATGGGAGCGTCACCGCGCCCGACTATCTGGCGGCGATCGCAGTGTGGGACGCGACCTTCGACCGCCGCCGCCCCGTGCCACCCGCTATCGCCGCCTACCGCGAGGCGATGCCCCGGGCGTTCAGCCCGCGCGTCTATGGCACGATGTGGGGCGCGGGCGAGACAGCGGCGAGCGGCAGCTTGCGTTTCTACAACGGCGAACCGCTGCTGCCGCGGATTGCCGTGCCCGTGCTGTTCCTGACCGGCGAGTATGACGAGATGCTGCCGAGCGCCATCGCACAGCTGGCGCGGCGCGTGCCGCACGCCGAAACGCGCGTCGTACCCGGCGCGGGGCATAGTGCGGTGCTCGACAATTCCGAGGCCTGGGTCGGCGAAATCCGGCGCTGGACGGCGCGCCTCGGCTAGGTGCCCCGCCGGAACCAGTCGCCGAAGCGGCGGTGGCGCTGCAGCCCGAATTCGGTGATCTTGCCGGCGCGCGGATAGCGCCGCTTCCAGCGCACATAGCGCCGCCGCGCCCAGCCCGAGTTCCTGAGCACCAGCGCGAGGCCCGCACCGAACAGGATCAGCCCGACCGGCAGCGGCACCGGTATCGTCGCGCCGACGACCGGCCCGACGAGCATCAGCAGCAGCCCCGCGCCGAGCTGCACGACGCGCACGGGCTCGCTGCGGATCAGGGTCTGGAGGAAGGTCGGGCGGCGCACGGACGGGCGCTTAAGGGCGGCGTTTGTCACAAATGCGGCGGGCGTTTGCGTGTTGCGCGCGGACGGCTAAGGTCGCGGCGGGGCGAGTATTTTTCGGGGGCAACATGGTCGCGCACGTCGGAACCGTCGCGTTCCTGGGGCTCGAGGCGCGCAGTGTCGACGTCCAGGTGCAGATCGCCGGTCACAGCCCGATGTTCAACATCGTCGGCCTGCCCGACAAAGCGGTCAAGGAAAGCCGCGAGCGGGTCCAGGCGACGCTCGACGCGATCGGCCTCGCGCTGCCGCCGCGTCGTATCACGGTCAATCTGTCGCCCGCCGACCTGCCCAAGGAAGGCTCGCACTACGACCTGCCGATCGCGCTCGGGCTGCTCGCCGCGATGGGCATGGTCGATGCGGAAACGCTGAGCGGGTACATCGCGGTCGGCGAACTGGGCCTCGACGGAAGGCTGGCGAGCGTCCCCGGCGTGCTGCTCGCGGCGCTCCATGCGTCGGGTCGCGACCTCGGGCTGATCTGCCCGGCCAGTCAGGGCGGCGAGGCGGCGTGGGCGGGCGAGGTCGAGGTGCTCGCCGCCCCCGACCTGCTGGCGCTGATCAATCATCTCAAGGGGACGCAGCTTCTCGCCGCTCCCGTCCGCAGCATGGCGGAAGCGCATTTCGGCGGCCCCGACCTCAGCGAGATCAAGGGTCAGGAGACCGCCAAACGCGCTCTCGAGATCGCCGCCGCCGGGGGCCACAACCTGCTGATGAGCGGCCCGCCGGGGTCGGGCAAGTCGCTGCTCGCCGCAGCGCTGCCGGGCATCCTGCCGCCGCTGACGCCGTCGGAAGCGCTCGAAGTGTCGATGGTCGCGTCGATGGCGGGCGAGCTGGAGGGCGGACGGTTGCTGCGCGCGCGGCCGTTCCGTGCGCCCCACCACTCGGCATCGATGCCCGCGCTCGTCGGCGGCGGCGCGCGCGCCCGCCCAGGCGAGGTCAGCCTCGCGCATCTCGGCGTGCTGTTTCTCGACGAGCTGCCCGAGTTTCCGCGCGGCGTCCTCGATTCGCTGCGCCAGCCGCTCGAGACGGGGCAGGTCATGGTCGCGCGCGCCGCCGCGCACGTCACCTACCCGGCGCGGGTCCAGCTGATCGCCGCGATGAACCCCTGTCGCTGCGGGCACCTTGGCGACGCCGCGATGGCGTGCTCGCGCGCGCCGAAATGCGCCGCCGACTATCAGGCACGGGTGTCGGGGCCGCTGCTCGACCGTATCGATCTCCACATCGACGTCGCGGCGGTCAGCGCGGCCGACCTCAGCCTGCCGCCCGCGTGCGAGACCAGCGCGGTCGTCGCGGCGCGCGTCGCGGCGGCGCGCAGCCTCCAGACGGCGCGCTACGAGGGGCGTGGTGTGCGCTCGAACGCCGAGGCCGACGGCAAGCTGCTTGCCGAGGTCGCCACCCCCGACGAGCCGGGCGGGCGGCTGCTGACACAGGCGACGCAGGCGCTGCGGCTGTCAGCGCGCGGCTATCACCGCGTGCTGCGCGTCGCGCGCACGCTTGCCGACTTGGCGGGTAGCGAGGCCGTGACGCGCCTCCACATCGCCGAGGCGCTCAGCTACCGACGGCAGGGGCCGGTCAACTAGGCCGACCCGACGGGACTGGCGTTCACGGCCTGTTCCCGATACATCGGCGCGGTGATCGCCGCCACCCTGCCCACGACCGCCCCGCTCGTCGCGCTCGACGTCGTGCGCGGCGTCTCGCGGCTGCTGTTCCGGCAGGGCTTTGCGCCGCTCGCCGAGGTGCCGCTCGGCAATGGCCGCCGCGCCGACATCGTGGCGATCGACGCCAGGGGCTGCGTCACCCTCGTCGAGGTCAAGGTTTCGCTCGCCGACCTGCGCGGCGACCTCAAATGGCCCGAATATCTCGACTATTGCGACCGTTTCTATTGGGCGGTGCCGCAGGGTTTCGACCTCGCACCGTTCGATGCGCCGTGGTTCCAGCCCGACCGTTGCGGCCTGCTGGTGGCCGACCGCTGGGATGCTGCCGCGGTCCGCGCCGCCACCCTGGTGCCGCTCGCCCCGGCGCGGCGCAAGGCCGAGACGCTGCGCTTCGCCCGGCGCGCTGCACAGCGTCTGCTGTTCGCCGGCGACCCCGGCGCGAGCGAACTGCCCGAGCTTTAGGCCGTCACCCGACCGCCCTCGACGTGCAGCCGCGTTGCTGCGCCGGCATCGGCGAACAGTGCGGCGTCGGTGCCGGTCATCCAGACCTGCGCCCCCGTCGCCGCCAACCGCTCGAACAGCGCCGCGCGCCGCTGCGCGTCGAGATGCGCTGCAACCTCGTCGAGGAGGAGCAGCGGCGGCTGTCCGGTGCGCACCGCGACCAGCCCCGCATGCGCAAGGATCAGCGCGATCAGCAGCGCCTTCTGCTCGCCCGTCGAGCCACGCGCGGCGGGTTCGTCCTTGGCGGCGTGGCGCACGAGCAGGTCGGCGCGATGCGGGCCGATCAGGGCGCGCCCTGCGGCCGCATCGGCGGCGCGCGACCCCGCCAGCGCGCCGGCAAAATCGTCGCCCGCGTCGTTTCCCGCGAGCGCCACCAGCGGCTGCGCGAACACGCCCGGCAGCGTCCGCGCGAGCGCGTCGGCGAGCGCCACGACGGTCTCGGCACGCGCCCGCGCGACGTCGCGGCCATGCTCCGCCATGGCATCCTCGAGCGCGCTCAGCCACGCCGGATCGGGCGTGGCGTCGCCGGTGAGCAGCCGCGTCCGCGCGCGCATCGCGGCATCGTAGCGCAGCGTCGCGCGCGCGTGGCCGGGGTTGAGCGCCAGCACCAGCCGGTCGAGAAAACGCCGCCGCGCGCCCGGCGTCTCGGCGAACAGCCGGTCCATCGCCGGGGTCAGCCAGACCAGCGCCAGCCACTCGCCGAGCGCCGCCGCGCTGCTGCCCGCGCCGTTGATGCGTACGACCCGGCGCTCGGGCGCGCTGGCGGCCGTCCCCGTTCCGAGTTCGACGCTGCCGCCCGCGGTTTCGAGCCGCGCCGCGACGCTCCAGCCGCCCGGCCCGTCGGCGCGCGATGCCTCCGATAACGCCGCACCGCGCAGGCCGCGCCCCGGCCCGAGCAGCGAGATCGCGTCGAGGAGGTTGGTCTTGCCCGTGCCGTTGTCGCCCGTCACCACCACCAGCCCGGGCCCCGCGCTCACTTCTGCAGCGCTGTAGGAGCGGAAGTCGGCTAGGGTCAGGCGGGCGAGATGGGCGGGCACGGGGGCGTGTCTAGGCGAGACATGCGGGTGCGGGAACCTACCGCGTCCACGCCTTCGACCCTGGCGGCAGGCTGTCGAGGAACGCCGCCGCGCTCGCGCGGGTCGCCGCCTGCCGCTCGGGCCCAAGCCGGTCCCAGCCGTCGTACATGCGCCACAGCCGCTGGTTCGACTTGAGCGTGTCGCGGTGGCGCGCGAGGAAACCCCAGTACAGCGCGTTGAACGGGCAGGCGTCGGGGCCGGTCTTGAGCTTCACCCGATACCGGCACTTGCCGCAATAGTCCGACATCCGGTCGATGTACGCCCCGCCCCCGGCATAGGGCTTCGACCCCAGCCGCCCGCCATCGGCGAACTGGCTCATGCCGATGACGTTGGGCGCCTCGACCCACTCGTACGCGTCGGCATAGACGATCAGATACCAGACATGAACCTGGTGCGGGTCGACGCCCGCGAGCATGGCGAAGTTGCCGAGCACCATCAGGCGATGGATGTGGTGGGCGTACGCCTCGCGCTTTGTCGAGCCGATCGCCTCGGCCATGCAGCGCATGTCGGTGTCACCGGTCCAGTAGAAGTCGGGCAGGTCGCGCGTCGCGCCGAGCGCATTCGAGGCGGTGTAGTCCGGCCCCTCGAGCCAATACATGCCGCGCACGTACTCACGCCAGCCGAGGATCTGGCGGACGAAGCCCTCGACGGCGTTGAGCGGGGCGTCGCCGTCGTCGAAGGCGCGGACCGCCGCGTCGATGACCTCGCGCGGCCCGAGCAGCCCGCAGTTGAGATAGGGCGACAGCGCGGCGTGCCAGAGATGGTCCTGCCCCGCGACCATCGCGTCCTGATAGTCGCCGAAGCGCGGCAGCGCGTGCGCGATGAAGTGGTCGAGCGCCAACAATGCCTCGGCGCGCGTCGTCGCCAAGCGGAAGGGTTCGAGGTCGCCGAAGTGCGCCGCAAAACGCGCCGCGACGAGCGCCAGCACATCTCGGGTGATCGCGTCGGGTTCGAAGGTCGCGATCCCCGGCGTGTTGAGCCCGCGGGGCGGGGTCTTGCGGTTGTCGTGGTCGAAGTTCCATTTGTTGCCGACGGGCTTGCCGAAGCTCATCAGCACGCCCGTCCGCTTGCGCATCTCGCGGTAGAAATCCTCCATTACCAGCCGCTTGCGCGCGCTCGCCCAGTCGAGGAAGTCGGCCTTCGAACACAGGAAACGGTCGTCGGGGACGATCTCGACGGGCACGCCGAACGCCGCTGACCAGCCTTGCTGCATCGCCAGCACGCGCCACTCGCCCGCCTCGACGGTACGAATGCGCGTGACGGCATGGCGGGTCAGCGCGCGCCCGACTTCGCCGGTAAAGCTCCCGGTGTTGCCCGGTGCGTCGAGCTCGACATAGTCGACCGTCCAGCCACCCGCGCGCAGCTCGGCCGCGAAATGCCGCATCGCCGACAGGATCAGCGCGATCTTCTTCTTGTGGTGCCAGACATAGGTCGTCTCGTCGGCCACCTCGACCATCAGCACGACGGCGTCGGCCGGATCGGCATCGCGCAGGCTGGCGAGGGTTGCGCTGAGCTGGTCGCCGAGGACGGGGATAAGGACGGTCACATCGCCGCGTTAGTCGCCTTGGCCGCGCGATCAACCCGTCGCGATGCCGCGCCTCAGGCCACTCGCGCCGCGAGCCACTCGGCGACTTCCGCGACCGGCAACACGTCGGCGTACTTCAGCTGCAAGTCGGTCAGGCTGGCGTAGTGATAGCTTGCGAGCTTGTCGGCGGTGGTCTCGAGCGGCACGATCGTCCGGTAGCCGTGGCTGAGCGCGTCGACCGCCGTGGCGCGGACGCAGCCCGAGGTCGAGCCGCCGGTGACGACGACGGTGTCGACGCGGTGCCAGACGAGCAGCGACGCGAGCGGTGTCTCGAAAAAGGCGCTCGGCATGCGCTTCGTGAACTGCGTGTCGTTCGGCTGGATGTCGCAGCGGTCGTCGTACTGGTGCCGCCGGTCGCCGTATTTGATGTTCTGGAGCGAGTCGGCGGTATTGGTCCGCGTTCCCCAGACGCCTGCGTCGCTGGCGTCGGCGGCGTAGGCGACGCGCGTCCACACCACGGGCATCGCCACGCTTCGGGCCAGCGCGCTGATCCGGTTGGCGTGGGCGATCTGGTCGGGGTCGGTCTCGTAGGCGGTCTTATACTCGTCGAGGCGCGTGTAGGCGTTCTGGAAGTCGACATTGACCACCGCAAGGCGCTCCCCGAAGCCGAAGCGCGCGCGCGCCGGATTGGCCATCACCGCATCGAAGATCTGGCGCGCCGTTCGCCCGTCATCGGTCATCCGCGTGCCGAGAAGTTCCGCCATGCGCCTGCCGTCCTGCCGCCGAATTGGCGACAGTCTTCGCAAGGCCAAGGGGGCTTGTCGAGGCGATTTGTCCGGACAATGATGCGCGCGATGATGCCCCATGCCTTCGACGTTCCCGGCCGCATCAAGTGCGGCACGGCGGTGGTGCCCGACCTCGCCGCGAGCCTTGCCGACTATACGCGCGCGCTGCGGTTGCGGGTGATCGACGACGGCGCGGTGCCCGCCGATCTCGCCGCCTCATGGCGTGCACCCGCGAGTGCGGGGAAGCGGAGCGTGCTGCTCGCCTCGGACGGCGCCCCCGGCTACCTGCGCCTCGTCGAGGGCACGCCGGTGCCCGATTATGTGCCGCTGCGCAGCCACGGCTGGGCGGCGTTCGAGCTGACCGTCGCCGATGTCTGGGCGCTCCACGAACAGATAGGCGACGGCTTCACGGTGATCGGCGCGCCCAAGCTGGTGCCGGGGTTCGACACCTTCATCCCGTTCCAGGTGACGGCGCGCGGCGGCGAAGTGCTGTATCTCAACCAGGTGCTAAAGCCAGAAAGCGGCGGACTCGACCTGCCGTCGGCGCAGGCGTGGGTCGATCACATGTTCATCGCGGTGCTCGCCGCCCCCGACCGGGAGGCCGCACTGGCGTTCCACGTCGATGCGCTCGGGTTCGAAGCGGGTGAGACGTGGACGATCCCCTACAGCGTCATCAACAACAGCTTCGGCCTGCCTGCCGACACGCTGACCGCGATGACGATGACCGCGACGGGTCGACTGCCCGCGACCGAGGTCGACCAGTATCCGGCGGCAGCGACCGCGCGGCCCGGCGTCCCGGGCGAACTGCCGCCGGGCAACGCGATGATCTCGTTCGTCGTGCGCGATCTCGACGCGGTGCGCGCGCCGTTCCTCGCACCCCCCGCCCGACGCGACGGGCCGCTTTACGCCGGGCGCCGCAGCGCGTGCGTGACGGGCGCGGCGGGAGAACTCATCGAACTCATCGAGGCCGCGCCATGATCACCCGCCATTTTGTCGATGTCCGCGATCCGTCGGGCTTCGTCCGCCGGGTGCACTATCGCCGTTCGGGTTCGGGCCCGCCGGTGGTTCTCATCCACCAGTCGCCGCGCTCGTCGGCCGAGCATCTCGAGAAATTGCGCGACTGGGCGGGCGACTTCACCCTCTACGCCCCCGATACGCCGGGTTTCGGCGATTCGCAGCCGCTCGACCACACGAACCCCGAGACCGAGAATTACGCCGACGCCGTGCTGGCGTTCATGAATGCCGTCGGGCTGGCGCAGACCGGGGCGTACGGCATGCACTCGGGGGCGATCACGCTGATCACCGCCGCCAAGCGCGCGCCCGATCGTTTCACGGCAATTGCCGCCAACGGCTATGCGGTGTGGACCGAGGCCGAAAAGGCCGATTTCGCCGCGAACTACACGCCGCCGTTCCTGCCGATGCCCTATGGCGAGCATCTTGCCTGGCTGTGGGGGCGGCTGCTCGAACAGACGTGGTTCTTCCCGTGGTACCGCGCGACGCCGGCGACGCGCATGGCAATGGCCACCGGCGATCCGCTCAAGATCGATCCGCTGGTCATGGAGGTGCTCGCGGCGGGCGACACCTTCCGCCTCGGCTATGCCGCCGTGCTACGCGCCAATCGCGACATGCCCGAGGCGGGGGCACCGACCCCGCCGGTACTGCTGACGGCGTACGACGGCGACCCGCTCAAGGCGCATCTGGCACGCATGGGCGAGATTCCGTCGAACTGGGAAATCCGCCCGCTGACGACGCCTGCCGAGGTCGATGCGGCGTGCCGCGCGTGGCTGCTGGCGTCGCCTGCGCCGGTCGCTCGGCTGCCTGCCGACCGGGATGATGCAGGCTTCGTTCACGTCGTCGCCGCAGGCTTCGACGGCATGATTCACTGGCAGGGACCACGCGACGCGGCCGCAGTCGTGCTCCACGCGCCGGGCAGTGCGGCGGTCGTCGCGGCGCGTGACGGGGTGCTTGCCATCGACCTGCCGGGGCACGGGCTGAGCGACGACTGGTCGGTGCCGCCGCCCGGCCTCGACGGCTGGCGCGCGGTGGTCGCGGCGACGCGCGCGGCGCTCGGCGTCGCGGCGGACGTGCCCGCCGAAGGCTTCGGCCTCAGCGCGGCGCTGGCGGGTGCGCCCGCTGCCCCGCGCGGCAACCTCGCCGACTGGCGCGCGCACGGCCTGCCCGACCTCGCCCCCGACCGCTACGGCGCGTATCTCCAGCGCGCGTGGCAGTGCGTTCGCGCGCAGACGATCTTCGACCCGTGGTTCGCGCCCGCCGCTGCCAGCGCCATCGACTTCGACCCCGCCGACCTCGATCCCGCTGCACTGGCTGTGCGCCATCGCGCGTTGCTCCAGGCCCGCAGCGGGCGGCTGCTTCTCGACCATATCCTCGACACACTCGAAGGGACCAGCTGATGGGCATCCGTGAAGACATGCCGCTGCTGGCGCGCCACGAGGGCGTCTGGGACGGCCACTACCGCTATTACAATGCCGCCGGCGACAAGATCGACGAGCACGCCTCGCGGCTGTTCTGCCGCTTCCTCGACGAGGGGGCATCGGGCGGCGCGCCCTACCACCAGACGAATTACTACACCTGGCCCGACGGGCGCACCGAGACGCGCGAGTTTCCGGCCGCCTACCGCGACAAGCGCGTCTGGTGGGACAACGAGCTGATCATCGGCTGGGCCGCCGAAGTCGGCCTCGACGAAAAGTCGCGGACGATGATGCTCTACTGGCAGCGGACCGGCGACCCGTCGCTGTACCTCTACGAGATGATCCAGCTTGCCGACGATGGCCTGACCCGCTGCCGGACGTGGCACTGGATCAGGAACGGCAGCCTCGAAACGCGCACCGCGATCGAGGAGACGTTCGTGACGCAGGACTGGCGCAGCCTCGATCCGAACCCGCCGGAGTAAGCGTCAGGCGTGGACCAGCGTCCCGACGCCGCGCCGCGTGAAGATTTCGAGCAGCATCGCATGCGGCACGCGCCCGTCGAGGATGACCGCCGCGTCGACCCCCGCGCTCACCGCCGCGACGCACGTCTCGATCTTCGGGATCATCCCCCCCGAGATCGTGCCGTCGGCGACGAGGTCGGCGATCTTCGCCGGATCGAGATCGGTGAGCACCGCGCCGTCACGGCTCAGCACCCCGGGCACGTCGGTGAGCAGGAAGAACCGCGTCGCACCGATCGCGCTGGCCACTGCCCCCGCCATCGTGTCGGCGTTGATATTATAGGTGTGGCCGTCGTCGCCCGCCGCGACGGGGGCGATCACCGGCGTGATGCCCGCCGCGATCAGCGTGTCGATCAGCGTACGGTCGACATGCGCGGGCTCGCCGACGAAGCCCAGATCGATCTCGCGCTCGATGGCGCTGCCCGGATCGCGCGTCGTGCGGCTGACCTTTTCGGCGCGGACAAGGTTGGCGTCCTTGCCCGAAATTCCTGCGGCGAGCCCTCCGGCGCGGTTGATCGCCGCGACGATTTCCTTGTTGATCGAGCCCGCCAGCACCATTTCGGCGATCTCGGCGGTCGCGGCATCGGTGACGCGCAGCCCGTCGACGACCTCGCTGCGGATATCGAGGCGCTTCAACATCGCGCCGATCTGCGGCCCGCCGCCGTGGACCACCACCGGATTGATGCCGACCGCCTTCAACAGCACGATATCCTCGGCAAAGTCCGCCGCCAGCGCCGCGTCGCCCATCGCGTGCCCGCCGTACTTCACGACGAAGGTCTTGCCGGCATAGCGCTGCAGATACGGCAACGCCTCGATCAGCGTCTCGGTCTTGGCGAGAAGTTCGGGGGCGGGGGCATGGCGGTCGTGCATGGTCAACCTTTGAAGACGCGCGTTTCCGGTCGAAATTCGTATATCGAAATGGATCGATGAGTCAGAACGACATCGGTAGCGGCGCTCGAAAACCTCGTCCGCGACAACGATCCCGGGCAAATCGGGGCCGGCCGTCCCAAGTCTCTCAAGCCGGTGTGCGCGTTTCTCTACCATCGCAAATCCAAACAGCAAAATACCCCTTGCGCTTGACGTAACGTCATCGGCTACGACTCGGTTCATGGAGACGTTGTCGATCACCGAAGTCTGTCGCCGCACCGGCCTATCGGCGCGGACGTTGCGCTTTTACGAGGCGCGCGGGTTGCTCGGCAGCCAGCGGTCGGCGGCGGGGCAGCGGCGCTATGGCGCGGCGGAACTCGCGCGGCTGCACCAGATCACCGCGCTCAAGGCGGCGGGGTTCACGCTGACGCGCATCGGCGCGCTGCTCGGCGAACGCGGGCTCGATCTCGCGCGGCTGATCGACGCGCAACTCGCGCATCTCGCTGCCGAGCGTGCAGGGATCGACGACGCCTCACGCGCCCTGAAAGCCGCGCGCGGCGCATTGGCGCGCGGGCAACTCCCCGATCTCGACAGTTTTTGTACCATCATCAAGCAAGGAGCCAAAACGATGTCCGACGCCGACGCCTGGAACAAGGTCACCGACCGCTACTACACGCCCGAAGAAAAGGCGGAGTGGGCCGAGCGCAAGTTCGCCGCGACGCCCGACGGGTTCGATCAGGACGCCTATTCCAAATCCTGGGCTGATCTGTCGGCGCGCATCGAAGCGGCGCTGCCGATGGACCCCGCGAGCCCGGCGGCGCAGGCCTTCGTCGCCGAGTGGCGGACGCTGCTCGCCCCGTTTACCGCCGTCGCGACCCCGCAGATGATGGCGGGCGCGTCGAAGCTCTACGACAAGATGGACGAGTGGTCGGGCGAGGTGAAGCCGCCATTCGCCAGCGTCGTGTGGGACTTCATCAAGACGGCGGGGGAGTGCGGCAAGGCGGCGTAGTCTTCTCTCCACCCTCCCCTCTCTGCGCTGCGCAGTGAGGGGAGGGGGAAGATCACCCCCCCGCCAGCGCCGCCGCGAAATCCTTCGCATCGAAGCTGCGCAGGTCCCCCATCCCCTCGCCGACGCCCACCGCGTGGATCGGCAGCCCGAAGCGCTCGGCCGCCGCAACGAGGACGCCGCCGCGCGCGGTGCCGTCGAGCTTGGTCATCACCAGCCCCGTCACCCCGGCGATGTCGCGGAACACCGCGATCTGGTCGAGGGCATTCTGGCCCGTCGTCGCATCGAGCACCAGCACCGTGTCGTGCGGCGCGGTCACCGACTGCTTGTTCAGGACGCGGCGCACCTTGGCAAGTTCGGCCATTAGCCCCGCCTTGTTCTGCAAGCGACCCGCCGTGTCGATGATCAGCACGTCAGTGCCCGCCTTGCGCGCCGCCTCGAACGCGCCGAACGCCAGCCCCGCGGCGTCGCCGCCCTCGGGACCGGCGATCACCGGCACCCCGGCGCGCTCGCCCCAGATCTTGAGCTGCTCGGTCGCGGCCGCGCGGAAGGTGTCGCCCGCCGCGAGCATCACGGTGTAATCCTGCTCGACGAAGCGGTGCGCGAGCTTGGCGATCGTCGTCGTCTTGCCCGAGCCGTTGACGCCGACGACCAGGATGACCTGCGGGCGCGGGAACGCGGTGACGGCGAGCGGTTTGGCGACGGGGATCAGCGTGCGCTCGATCTCGGCGGCGACCGCCGCGCGGATGCCGCCCTCGTCGATGGCGGTGTCGAACTTCTCCGCCCGCAGCCGCTCGACGACGCGGCCCGCGACGCCGATGCCGAGGTCGGCGGCGATCAGCGCCTCCTCGATGCGCTCGAGCGCCGCCTCGTCGAGGCGCGCGGTGGCAAGCACGCCGAGCCCCGCGCCGAGCTTTTCCGACGAGCGCGCGAGGCCGCTGCGCAGTTTCGCGAGCCAGCCGGTCGGGGGGGTCATGCGCACTCCAGGCGGTTGTCGGCGACGGCGCGCGCCGTCACCGCGACGATGCTGCCCGGCGGCGACGGCGGCACGTTGGCGGGCAGATAGGCTTCGGTGCGTCCGCGCGTCCCCGAACGCTCGACGAGGACGCGCTGCGGCTGACCGACGGCGGCGGCGAGTACGCTCGCGGTGCGCGCCTCGCCGAGCGCGCGCAGCCGCGCTGCACGTTCACGCGCGACGGCGGGGGCGACTTGCGGCATCCGCGCGGCGGGCGTGCCGGGGCGCGGGCTGTATGGAAAGACGTGAAGCTGCGTTAGCCCGCAGTCGTCGACGAGAGCGAGCGTGTTTGCGAACATCGCCTCGGTCTCGGTCGGAAAGCCCGCGATCAGGTCGGCGGCGAAGGCGAATCCCGGCCGCCGCGCGCGCAGGTCGGCGCAGAAGCGGAGCGCATCGTCGCGGCGATGGCGGCGCTTCATGCGCTTGAGGGTCAGATCGTCGCCCGACTGCAGCGACAGATGCAGCTGCGGCATCAGCCGAGGTTCGGCGCCGAGCAGGTCGAGCAGCAGCGGGTCGGCCTCGATGCTGTCGATCGAGCTGAGCCGCAGCCGGGGCAGGGTGGTGTTGCGGAG
>JBBQVB010000029.1:0-23879 GCA_038211965.1 Sphingomonadales bacterium
AGCTTGCGCAGGCCATGTTCGCCCAGCAGGCTCATGTGCACCGTGAACGCCAGCGCACACAGGCCGGAGTTGGTGCAGATGTTCGACGTCGCCTTTTCGCGCCGGATATGCTGTTCGCGCGTGCTCAGCGTCAGCACGAAGCCGCGGCGCCCGTCGGCATCTTGCGTTTCGCCGCACAGGCGACCGGGGGCCTGGCGGACGTGCTTCTCGCGGCACGCGAACAGCCCGAGGTACGGGCCGCCGAAGTTGAGGCCATTGCCGATGCTCTGGCCCTCGCCGACGACGATATCGGCCCCCATCTCGCCCGGCGACTTGATGCTCCCAAGCGACACAACTTCGGTGACGACGACGATCAGCAGCGCGCCGTGGGCGTGGCAGGCCGCCGCCAGCGGGGTCAGGTCGGCGACATGCCCGAACAGGCTGGGGTTTTGCACGACGACGCAGCTGGTGTCCGTGTCGACGCTCGCCGCCAGCTCGACGAGATAGTCATCGGCGGTCAGGTCGGGGGTGCGTGTCACGATGTCGTCGTCGGTGAAGCGAGTCAGGGTGCGCAGCACCGCGACGTAGTGCGGATGGACACCGCTCGACACCAAGGCCTTGGTGCGCCGCGTGATACGGCGCGCCATGAAGACGGCTTCGGTCATCGCGGTGCTGCCGTCGTACATCGATGCGTTGGCAACCTCCATGCCGAACAGCCGCGCGACCTGCGTCTGGAATTCGAACAGCACCTGCAGCGTGCCCTGCGCGATCTCGGGCTGGTAGGGCGTGTAGCTCGTCAGGAACTCGCCGCGCTGGATGATGTGATCGACGCTGGCGGGAACATGGTGCTTGTACGCGCCGCAGCCGAGGAAGAACGGGGTCGTCCCGGCAGTCAGGTTCTTCGCCGCCATCTTCGACAGCGCGCGCTCAACCTCGAGTTCGCCCATGTGTGCGGAAAGGCCGTGGATCGGACCGGCCAGGCGCGCCGCCTCGGGCACGTCGGCGAACAGCGCGTCGATGCCGGGCGCGCCGATGGTGCGGAGCATGTCGGTGCGGTCGGCGGGGGTGAGGGGGAGGTAACGCATGTCTCTACTCCGGTTTGCGCGCGCTGAATCGCAGCCGCACGTAGTCCGCGATCCAGTTGCCCGCGTCGTCCGCCAGCACGGGACGGAGCAGCGCGCGGGTGTCCTCGATGACCTGACTGCGCTGGCCGGGCGGTACGCCCGCGCTGTCGATGAAGCCGCCACGGAAGGTCTGCAGCCATGCGCTCATGCCGGTCGGCAGCGGCGTCGGGCGGTGGATCAGCTCGCAAGACATGACGTCGAAACCCTGCGCTTCGAGCACCGTTCGATGCGCCTCGGCGGTCGGGTAATAGCTCATCCCCTCGAACGCCGGGGTGAAGCCACGCGCCTTCAGGACCGCGTTGAGGCCGACGCGGATTGCCGCGATATTGCCGAAGCCGCCGGCCTCGGCGACGAAGCGCCCGCCGGGCCGGAGCGCGCGCCAGACGCCCGCCGTCACCGGCGCAGGGTTGCCCATCCAGTGCAGCGCGGCGTTCGAGAACACCGCGTCGAACTCGCCGTCGAAGGTCAACTGCCGCCCGTCCATCGGTCGCACATCGAGGCCCTTGTCGATGGCGCTGGCGATCATCGCCGGGTCCGCGTCGACGCCGACAACTTCTGCCCCCGCAGCGACGAGCTTCGCGGTCAGTACGCCGTCACCGCAGCCGAGATCGAGGATGCGCTCGCCCGCCTTGGGCGCGAGCAGGTCGAGCACCGCGCCGCCGAGTGCGGGAACGAAGGCCGCGTGCGTCGCATAGGTCGCTGGGTCCCAACGGTGGGTCGCATCGGTCATCGCGCGGCAATCCCTTCGATTTCGATCAGCCACGCCGGATCGAAGATGTCGGTGATGATCACCGTCATCGCGACGCGGCGTCCGCCCAGAATCTCGAGCCGGATCGCGCGGTTCTCGGCGGCGTAGATGCGCTCGGCGAGGTAGATCGTGATCTTGACGAGATCGTCGAGGGTCATGTCCGCTGCCTCGAGCTGCGCGATGAAGTGCCGCCACACCAGCCGCGCCTGCGCCGGGAAGCCCGAGGGTACGATGGCATTGGTCGTGACCGGTATCTGCCCGCTGATGAACAGCAGTCGCGTCGCGCCGCCGATCTCGACCGCTTGTGCATAGCCGCCGTTCGCGGGCGGCAGGCCCGTCGCTTCGATGACACGGCGTGTCATCACGCCCTAGAGGCTCGCGACGAACGCCTTGTAGGCGTCCTCGTGCATCAGGCCGTCGAGTTCGCTCGCGTCGCTGAGCGTCAATTTGAAGAACCAGCCGTCGGTCTCGGGCGCGGTGTTGACCAGCGCCGGGTCGGCGTCGAGCGCCGCGTTGGCCTCGGTCACCACCCCCGACACCGGTGCGTAGACGTCCGATGCCGCCTTGACCGACTCGACCACGGCGGCGTCCTTGCCGCGTGTCAGCGGCTTGCCCGGCGCGGGCAGGTCGACGAACACGACATCGCCGAGCTGACCCTGCGCATAATCGGTGATGCCGACCGTGCCGGCAACGCCCGACACCTCGACCCATTCATGTTCTCTGGTGAAATAGCGCGTCATCGCGGTGCTCCGGTACGGACATAGGATTTGGGGAAGAAGGGCATCGGCACCACGGTCGCGTCGAGGATGCGCCCGCGCACATCGAGACCGAGTTTTGTGCCATCGGCGGCGTACCGCGCATCGACCATCGCCATCGCGATCGGGCAGCCGAGCGCGGGGCCGAAGCCGCCGCTGGTCACCGTACCGACGACGCCTTCGGCCGCGACGACCGTCGCGCCTTCGCGCGCGGGCAGGCGACCCTCGACCTTGAGGCCGACGCGGCGCTTTGGTGGGCCGTTCAGCAGTTGGTCGAGGATGCGCGCCGCGCCGAGGAAGCCGCCCTCGGCCTTGCGGCGCTTCGAGATCGCGAAGCTGAGCCCCGCTTCGACGGGGGTGATCGCCGGCGTCAGGTCGTGGCCGTAGAGCGGCAGTCCGGCTTCGAGGCGCAGCGAATCGCGCGCGCCCAGCCCGATCGGCTTGACCTCGGGGGCAGCGAGCAGCGCGCGCGCCACAGCCTCGACGGCGTCGGCGGCGACCGAAATCTCGAAACCGTCCTCGCCGGTATAGCCCGAACGGCTGATCCACGCCGGATGTCCGAGCACTTCGAACGCGCCGCCACGCATGAAGCTCAGGGCGGCGACACCTGGAGCCAAGCGTTCGAGGACCGCAACCGCTTCAGGCCCCTGCAGTGCGAGCAGCGCCCAGTCGTCGCGGTGTGCGGGGGCCAGCCCCGCTGCCCGAAACACCGCGAGGTCGTCGTGCTTGGTCGCGCCGTTGACCACCATGTAGAGGTCGCCCCCCGCCCCACCGCCACGCCGCGTTACCATCAGGTCGTCGAGGATGCCGCCGGCCTCGTCGAGCAACATCGAGTAGCGCAGCACGCCTTGCTTCAAGCCGATGATATCTCCCGGCAGCAGTGTTTCGAGCCTGGCGTCGTCGATGTTCGCGAAGACGAGCTGTCCCATGTGGCTGACGTCGAACAGCCCCGCGTGCGTGCGAGTCCAGTTATGCTCGGCAACGATGCCCTCGAACTGGATCGGCATCGCGTAGCCCGCGAACGGCACCATGCGAGCGCCGAGCGCGCGGTGCAGCGCATCGAGCGGCAGGTTCAGAACGGGGGTATCGGCGTCGGCCATTCGGCAGTCCGTGACAGAGTGAACGGCGGACGATCCCGCCGTGCGCGCCCCCGTCTGTCACTTGCACCTGAGAGCTTTGACCGGCGGACCGGCTTACCCCTTCGGTGGAGCGGCCCCGCAACCGGGGCGCCCGCTTTCCAGACTGCCGCTGATGCGTTCCGCGCGGTCCCTGGTGCCTGAGAGATTGCCGGGGACGGCTTGCTCCTTCGGCGGCGAAGGTCGAACCCCCGCACTCTCCCGCGCAGACGCCGGGTGGCCCCGACGGCGGGTTCGTTCTGCGTCGCTGGGACCGCCGAGTCAACGCAGGTTTACGCCCGCCGCACTATCAAAGTGTCGGAATAATTTACACTTCGGTAACTTGCACCCCGGTAAGATACTATAAACCTATCGTTAATCATTTTGGCACCGTCATTGCATGCATGGTTTTGCACGTGGCGGGCCGGTCTGAGCATCATACGGTTAAGCAAAGGGATTTCTGGAATGAAGAAGACCATACTCGCGGTTGCGGCACTGTTGCTGGGGGGAGCGACGGCGGCGTCAGCGACGGTCACGCAGGTCAGTCCGGCGTTCGCGCCGCTGACGGGCACCTTCGTCGAGGTCGTGCCGGCGCTGCCGAACCCTGCAGGCGTCTACGGCGTCGAACTGCGCGGCGGCGACAGCAATCCCGCGCTCAACGGCACTTTCGAGGTCGCCGTCGGCAAGGCGACGAGCAACGTCGGCGCGGGAAACTTCGACCAGGCGCAGTATAACTGGGGCTGCCAGTCGGGCGGCGCGGCGGGTTGCGGAACGGTGGTGCCGTTCACGCTGACGTGGACCGCGACCGCGCTGTCGTTCACTCTCAACGGCGTCACGACCGTCTCGTCGCCGGGCGGGGCAGACCTCGCGGCGCTGACCGGCAACACGATCAAGTTCTACGCCAAGCGCGATGCGACTTTCACGATCAGCGACATCGACGGGACGGCGTTCGCCATCTCGGCGACCGGCGACCCGAGCGGTGCTGGCACCGCAACGAACGAGCTGTTCTTCTGGTCGAACGACAATTGGGGCGGTAACGGCCTGACCGTGACGGGCACGGTACGCATTCACGGCGGCGGTAACTCGGCGAACGAGATCCTGATCAAGCACGGCAACTACACGCCGTTCGCCGCTGTCCCCGAGCCAGCGACGTGGAGCCTGATGATTGTCGGCTTTGCGATGACGGGCTTTGCGCGCCGGCGCACGACGGTCGCAGCGTAAGCTAAAGCGGCGGCAGCGCAGCAAACGCCGCGCTGTCGCCGACCGCGAGGAAAGGGCCGTTGAAGTAACCCTGCTTGGCATAGGCGAAGGGCGCACCGTCGGGACTGCGCATCGCGCCGCCCGCCGCAAGCAGCACCGCGTGACCCGCAGCGGTGTCCCACTCCATCGTCGGGCCGTAGCGCGGATAGACGTCGGCCGATCCTTCGGCGACGCGGCAGAACTTCAGGCTCGACCCGGCCGGCTCGAGCACACATGCGCCGAGGCTGGTCACCCAGTCGCGCGTCGCGGGGTCGAGGTGGCTGTGGCTGACGACGACGACGGGCAAGGGGCGCATCGGCTGGACGGCGACGGGCAGGCGCGGCGCATCCGCGCTCGCCTGGCGAAATGCGCCCAACCCGGCGGCGCCCGCCCACAGCACGCCATCACGCGGCGATAGCACGAGGCCGAGCACCGGCGCGCCGCGCTCGATCAGCGCGACGTTGACCGAATAGCCCGCGCGCCCGGCGATGAAGTCGCGCGTGCCGTCGAGCGGGTCGATCAGCCAGAACCGCGCGCACGGGTCGGGCCGGTGGCCCCCGGCGTGTGCCTCCTCGCCGACGATCGGTGCGTCGTCGATCGCGCGGATCGCGGCGGTCAGCAGCACTTCGGCCGCCTCGTCGGCTTCGGTGACGGGGGAGTCATCGGCCTTATCGCGCGTCTCGAAGCCCTGCATGCGAACCGCTTCGATCAGCACCCCTGCCGCGCGCACCGCGGGGACGAGGGCGTCGAGGAGCGCGGCATTGTCCATGCAGGGGCGGTTAGGACGGTGTCGCGGATTTGTCACGGACCGGGCCGTGCTCAGGCCTCGGCAAAGAGATCCTGCGGGCGGAGTCCCAGCCGCTCGACGCGGGCGCGGGTGCGCGGCCACTCGTCGCGCAGAAAAGCCGCGCGTTCGGTGCGCAGCAGTGCGGCGCGCGCGCCCGCCTCGACGTACAGGCCGACGCCCTTTTTCGCCGCGACCAGTCCTGCCGACTGAAGTTCCTGATACGCCTTGGCGACGGTGAGCGGGTTGACCGCAAGCTCGGCAGCGAGCGCGCGCACCGATGGCAATTGGCCGCCGTCGCCGTCGGTCACGTCGATGATGCGCGCGACGATGATGTCGCGGATCTGGAGATAGATGGGGCGGTCGCCGTGGAACACCACTGTCGTATCGCGCTAGAACAGCGCGGCGTCAACCGTCCCAGCGACGTACCACGGTAGCGAGGTCGGGGCGGGGGCGTTCGTCGAGGTCCTTCGCCGCCGTGCCGACGAAGACGAAGCCCGCGATACGCTCGCCCGGTTCGCCGATTGCGGCGGTCACGACAGGCGAATAGGCCGCCCAGCCGGTCAGCCAATTGGCGACAAAGCCCATCGCCGACGCGGCGGCGCACAACATCGCGCATGCCGCCCCCGCCGACATCTCCTGTTCCCAGACCGGGATCGAGCTCGGGACTACCGGACGGCTCATCACGACGACGAGGCATGGGGCCTCGACGGCAAAACGCCGCACCGCATCGAGTGCGATCCGCCCTGCCTCGGGCGTCTCGGTGCGATAGGCGGCGTCGAGAACATCCGCGAGTGCGGCCCGGTTGTCGACGACGATGAAGCGCCACGGCGCGAGCTTGCCGTGGTCGGGGACGCGCGCCGCGACGGTCAGCAGCCGGTCGAGCTGTCCCGCCGTCGGCCCCGGCGCGACCATGTCGCGCGCCTTGCCCGAGCGGCGCGTCGCGAGCAGGCTGAGCGGAGTCGATCGGTCGTTGAACATGCGCGCGTCCGTTAGGCGCAGCGGTCCGCGAAGGGAAGGGTGGCCGCAGGGTCGGCGATACCGGCTTGGCGCGCGGTGACCGCTGCGGCACAGTCGCGGCATGTCGTTGCCGGGGGACCCGTGTTGAAAGCCTTTGCCTGCCTGACCTTGCTGCTTGCGACGCCTGCGCTCGCGGGCGCGCCGGTGCCGTTCGAGGCCGCCGATCTCTACCGCCTGGCGATGGTCACCGACCCCAAAGTTGCGCCCGATGGACGGCATATCCTGTTCACACGCACCAGCTTCGACATCCAGACCGATACGCGTCAGGGCGAGATCTGGCTGGCGACGCTCACCGATTCGAAGCGCGGGAGCAACACGCTCGAAAAGCACCTGCTGATCGGCGCGGCGGCGAAGGCAGGGCATGTCGAATGGTCGCCCGACGGGACCCGTATCGCCTACGTCGCGCCGTGGCTCGGCAAGCCGCAGCTGTGGACGATGACGCTCGCGGACGGCATCGGACATCCGCTCACCAGCCTCAAGTCGGGCCCTGAAGGTTTCGCGTGGTCGCCCGACGGCAGCCACATCGCCTTCGTCGCGCGCGTCGAGGCGACGCCGCGCAAGATTGCCGGTATGCCCGACAAGCCCGAGGGCGCGACCTGGGCGCCGCCGCCCAAGCTGATTACCGACTTCAGCTACCGCAGCGATGGCGGCGGCTATGCGACGGCGGGGGCGGACCAATTGTTCGTCGTCCCCGCGAGCGGTGGCGTGACGGTGCAACTGACCAAGGGCGACTTCGACCAGGTCGGCGACAACGCCGTGAGCTGGTCGAACGACGGCAAGTCGGTCCTGTTCTCGGCGATGCTCGATGCCGACCGCGACTTGCGCGCGCGCGAGAGCGACCTGTTCAGCGTGCCTGCGGCTGGCGGGGCCGTCGTCCAGCTGACCCGGACCAAGGGCAATGAGCAGAACCCGCACCTGTCGCCTGATGGCAAGACACTGGCTTTCGTCGGCGCGCTCGAGGTGCCGACCTTTTACGCGCAGCCCGACCTGTGGGTCATGCCCGCCTCCGGGGGCGAGGCGCGCAACCTGACGCGGACGCTCGACCGCCCGATTATCGACTATAGCTGGGCCGCCGACGGCAAGGGTCTCTACGCCTTCTACAACGATACCGGCGTGACGCGCGTCGCGCTGGTGCCGCTGGCGGGGGGCAAGCCCCGTGTCGTCGTACCGCAGGTCGGCGGTACCCGCCTGTACCTGCCGTCATCGGGTGGGTCGTTCAGCGAGGGCGGCGGGACGTTCGCCTATACGACGCTGCTCGCCGACCGTCCGGCAGGACTGGGCATCGCACGCGGTGGCAAGGAGATCGCGACCGTCGACTTCAACGCCGACTGGCGCGCCGGAAAGGTCATCGGCAAGCTCGAAGCGATCCATTACACGTCGAGCGACGGCCTGCCGATCGATGGCTGGGTACAGTATCCGCCGAATTTCGATCCAATCAAGAAATACCCGGTCGCGCTCGAAATCCACGGTGGGCCGAACACCGATTATGGCCCGATGTTCTCGATCACGCACCAGCTCTATGCCGCCGCTGGCTATGTCGTGCTGTTCACCAACCCGCGCGGCAGCATCGGCTACGGCGAGAAGTTCGCCAATGCCATCGACAAAACCTATCCGGGAATGGACCACGACGACTTGATGGCGGGCGTCGACTACATGGCGAAGCAGCCGTACATCGACAGCCGCAACCTGTTCATCGGCGGCGGCTCGGGCGGTGGCGTGCTGACCACCAACGCCATTGGACGCACGACGCGCTTCCGCGCCGCCGCCGCCTTGCGTCCGGTCACCGACTGGACCGTGCAGGCGTTGACCAGCGACATCCAGGCCGAGACGGTGCGCCACTGGGTGCCGGGCAACCCGTGGGACAACCATGAAGATTACTGGCGGCGTTCGACGCTGAGCCTCGTCGGTAAAGTCGTCACGCCGACGTTGCTGATCGACGGCGAAGCCGACTACCGCACGCCGATCGAGCAGTCGGAGGCCTATTACGGTGCGCTCAAGATCCGCGGCGTCGACACCATGATGGTCCGCCTGCCCGAAGCGGGACACAGCATGGGACGCCCCAGCCAGTGGCTTCAATCGATCCTGACGGTCGTCGAGTGGTACGATAAGTACAAGGTGAAGTAAGTCCAAGTACGAACCCCGCTCCCGCATGTGCGGGAGCGGGGTCGCGCGTCCGTTAAGCCGCCCTCTTCAGCCGGCTGGCATAGCCCTTGCGAAACTTTGCCAGCTTCGGTCCGACGACAACGCTGCAATAGCCGTTCGATCCGGCGTTGTTCTTGTAATAATCCTGGTGATAGCTTTCGGCCTTGTACCACGGGGCGTCGGGCTCGATCGTCGTGACGATCGGCGCGTCCCAGTCGGCCTGGTTGCGCGCGATCGCCGCACGGGCCTCCTCCTCCTGCGCGCGGTTGTGCGGGAAGATCGCCGAACGATACTGCGTCCCCGCATCGCCCCCCTGGCGGTTGAGTGTTGTCGGGTCGTGGGTGTGGAAGAAGATGTCGAGCAGGTCGGCATAGCTGACCTGCGTCGGATCGAAGGTGATGCGCACCGCCTCGGCGTGTCCCGTCGTACCGTCACACACCGAACGATAGTCGGGGTCGGCGAGATGCCCGCCGATATAGCCCGATTCGACCGCGGTGACGCCCTTGAGTTCGTCGAACACCGCCTCGGTACACCAAAAACAGCCACCGGCGAGGGTCGCCGTCGCGAGCGCGCTTGTCGTCGCATTGTCAGTCGATGCCATGTTGTCAGACTCCTGCCGTCATCCTATGCAGATAGGCAGCCGGACCGCTGGGGGGAAGTGTCTGGCGAGGTCGAGCGGTTCGTGGCGTGCGGGCCGTCGATGGCGGCTAATCGGGGCAGGTGTGCAACAGTTTCGCGATGTTCAGGAGTTCGTCCGCATCGTGCGCGGCGCCGCCGACCTGAATGGCATCAGCGATGTGCTGTCGGACGCGACACGGCGCTTCGATTTCGACTATTTCGGCATGGTCCAGCGCGTGAGCGCGCGGCTGTCGGCGTCGCCGGTGCAGCTGTCGGACTTCCCGCCCGCGTGGCGCAACTTGCTGGCGAGCGAGGATTACTACGTCCACGACCCTGTCCTCGTGGCATGCGAGAAGTCGGTCGCGCCGTTCGCATGGGCCGACCTGCCCAAGCTCATCACGATGACCCGCCAGCACCACGCCTATATGGCCAATGCCGAGGCGCAAGGTTTGAAGCGCGGCTACACCATACCGATCCATGTCCCCGGCGAGGCATCGGGGCTGTGTTCGTTCGTCACGGCGGGCGACAAGGAATTGCCGCAAGGGTCGCTGCCCGCCGCGCAGTATCTGGCGTGCTTCGCCTTCGAGGCGGCGCGGCGGCTGGTCGTCGAGCGCAGCGCCAGCGCCGGGGTGCCGCGCCTGACCCAGCGTCAGCTCGATTGCGTCGTGCTCGCGGCGCAGGGCAAGTCGAACTGGGTCGCCAGCCGCCTCCTCGGCCTGTCGCCCGACACGGTGCACAAATATCTGGAGAGCGCCAAGAAACGCTACGGCGTGTCGAGCCGCACCGAACTGGTGGTCCGCGCGCTGTACGATGGGCAACTCAGTTTCAACGACGTCCTGAACTGACGGCGCGGTAATCGCGCGTACGTCGCGTCCGGGCGCGCGTCAGCCCGTGACATTCCACCGCTTGCCGTCAGAAACGGTCCTGATACGCTCCGGCCAACGACAAGCGGGTTGGGGAGACGGCGATGCGTGGAGTTCGCGGTGGGGCGGCGGGGGCGGCGCTGGCGGCGGGACTGGTCGCTTTGCCGCTGACGGCGGCGGGACAGCGCGCGGCGAACGTCGATGGGCCGCGCCTGCTGCGCGCGGCGTCCGAGCCGGCGAACTGGCTGACGCATGGCGGGACGTACCTCGAACAGCGTTACTCGACGCTCGATGCCGTCAACGACCGGACGGTCGGCAAGCTCGGCCTCGCGTGGTCGTACGACCTCGACACCAATCGCGGGCAGGAGGCGACGCCGCTGATCATCGATGGCGTCATGTACACGACGACGGCGTGGTCGAAGGTCGTCGCGCTCGACGCCGCCACGGGGCGCAAATTGTGGAGCTTCGACCCCAAGGTGCCGGGGCCGCGCGGCTTCAGCGCGTGCTGCGACGTCGTCAATCGCGGTCTCGCGGCGTACCAGGGGAAGGTCTACCTCGGTACGCTCGACGGGCGGCTGATCGCGCTCGACGCGGCGACGGGCAGGCAAGCGTGGTCGGTCGTCACCGTCGACCAGTCGAAGCCCTACACGATCACCGGCGCGCCGCGCATCGTCAAGGGCCGCGTCGTCATCGGCAACGGCGGCGCCGAGTACGGCGTGCGGGGCTATGTTACCGCCTACGACGCCGCGACGGGCAAGCAGGCGTGGCGGTTCTACACCGTACCGGGCGACCCCGCGAAGGGGCCCGACCACGCCGCGAGCGACCCCGTCATGGTGAAGGCCGCGCGCGGCACGTGGTACGGCGACTGGTACAAGGCGGGGGGCGGCGGCACAGTCTGGGACGCGATCGTCTACGACCCCGAACTCGACCAGCTCTACGTCGGCGTCGGCAACGGCAGCCCATGGAATCAGCAGGTGCGTAGCCAGGGCAAGGGCGACAATCTGTTCCTGTCGTCGGTCGTCGCGCTCGACCCCGATACCGGCGCGTATAAATGGCACTATCAGGGCACGCCGGGCGAGACGTGGGACTTCACTCAGACCCAGCCGATCATTCTCGCGACGCTCAAGATCGGCGGGGCGGATCGCAAGGTGCTGATGCAGGCCCCGAAGAACGGGTTCTTCTACGTCGTCGACCGGGCCACGGGAAAACTTATCTCGGCGAACAATTTCGTGCCGCAGACGTGGGCGACGGGAGTCGACCTGACGACCGGGCGGCCCAGGGAGGTCGAAGGCGCGCGCTTCCATCAGGCGAGCGGGTTCATGATGGCTCCATCGGCGCTCGGTGCGCACAACTGGCACCCGATGGCGTACAGTCCGAAGACGGGCCTCGTTTACCTGCCCGCGCAGGACGTGCCGTTCTTCTACTCGACCGCCAGCGGGTACAAATACCGTGCAGGCGCGTGGAACATCGCCGTCGACGCCTACAAGAACGCGCCGCCCAACGACCGCGCGCAGACCAAGGCGATCCGTGCGCTGTTGAAGGGCGAACTGATCGCGTGGGACCCCGTGGCGCAAAAGGAACGCTGGCGCATCCAGTACGACGGGCCGTGGAACGGCGGCGCGCTGGCGACGGCGGGTAATCTCGTCTTCCAGGGCAACGGCAAGGGTGCGTTCCAGGCCTTCGACGCGCGCGACGGCAAGCAGCTTTGGACCTTCCCGGCGCAGACCGGGGTGATCGCCGGGCCGGTGACTTACAGCGTCAAGGGCGTCCAGTATGTCGCGGTGATGGCGGGCTATGGCGGTGCCTACCCGATCAGCAGCGGCTTCGACGAGCCGCGCCCGTCGGCAAACGGGCGCGTGCTGGTGTTCCGTCTCGGCGGCACCGCGAAGCTGCCGCCCGCGCCGCCGCTCGATCTGCCGCCGCCCAACCCGCCGACCGAGACCTTCACGGCCGCGCAGATCGTGCATGGCGGCGAGCTGTTCGAGGGCAATTGCGGGGTCTGCCACGGCGGCGGCGCGCGCTCGTCGGGGGTGCTGCCCGACCTGCGCCGATCGGGCGCGCTCGCCGATGCGGCGACTTGGGCGGCCATCGTTCACGACGGCGCGCTCAAGGACCGCGGCATGGTCAGCTTCGCGCCGTACATGTCGAAGGCCGATATCGAGGCGATCCGCGGCTATGTCGGCGTGCAGGCGAAGTATCTTGCCGACGAGACGAAGGAGGGCGGCGGCAAGGCGGGCAGCCGCTAACCCGCGCCGGATTGATGCGGAGCGATGGAACCCCCATATCGCTTCTTGAGAGGCCCGCCGTACACTGCGGTGGGGCCAGGGAGTGTGTAACGCGATGACCAATGTTCCGACGACCCTGCCAGTGTTGCCGCTGCGCGATATCGTCGTCTTCCCCCAGATGATCGTGCCGCTGTTCGTCGGCCGCGAGAAGTCGGTGAAGGCGCTCGAAGCGGTGATGCACGGCGACAAGACCGTCTTCCTGCTCAGCCAGAAGAACCCCGGCGACGAAGACCCCGGCGCCGACGACCTCTACGACATCGGCACCGTCGCGACGGTGTTGCAGCTGCTCAAGCTGCCCGATGGCACCGTCAAGGTACTCGTCGAGGGTCAGTCGCGCGCCAGGCTCGCGAGCCTCGACGACAGCGCCGACCATCTGGTGGCGCACATCGAGACCGTCGAAGAGACGCCGGGCGACCCGACGCAGGTCGAGGCGCTGGTGCGCTCGGCGGCCAAGCAGTTCGAGGCGTACGTCAAGCTCAACAAGAAGACCGCGCCCGAGATCGCCGTCCAGATCAACCAGATCGACGATGCGGCGCGCTTCGCCGATACCGTCGCCGCCAATCTCAACCTCAAGATCGCCGACAAGCAGCAGATCCTAGGTGAATTCGACGTCGCCCGCCGCCTCGAACTCGTCTTCGGGTTCATGGAAGGCGAGATGGGCGTCATGCAGGTCGAGAAGAAGATCCGGAGCCGCGTCAAGCGCCAGATGGAGAAGACGCAACGCGAGTACTACCTCAACGAGCAGATGAAGGCGATCCAGCGCGAACTCGGCGAAGGCGAGGAAGCCAAGGACGAAGTCACCGAGATCGAAGAGAAGATCGCGCGCGCCAAGCTGCCCAAGGAAGCCCGCGACCGCGCCATCAGCGAGCTCAAGAAGCTGAAGGCAATGGCACCGCAGTCGGCGGAAGCGACCGTCGTGCGCAACTATCTCGACGTGCTGCTCGGTCTGCCGTGGGGCAAGAAGTCGAAGGTCAAGAAGGACATCGTCGCGGCGCAGAAGGTGCTCGACGACGATCACTACGGCCTCGAAAAGGTCAAGGACCGGATCATCGAGTATCTCGGCGTCCAGGTGCGGACCAACAAGCTCAAGGGTCCGATCCTCTGCCTCGTCGGCCCCCCCGGCGTTGGCAAGACCTCGCTCGGCCGCTCGATCGCCAAGGCGACGGGGCGCGAGTTCGTGCGCCAATCGCTCGGCGGCATGCGCGACGAGGCCGAGATTCGCGGCCATCGGCGCACCTACATCGGCTCGCTGCCCGGCAAGGTCATCCAGAACCTCAAGAAGGCCGGCACGTCGAACCCGCTGTTCCTGCTCGACGAGATCGACAAGCTCGGCGCGGATTTCCGCGGCGATCCGTCGTCGGCGCTGCTCGAGGTGCTCGACCCCGAGCAGAACAAGGCGTTCAACGACCATTATCTCGAGATCGACTACGACCTGTCGGACGTGATGTTCGTGACGACCGCCAACTCGCTCAACATGCCGCAGGCGCTGCTCGACCGCATGGAGATCATCACGCTGTCGGGTTACACCGAGGACGAGAAGGTCGAGATCGCCAAGCGCCACCTGCTCGCCAAGCAGTACGACAATCACGGCCTCAAACAGATCGAGTTCGCGGTTACCGACGGCGCGCTGCGCGACCTGATCCGCTACTACACGCGTGAGGCCGGCGTCCGGACGCTCGAGCGTGAGCTGGCGAAGCTGGCGCGCAAATCGCTGCGGCGCATTCTGGAGGCCAAGGCGGCGAGCGTCGTCGTCGACAGCGACAACCTCCACGAGTTCGCGGGCGTGCGGAAGTACCGCTTCGGCGTCGGCGAGGTCGAGGATCAGGTCGGCGCGGTGACGGGCCTGGCGTGGACCGAGGTCGGCGGCGAGCTGTTGACGATCGAGGCGGTCACCGCCCCCGGCAAGGGGCTGATCAAGACGACGGGCAAGCTCGGCGACGTGATGACCGAATCGATCCAGGCGGCGCTGAGCTTCACCAAGGCGCGCTCGCTCCACTACGGCATCAAGCCGAGCCTGTTCGAGAAGAAGGACATCCACGTCCACGTCCCCGAGGGCGCGACGCCCAAGGATGGGCCGAGCGCGGGCGTCGGCATGGTCACTGCGATCGTCTCGACGCTGACGGGCATTCCGGTGCGCAAGGACGTCGCGATGACCGGCGAGGTGACGCTGCGCGGCCGCGTGCTGCCGATCGGTGGCTTGAAGGAGAAGCTGCTCGCGGCGCTGCGTGGTGGCATCACGACGGTGCTGATCCCGGCCGAGAACGAGAAAGATCTCGCCGAGATTCCGAAGAACGTCACCGAAGGCCTGCGCATCATCCCCGTCGCGCACGTCGATCAGGTGCTGGCCGAGGCGCTGACGATGCCGCTGGTGCCGATCGACTGGGTCGAGCCGACCGAACTTGCGGTGGTGCCCGACGGCGGGCTGGCTCCCGAGATCGCGCTGCACTGACCGGCGCGTTATCGGCACAGGTCGGAGGGAAAGCGCGTCGGTCGGCGCGCTTTCCTTTTGACTTGCAGCCGCTCCCGCGCGCACCTTGGGCCGGGGCGATTCAGGGTGTGCGGGTGAACAAACAGGACTTGGTTGCGTCGGTCGCCGAGGCGTCGGGCCTCGGTACGCGCGACGCGGCACGCGCCGTGGACGCGGTCATCGAGGCGATCACCGCCAGCCTCAAGCGTGGCGAAGAAGTGCGGCTGGTCGGCTTCGGCAGCTTCGTCGTGACGCAGCGCAAGGCTTCCACAGGCCGCAACCCGCGCACGCGCGAGCCGATGGAGATCAAGGCCAGCGCGGTGCCCAAGTTCCGCGTCGGGAAGGCGCTCAAGGACGCGGTGAACTGATTCAGCGCGCCTTTTAGGGGGGCGCGGGGGTTTGGCGCGAACCGCTTGGCGAGTCGCTGCCCACGTCGCACCTCAGCGGGTGAACACCAGCTTCGGCCCTGGATCGTCCATCGCGTCCGCCGCCTCGTCGAAGCACGCGACGCGGTGGGTGACGTGCTCGGGATGCAGTCCGCCGCACGCCAGGCAGTTGAGCACGGCGGGCAAATGATGGCGCGAATCGACACGTCCCGTCTGGAAGATCAGCCCCTTGTAATACGCCTCGGTCAGCGGCAGCGGCACGGGCGCGAAGTGGATGCCGACGCCGGTCAGCCAGCCGTTCTTCGCCGTCGAGCGCAGCGCGAAGGTCAGCGCTGTCGCAGTGCCGGCCGCCTCGACGACGATGTCGAACTGCGCGACGGGATCGCGGTCGGCAAGCGGCGCGGCTTCGGCCCCAAGCGCGACGGCACGCGCACGCCGATCCGCGTCGTCGTCGAGGTACAGGACGCGACCCGCCTTGAGTGTCACTGCCGCGCCCGCCGCATAGAGCCCGACGCTCTGCGCCTGCCCGCCGACGACGAGCACCGTGCCGCGCGGCGTGCGTTCGAGCTGCGGTGCTACGGCACGCCAGCCATCGGCGATATTGTCCGACGCGCTCGCGGCAATGACCGGATCGAGGCCAGGCGGCAACGGCAGCAGCATGTGGTCGGCATAAGGCACGTGCATCAGGTCGCTGAGCGCCCCACCATAGTCGACGCGCCCCGCCTGACCGAGGCCGTAATTTGCCAGCCACGGGAAGCTGTCGCAGCTGCCCGTAAAGCCGCGTCGGCACGCGGCGCAGCGCCCGCACGACAGTTGGAAGGGCACCACGACGCGCTGCCCCGGCACGACGCCGGCGGCGTCGCCCGCTGCGACGACCTCGCCGACGGTCTCGTGGCCGAACGCGAACGGGCCTTTGAAGCGGACGACGCCGGTCGCGATATACAGGTCGAGGTCGCAACGCGCGACGGCGAGCGGGCGGACCAGCGCATCGGTGTCGCTCGCCAGTGTGGGTTCGGGACTCTCGCGCCACTCGAACCGTCCCGGCGCGAGAAAGAACAGTGTGCGCATCGCCTAGCGCACGTCGCCGGGGTTCCCGCCTTCGAGAACAATCGGGACCTCGTAGTAAGCAGTTGCTGCCGGCTGGCCCCAGCGCTTGAGCACACCGGCTTTCCACGCCTCGTTGTAATGCGCCTCGGCAGCGGCGCGGCTCGACCAGAGATAGATTCCCCCGGCGCGATTGTCGTCGCCGATGCTGTAGTATTTGCGGATCAGGCCGGGGAGCGCGCGATATTGCGGCTGCGAAGCGTCGAACAACCTGACCAGCTGCTCGCGCGTCATTTGCGGCGGCACCGGGATATTGACGGTCACCGCGACCGGGTTGGCGGAGGCCGCGCTGGCGAGGGTCAAAAAAGCGGCCGCAAACAGGGTGTAACGCATGTCGATCTCCTTGACTTGATCATCGCAAGCTAACGCGCCGCAGCCGCAACGCTATGCGCATCATCGCAAACCGGTGTAGCGTTAACGCAACGCTTACCGGAGGTGAGGATGGAGCTGGCCGATCTCGAAATCCTGTTGGCGGTCGCGCGTGGCGGCTCGCTGAGCGCTGCTGCGAAGCGTCATGGCATCGCTGTATCGACGGCCGCGCGGCGGCTTGCCGGCCTCGAGGCGGCGCTTCGGCTGCGCCTCGTCGAGCGCCGCGCTGACGGTGCCCGGCTGACCGCCGACGGTGCGCGGATCGCCGCGCTCACTGCGCCGCTCGGTGACCAGCTCGCGACGATTGCCCGCGCGGCGGAGGTCCTGCGCGGTGGCGATGGCAGTTTGCGCGTCCGCGTCTCGGCGGTCGAGTCGGTGGTCGCCGATGTTCTCGCGCCCGCTTTGCCGCGGCTGTGGGCGAAGCACCCCGGGATTGTCCTGCAGCTTCAGTCGAGTTCGGCGAGCGTCAGCCTTGCCGGCGGCGACGCCGAGCTGGCGATCCGCATGGCGCGGCCGACGGGGGCCAGCCTGCTCGCCAAGCGGCTGCCCGATGCGCGCCTCGGGCTGTTCGCATCGCGGCGCTGGCTGGCGGGGCGCAACCCGGCCGCGATCGATGTTGGGGCAGGGCCGCTGCTGGCGTACGACGACAGCTTTGGGCGTCTCCCCGAACTGGCGTGGCTCGACCGGGTCGGGCTGACGCAGGCAGTCCGGCTGGCGTGCGGCAGTACGCGCGCGCTGCTCACTGCCTGCGCCGCCGGGGCGGGGATCGGCCTGCTGCCCACCCTGTACATCCGGCCCGAGCACGATCTCGTCGAGCTGCCGGTAGCCGCAGCGCCGCCGCTGCGCACGCCATGGCTGATCGCACATCGCGACGTCCGCCGCTTGCCGGCCGTCGCTGCCGTTCATCGCTGGATCGTCGCCGCGTTCGCAGCTATGTCCGGCGGGCAATTCGATGGGTCGAATCCGGACCCCGCGTGTTAGCAAGGCATGATGTTGGCCGGCCTCACCGCTCTCGACCTGGCACGCGCGCAGTTCGCGTTCACGATCTCGTTTCATTTCATCTTTCCGGCGCTGTCGAGCGGGCTGGCGAGCTATCTCGCGGTACTCGAAGGGTTGGCGCTCACGACCGGTAAGTCGGTTTACGACGACCTCTACAAATACTGGCTCAAGATCTTCGCAATCACCTTCGGCATGGGGGTCGTGTCGGGGATCGTCATGTCGTACCAGTTCGGCACCAATTGGTCGCAGTTTTCCGACCGCGCCGGGCCGGTGGTCGGGCCGTTGATGGCGTATGAGGTGCTGACCGCCTTTTTCCTCGAAGCAGGGTTCCTCGGTGTCATGCTGTTCGGCAAGGACCGCGTCGGCAAGGGGCTGCACTTCGCCGCAACGCTCATGGTCGCAGTAGGCACGGCGATCTCGGCGTTCTGGATCGTCGTCGTCAATAGCTGGATGCACACGCCGCAGGGCTATGCCTTCAACGCGCAGGGGCAGTTCGTGCCCGCCGACTGGTGGGCGGTGATCTTCAACCCGTCGATGCCCTATCGCCTCATCCACGTCGTGCTGGCGGCGTACCTGACCACCGCCTTCATCGTCGGCGGGGCAGGGGCGTGGCACCTGCTCAAAGGCCGCCGCGAGCCCGACCATCGCACCGAAGGCGCCAAGATCATGTTCTCGATGGCTATGTGGATGGCTGCAGTTGTCGCGCCGATCCAGATTTTCGCGGGCGACGAGCACGGCCTGAACACGCAGAGATACCAGCCCGCCAAGATCGCCGCCATGGAGGGCAATTACCGCTCGTACCCGCACGGCGCGCCGCTGACGCTGTTCGGCATTCCCGACGACGCCGCCGCGACCATGCACCATGCGGTCGAGATACCGAAGCTCGGGTCGCTGATCCTCAAACATGATCTGGATGCGCCGGTGCAGGGGCTCGACGCCTTCCCGCGTGCCGACTGGCCGCCCGCGCGCATCATCTTCTGGACCTTCCGCATCATGGTCGGCATCGGGTTCGCAATGCTCGGGTTGGGGCTGTGGAGCTTGCTGGCGCGCTTACGCGGCAAACTCCATGAGTGGTCGTGGCTGCACCGCGCGGCGGTCCTGATGGGCCCTTCAGGGATCGTTGCGGTGCTGGCAGGCTGGGCAACGACCGAAAGTGGGCGGCAACCGTTCACCGTGTACGGCGTGATGCGCACCGCCGACTCGCTGTCGCCGGTCGGCGCGCCCGCCGTCGCAGCTTCGTTGCTGTCGTTCGTCGTCGTCTATTTCCTCGTGTTCGGCATCGGCATCTGGTTTATCCTGCGGCTCATCGCGACCGCGCCGCATCCCGGCGAGACGGGCATCGCCGAAGGTGGGCCGCACCGCGCCGCAGGCATCACCCCGGCCCCGGGCCAGGCTCCTGCCGCCCTCGCGCACCCGGCCGAATAATATGGGCAACAGTATCGACCTAACGATCGTATGGGCGGGCATCCTCGCCTTTGCGGTGTTCGCCTATGTCGTCATGGACGGCTTCGACCTCGGCCTCGGCATTATCTTCCCGCTGCTCGAACGGGGGCAGCATCGCGATGCGACGATGAATTCGGTCGCGCCGGTCTGGGATGGCAACGAGACGTGGCTGGTGCTCGGTGGCGGCGGGTTAATGGCGGCGTTCCCGCTGGCCTTCGCGATCATCATGCCGGCGGTTTATGCGCCGCTGATCGCGATGCTGCTCGGCCTGGTGTTTCGCGGCGTCGCGTTCGAGTTCCGCTGGCGTGCCGCCAAGCAATATCAGTGGCACTGGGATGCGTCGTTCTTCGCCGGATCGATCTGCGCGGCCTTCGCGCAAGGCATCGTGCTCGGCGCGATTCTCCAGGGCGTCTCGGTGACCGGGCGGAGCTACTCGGGGCAGTGGTGGGAATGGTTGTCGCCATTCAGCCTGCTGTGCGGCGCCTCGGTCGTCGTCGGTTACGCGCTGCTCGGCTGCTGTTGGCTGATCTACCGCGCCGAAGGCGAATTGCAGGACCGCGCCTACGCACTGGCCAAGTGGTTCGGCGTCGGCACCTCGATCGCGGTGCTCGCGGTCAGCGCCGCGACGCCGTTCCTCGAGGGCGAGTACTACAGGCGCTGGTTCAGCGTGCCCAACATCTACCTGCTCAGCCCGATCCCGCTGCTCGCGGGCGCCGCCGCGCTGCTGTTCTTCCGGTCGCTCGTCAAACGCGCCGAACTCGCGCCGTTCCTGCTCGCTCTGGCACTGTTCCTGCTCGCCTTCATCGGCCTCGGCGTGAGCATGTTCCCGTACCTGGTCCCCGGCAAGGTGACGATCTGGCAGGCCGCTGCGCCCGCGACGAGCCAGATGTTCATGCTCGTCGGCGCGGGCATCCTCGTGCCGATCATCGTCGCCTACTCGGGCTATGCCTATTGGGTGTTTCGCGGCAAGGTCGGCCACGAGGGATACCACTGAAATGTGGGCGCGGCGGCTGGCGTGGTTCGCCGCGCTGTGGGCGGCGGGCGTGCTGACCGTGCTCGCGGTCGGCGGCGTCCTGCGACTGTGGCTGCGTTGATCCGCGCCGCCTTGCCCTCCCGGCCCCGCTTGCTATAGACCGCGCGGCTTCACCCGATGCGGGCGTGGCGGAATTGGTAGACGCGGCAGGTTTAGGTCCTGTTGTCGAAAGACGTGGGGGTTCGAGTCCCTTCGCCCGCACCACCCCCCTCGCCCTTGGAAAGAACGAGACGACATGCGCATTGCCGAGACGTTGAACGAGGGCCTTCGCCGCGAATACAGCGTGCATATCCCGGCCAGCGCGGTCGCCGCCAAGATCGACGCGCAGGCGGTCGAAGTCGCCAAGCAGGTCCGCATGCCGGGCTTCCGCCCCGGCAAGGTGCCCTTGAATCTCGTCAAGAAGATGCACGGCACGCAGCTGCGCAACGAGGCGGTTCAGGCGGCGGTCAACGAAGGCGTCCAGCAGCTTCTCGCCGAACACCAGATCCGTCCCGCGATGCAGCCGCAGGTCGACCTCGACGGCGAGATCGCCGACGGCACGGACATCGACTTCAAGGTCGCAGTCGAGGTTCTGCCGGTCATCGAGTCGCCGCAGATCGACGGGATGAAGCTCGAGAAGCTCATCGTAACACCCAGCGACGCCGACATGGACGGTGCGCTGCTGCGCCTTGCCGGTCAGCAGAAGTCGTACAGCGACGCCCCCGAAGGCCACGCGGCAGCGACCGGCGATGCGGTGACGATCGACTTCGCGGGCTCGGTCGACGGCAAGCTGTTCGACGGCGGCAGCGGCGAGGACATGCGCGTCGAACTCGGCTCGGGCCAGCTTATCCCCGGCTTCGAGGACCAGTTGATCGGCGCACTGCCCGGCGAGGCACGGACGGTCGCGGTGACCTTCCCCGAGGACTACAACGTCGACCGCCTCAAGGGCCGCGCTGCCGAATTCGCGGTGACGGTCAAGAAGGTCGAGATCGCGGGCGAGACCGTCCTCGACGACGCGTTCGCCAAGGGCCTCGGCATCGACAGCCTCGAGGCGCTCAAGGAAATCCTCAGCGACCAGCTCAACAGCGAACTCGGACAGCTGACGCGCACGCACATGAAGCGCAAGCTCCTCGACACGCTCGCCGCGAGCCATGATTTCGCCGTGCCGCAGGGCATGGTCGACGCCGAATTCGCGCAGATCTGGCAGCAGTTGGAAGCCGAAGCGGCGCAGGACGACGACAAGGACGGCGCGATGGCCAAGCTCGAGGCCGAGAAGCCCGAGTACCGGCGGATCGCCGAGCGCCGCGTGCGGCTCGGGCTGCTGCTGTCGGAGATCGGCCAGCGTGGCGGCGTCACGGTCAATCAGACCGAGATGAACCGCCTGATCGCGCAGGAAGCGAGCCGCTATCCCAAGGAGCGCGACCAGGTCATCAAGTATTTCCAGGAAAACGCGATGGCGGCGGCGCAGCTCCGCGCGCCGCTGTACGAGGACAAGGTCGTCGACTATCTGATCGGCAAGGCCGAGGTCACCGAGCGCAACGTGACGCGCGAGGAACTGACCGCCGAGATCGAAAGCGACGACGAGACGCCGGGTGGCCAGGTGCAGGCGCATGGCCATGTCCACGGGCCGGATTGCGACCATGACCACGGGCACGATGCTCCGGTCGAGGCGAAGCCGGTGAAGGCGGTGCGCGCCAAGAAGGCGAAGGCCGAGGTGCCTGCCGAGGTTCCGGCGGAAATCGCAAACAGTGTCGCGGCAGCAGTCGATACGAGCGAAGCGCCCGCGACCGATCTCGCTGCCGCCGAAGTCGCCACCAAGCCCAAGCGCGCGAAGAAGGCAGGACCGGCGGCGGAGTGATCTGCTCCCTCCCCTCTCTCCGCTGCGCGGGGAGGGGAGGTAGCAGATGATGCCCCTTGAAACCCGCCGGGAAACATCCGACCTTGGGCACTCTCGGAGGGATACCCCAAACATGATTCAACCCACTGACATGCTCGTGCCGATGGTCATCGAGCAGTCGAATCGCGGCGAACGCTCGTTCGATATCTTCTCGCGCCTGCTGCGCGAGCGCATCGTCTTCGTCACCGGCCAGGTCGAGGATCATATGGCCTCGGTGATCGTTGCCCAATTGTTGTTCCTTGAATCGGAAAATCCGAAAAAGGACATCTTCATGTATATCAACTCGCCGGGCGGGGCAGTGACGGCCGGCATGTCGATCTATGACACGATGCAGTATATCCGGCCAAAGGTCGGCACCGTCTGCGTTGGCCAGGCCGCTTCGATGGGCAGTTTCCTGCTCGCCGCCGGCGAACCTGGCATGCGTGTCGCCTTGAAAAATGCCCGTATCATGATCCACCAGCCGTCGGGCGGGGCGCAGGGCATGGCATCGGACATCGAAATCCAGGCGCGTGAGATCTTGCGGGTGCGGCACGCGTTGAACGAACTGTATGCCAAGCACACCGGCAAGGACCTCGACACCATCGAACGCGCCATGGACCGTGACAAGTTCCTGTCGGCCGAGGAAGCCAAGGAATTCGGCCTGATCGATGAAGTCGCTGAAAAGCGCCCGTTGCCGACGGACGAGGCCCTGAAGGCCGCGTGACAGCAGGCAGCCAGCTCCAATTCGGCGGCAATTTGCTGCTGTTAACCACGGCAGGCGACTGTATTGTGACAATCGCGTGCGTCTGCGGGCTTGCCGGGGACGTATTTCAAAAGCTACACTCGCAATTGCGCGAGAGAGGAAAGTCATGACCAAGCTGAGTGGGGGCGATTCGAAGAGCACGCTCTATTGCAGCTTCTGCGGCAAGAGCCAGCATGAGGTGCGCAAGCTCATTGCCGGGCCGACAGTGTTCATCTGCGATGAATGCGTCGAATTGTGCAACGACATCATTCGCGAAGAAACCAAGACGGCGCTGGTCAAAAAGGCCGGCGACGTGCCGACGCCGCGCGAAATCTGCAAAGTGCTCGACGACTATGTCATCGGCCAGACCCATGCCAAGCGCGTGTTGTCGGTGGCGGTGCACAATCATTACAAGCGGCTGAACCATGGCGGCAAGGGTGCCGAGGTCGAGCTGGCGAAATCGAACATCCTGCTCGTCGGGCCAACGGGTTGCGGCAAGACCCTGCTCGCCCAGACGCTGGCGCGCATCCTCGATGTGCCGTTCACGATGGCCGATGCGACGACGCTGACCGAGGCCGGTTACGTGGGTGAGGACGTCGAAAACATCATTCTGAAGCTGCTGCAGGCGAGCGACTACAACGTCGAACGCGCCCAGCGCGGCATCGTCTATATCGATGAAATCGACAAGATCAGCCGCAAGGCGGACAACCCCTCGATCACGCGCGACGTTTCGGGCGAAGGCGTGCAGCAGGCCCTCCTGAAGATCATGGAGGGCACCACCGCCAGCGTTCCGCCGCAGGGTGGCCGCA
>JBBQVB010000030.1:0-23663 GCA_038211965.1 Sphingomonadales bacterium
GTCCGGCAACGTCATCGACCTGTGCCCGGTCGGCGCGCTGACGTCGAAGCCCTATGCCTTCGCGGCGCGGCCGTGGGAGTTGAAGAAGACGAGCGCGATCGACGTCATGGACGCGGTCGGCACCAACATCACCGTCCATGCGCGGGGCACGCAGGTGATGCGCGTCACGCCGCGCGTCAACGACGACGTCAACGAGGAATGGGCGAGCGACAAGACGCGCTTCGCCGCCGACGGGCTGATGAAGCGGCGGCTGGACGTGCCCTATGTGCGGCGCGCGGGGCGGCTGGTGAAGGCAACGTGGGGCGAGGCGTTTGCCGCGATCCGCGACGGGCTGGCAGGCGTCGCGGGCGACCGGATCGCGGGACTCGTCGGCGATCTGTGTGCGGTCGAGGAAATGGTTGCGCTGCGCGACCTGCTCGGCGCGCTCGGCAGCACGCGTATCGAGGGCCGCCAAGACGGCGCGGCACTGCCGACGGGGGCGCGCGGCGACTATCTGTTCAATTCTACGCTGGCGGGGATCGAAACCGCCGACGCGGTGCTGCTGGTCGGCACCGACCCGCGCCACGAGGCGCCGCTGGTCAACACGCGGCTGCGCAAGATCGTGCGCGCCAAGCGGGGCAAGGTGTTCGGCATCGGGCCGGTCGTCGACCTGACCTATCCGGTCGAGTGGCTGGGCGACGATGCCGGCCTGCTCGGCGCGCTCCCCGAGGCGGTGGCAGAGGTGTTTGCGCACGCCGAGCGGCCCGCGATCGTCGTCGGCATGGGCGCGCTGACCGGCGCGAACGGCGCAGGCATATACGCGGCGGCGCGCGCGTTGGGCGAGACGTTCGGCATCGTCCGCGACAGCTGGAACGGCTGGAACGTGCTTCACAGCGCGGCGGCGCGCGTCGGGGCACTCGACCTCGGGCTGACCACCGAAGGCGCTGTAGCGGGCCTCCTGGCGGACGTACGGGCAGGTGCGCTGGGGGCGGTCTTCCTGCTCGCAGCCGACGAGATCGACACCGGCGCGCTCGCCGACACTTTCACGGTATACATCGGCACGCACGGCGACGCGGGCGTCGAGCACGCCGATGTCATCCTGCCCGCCGCCGCGTGGGCCGAGAAGTCGGGGACCTATGTCAACCTCGAGGGCCGGGTGCAGCGCGGCAACCGCGCGGTGTTCCCGCCCGGCGAGGCGCGCGAGGACTGGACGATCCTGCGTGCACTGTCCGACGTGCTGGGGCACCGGCTGCCCTACGACGATCTGGGGGCGCTGCGGGCACGGATCGCGGGCGCGTGGCCGCATCTGGACGTCGAGGGTTTGACGCCTGCAAACCTCGGCCCCGTCCCCGCGGCGGGCGACGTGGGACAGGGCGGTCTCATCCTGCCTGTCAACGACTTCTACCGCACCAACCCCGTCGCGCGCGCCAGCGACACGATGGCCGAGTGCGTCCGCGACATCGTCGAGGTGCGCCAGTCAATGCTGGAGGCTGCCGAATGACCTACACCGGTTTCTTCCAGCACTACCTCGGGACCGACTGGGGCTATTTCATCGCGACGATCACGCTGATCCTGCTGATCGCGCTGCCGGTGATGCTCGGCGTCGCGCTGGCGGTGTATTTCGACCGCAAGATCTGGGCGGCGATGCAGATGCGGCGCGGTCCCAACGTCGTCGGGCCGTTCGGCATCCTGCAGACCTTCGCCGATGCCGCCAAGCTGTTCCTCAAGGAGACCATCGTCCCGTCGAGCGCCAACAAGGGCGTCTTCCTGATCGCGCCGATGATCACCTTCGTGCTGGCGCTGATCGTCTGGGCGGTGGTGCCGTTCGACGCCGGGGTCGTGCTGGCCAACCTCAACGTCGGCATCCTCTACATCTTCGCGGTCAGTTCGATGGGGGTCTACGGCATCATCATGTCGGGCTGGGCGTCGAACTCGAAATACGCCTTTCTCGGCGGGCTGCGTTCGGCGGCGCAGATGGTCAGCTACGAAGTGTCGATGGGGTTCATCCTCGTCACCGTCATGCTCTATGCGTCGAGCCTCAACCTGAGCGACATCGTGCTCAGCCAGAAGGGCAACATCCTCGGCGTCTTCAACGGCAACGTCTTCAACCCGCTGCTGTTTCCGATGTTCGTGATGTTCTTCATCACCGCCCTCGCCGAGACCAATCGCGCGCCTTTCGACCTCCCCGAAGCCGAAGCCGAGCTGGTGGCGGGCTATCAGGTCGAGTATTCGTCGATGGCGTTCGCGCTGTTCTTCCTCGGCGAGTACGCGAACATCCTGTTCATGTGCGCGCTGATTTCGACGCTGTTTCTCGGCGGCTGGCTGCCGCCGCTCGACTGGGCCCCGCTGTATGTCGTGCCGGGCTTCCTGTGGTTCTTCGCCAAGCTGTTCGCGATGTTTTTCGCCTTTGCGTGGGTCAAGGCAACGGTGCCGCGCTACCGTTACGATCAACTGATGCGCCTCGGCTGGAAGGTCTTTCTGCCGCTCAGCCTGTTCTGGGTGGCGGTGGTCAGCGGCTGGCTGATGTTCACGGGGCATTTCGACGGGATACCACGATGACCGCCGTCCTCCGCGCCGCCAAATCGCTGCTGCTCATCGAGTTCGTCAAGGCGCACTGGCTGACGCTCAAATATTTCTTTCGCCCCAAGGTGACGCTCAACTACCCCTACGAGAAGGGGCCGGTGTCCCCGCGCTTCCGCGGCGAGCACGCGCTGCGCCGCTATCCCAACGGCGAGGAGCGCTGCATCGCGTGCAAGCTGTGCGAGGCGGTGTGCCCGGCGCTGGCGATCACCATCGAGGCCGAGCCGCGCGAGGACGGCAGCCGACGGACGACGCGCTACGACATCGACATGACCAAGTGCATCTATTGCGGCCTGTGCCAGGAGGCGTGCCCCGTCGACGCAATCGTCGAGACGCCCAACTTCGAGTTCTCGACCGAGACGCGCGAGGAGCTGATCTACGACAAGGACAAGCTGCTCCAGAACGGCGAACGCTGGGAGCGGGTGATCGCGGCGAACCTTGCGGCGGATGCGGCGTGGCGGTGAGGGACTAGACGCTTTCCACGGGACTGCCGTAGCGCGCGAGTTGCCCGTCGGTGGTCAGGAACCGCATACCCTCCACCTTCGCCTGAGCGAGCATGAGACGGTCGAACGGATCGCCGTGATGCGGCGGGAGATCGGCGACTGCGAGCACATGCGCCGCCGCGATGCCCAACTCGGCAAAGCCGTCGGCAAGCAGTTGCCCGCGCAGTTGCCGCGCGTCGATATTGAAGTTCGGGCGGCCGAGCGCCGTCTTGATGACCGCCTCCCACAGGCTTGCGACGCTGAATGCAAGGTCGTGGTCGCCGCCGATAATGCCACGTGCGCCGTCGGGCAGCAGATGAGGCGAGATCTTGGCCCAGATCACGAGCTGGGTGTCGAGCAGATACCTCATGTATCGGCAAGGTCGACGGGTTCGTCATGGAACAGGGCTTCGAGGTTCTGCTGATCGGCATCGGTCCACGTCTCTTCCTGCCAGCTGTAACCTTGGCCTTCGAGCCCGCCGAGGCGCGTACCCGTGCGCGCCAGCGGCTCTATCGGGACCAGCTTCGCCACCGGCTTGCCGGCGCGCGCGATCGTGAACTCGCCGCCGCGTTCGACCTCGGCAAGGAAGCGCGAGAAATGCGTCTTGGCCTCATGAACGTTGATCGAGCGCATCGTCCCGGCTCCTTAGTCCGCCTTACTTAGTCCGCAGCGCGGACGAGCGCAAGTCTGTGCGGCCGCCACTTGCCCAATCGCGCCCGCGCCTCTATCCGCAGCGCAGCAAATCCACCTCGCGCCGATCTGCCGACGGAGACCATTCGCCCTCGTGACCGCTGCCTTCGCCTTCTACCTGTTCGCCGGGGTCGTGCTCGCGTCGGGAACGCTGACGATCCTGTCGAAGAACCCCGTGCACAGTGTGCTGTGGCTGATCCTCGCTTTCTTCAACGGCGCCGGGCTGTTCATCCTGCTCGGGGCCGAGTTCCTCGCGATGCTGCTCGTCATCGTCTACGTCGGCGCGGTCGCGGTGCTGTTCCTGTTCGTCGTGATGATGCTCGATATCGACTTCGCGGCGTTGCGCGCGGGGTTCGTCAAGGCGCTGCCCGTCGGGCTGCTGCTCGCTGCCGTTCTCGTCGCCGAACTGGTCTTCGTCGCCGGATCGACCGGGCTCAACGTGGTGCCCGCCGCCGCCGCGACGCCCGACGCGGGCATGGCGGGGATGACCAACACGCAGGCGATCGGCTCGGTCCTCTACACCAAATACCTGTTCGTCTTCCAGGCGGCGGGCATGGTCCTGCTGACCGCGATGGTCGGCGCGATCGTCCTGACGCACCGCCAGCGCCCCGGCACCAAGCGCCAGAACATCGACCGCCAGGTGTCGAGTTCGCCCGCCACCTCGGTCGCCAACGTCCGCCCCATCAGCGGCGAAGGGGTGGTGCTGTGAGCGGCGGTATCGGCCTCGGCTCGTACCTGACGGTCAGCGCGATCCTGTTCGTGCTCGGCGTGCTGGGCATCGCGATCAACCGCAAGAACGTCATCATCATCCTGATGTCGATCGAGCTGATCCTGCTCGCGGTGAACATCAATCTCGTCGCCTTTTCGGCGTTCCGCCACGACCTGTCGGGGCAGATCTTCGCGATGTTCGTGCTGACCGTCGCGGCGGCCGAAGCGGCGATCGGGCTGGCGATCCTCGTCATCTATTTCCGCAATCGCGGGACGATCGCGGTCGACGACGTGCCGTTGATGAAGGGCTGAGGGAGTGGTCGCCCGCCCGTACCGCACGATCGCGCTGGCGACCCTCGTCGCGGGTGCGCTCGACCTGACCGCGGCATGCGTCTTCGGCGCGGCGATCCGCGGTGTCGTGCCAACGCGCGTTTTCCAGTCGGTGGCGTCGGGGCTGCTCGGCAAGGCGGCGTACGATGGCGGCGCAGCGAGCGCGGCGGTAGGGTTCGTCCTGCATTTCGCGATCATGGGCGTCATGGTCGCGTTGTTCGTCGTCGCAGCGCAGCGCTGGCCGGTTCTGGCGCGGCGACCGCTGCTCTGGGGCGCAGCCTACGGCGTCGCCACCTGGGTCGTGATGAACCTCGTCGTGCTGCCGCTGCGCTGGCCCGACAAATATCCGTCGACCGACCCGGCGGCGGTGGCGACGCAGCTGTTCTGTCACGTCGTCCTCGTCGGCCTGTCGGTTGCACTGATTACCGCGCGCGCGTCGCGGGCCGGCGACGGCCGGGCCATGACAGCGTGATCCAGCTCCTCGTCTTCCTGCCGCTCGTCGCCGCGCTCGTCGCGGGGCTGGGCAACCGCGTCATCGGCAACCTGCCCGCCAAGCTGGTCACCACCGCAGCATTGTTCGGCAGTGCCGCGTTGAGCTGGGTGGTGTTCATAAACATCGGTCTCGACCACGGCGCAGCCTACATCGTCCCCGTGCTCGACTGGATCGACAGCGGCGCGTTGCACGTCGCATGGGCGTTCCGCGTCGACACGCTGACCGGCGTCATGCTCGTCGTCATCACGACCGTCTCGGCGCTCGTCCACCTCTACAGCTGGGGGTATATGGACGAGGACCCCGATCAGCCGCGCTTCTTCGCGTATCTGTCGCTGTTCACCTTCGCGATGCTGATGCTGGTGACCGCCGACAACCTCGTCCAGATGTTCTTCGGCTGGGAGGGCGTCGGCCTCGCGAGCTATCTGCTGATCGGCTTCTGGTATCACAAGCCGAGCGCCAACGCGGCGGCGATCAAGGCATTCGTCGTCAACCGGGTGGGCGATTTCGGCTTCTCGCTCGGCATCTTCGCGACCTTCCTCGTGTTTCACACCGTCCAGCTGACTCCGATCCTGGCGGGCGCCGCGGGCATGGCGGGGTCGACGACCGAGTTCCTGGGCGGCCGCTTCGACACGATGACGGTGATCTGCCTGCTGCTGTTCGTCGGCGCGATGGGCAAGTCGGCGCAGCTCGGCCTCCACACCTGGCTCCCCGACGCGATGGAGGGGCCGACGCCGGTCTCGGCGCTCATCCACGCCGCGACGATGGTCACCGCGGGTGTCTTCATGGTCTGCCGCCTGTCGCCGATGTTCGAGGCGGCCCCGCACGCGTTGACCGTCGTGACCTACGTCGGTGCCGCGACCGCGCTGTTCGCCGCCACCGTCGCGTGCGTGCAGACCGACATCAAGCGCGTCATCGCCTATTCGACGTGTTCGCAGCTCGGCTACATGTTCTTCGCCGCCGGGTCGGGAGCGTACGGCGCGGCGATGTTCCACCTGTTCACCCACGCGATTTTCAAGGCGCTGCTGTTCCTTGGCGCGGGCGCAGTCATCCATTCGATGCACCACGAGCAGGACATGCGGTATTACGGAGCCTTGCGGAAATCGCTGCCGCTGACCTTCGCGGCGATGACCATCGGCACGCTGTCGCTGACCGGCTTCTTCTTCACCAGCGGCTATTACTCGAAGGATGCGATCCTCGAGGCGGCCTATGCCAACGGCTCCGAGGCGTCGATGGTGGCGTTCGCGGTCGGGGCGTTCGTCGCGCTGCTGACGAGCTTCTATTCGTGGCGGCTGGTTTTCCTGACCTTCTTTGGCGAAGCGCGCTGGGCGGCGAGCGAGCACATCCAGCACGCGGTGCACGGCGACCACGGCCACGACACCGAGGACACGACCGACAGCGACCACGCGCACGCCGGAGCGCCGCTCGCGGCTCAGGCCCCGCACGGCACCGGCGGCTATCATCCGCACGAAAGCCCGTGGACGATGCTCCTGCCGCTCGGGCTGTTGTCGGTCGGCGCGCTCGTGGCGGGTTGGGCGTTCCACGACCGCTTCCTCGGCCCCGACGCGGCGGCCCAGTTCTGGAACGGTAGCGCAATGTTCCGCCACGGCCTCGCCGAGGCGATGGAGCGCGTGCCGACCTGGGTCGTGTGGACGCCGGCGGTCGCCTTCTTCGCCGGGCTGCTGATCGCGTATCAGAATTACATGCGCAGCCCGAGCGCGCCCGCCAATTTCGTGCGCCACAACAAGGGACTTTACGCTTTCCTGACGCACAAATGGTATTTCGACGAGCTGTACGATTTGATTTTCGTACGCCCCGCCTTCGCGATCGGGCGGCTGTTCTGGCAGCGCGGCGATGTCGGCCTCGTCGATCGCTTCGGCCCCGACGGCGTCGCCGCACTCGTCGCGAGCGGCAGCGCCGCGGCCAAGCGGTTCCAGTCGGGGGCGGTCTACGCCTATGCGCTGGTCATGCTGATCGGGCTGGCGGCGGCGGCGACGTGGGTGCTGCGTCCGGCGTTCGCGGGATGAGCGGCCTGCCGATACTGTCGATCCTGATCCTGCTGCCGCTCTTCGGGGCCGTGTGGGTGTTGTTTGCAGGCGGGTCGGAGGAAGGCCGCGCCGACAACGCGCGCTGGACCGCGCTGATCGTGACGCTCGCCGAACTCGCCATCGGCGTCGCGCTGTGGCTCGGCTTCGACAGTTCGACCGCCGCCTTCCAGTATGTCGAGAAGCGCGACCTGTTCGCGCCGTGGTTCAGCTGGCACCTCGGCATCGACGGTATCGCGCTGATGCTGATCATCCTCAGCGTCTTCCTGATGCCGCTGTGCATCCTCGCGTCGTGGACGTCGATCCAGAAGCGCGTCCCCGAATATATGGCGGCGTTCCTGCTGATGGAGACGCTGATGCTCGGCGTCTTCGCGGCGAAGGACCTGTTCCTCTTCTACCTGTTCTTCGAGGGCGGGCTGATTCCGATGTACCTGATCATCGGCATCTGGGGCGGCGCGCGGCGCATCTACGCGAGCTACAAGTTCTTCCTCTACACGCTGCTCGGCTCGGTGCTGATGCTGCTGGCGATGCTCTATATGGTCAGCGTCGCGCACACGACCGACATCGCCGCGCTGACGGCGTATGATTTCGCGCCGGAGGTCCAGACGTGGCTGTGGCTGGCGTTCTTCGCGTCGTTCGCGGTCAAGATGCCGATGTGGCCGGTGCACACTTGGCTTCCCGACGCGCACGTCGAAGCCCCGACGGCTGGGTCGGTGATCCTCGCGGGCGTATTGCTCAAGCTCGGCGGCTACGGTTTCGTGCGTTTCGCGCTGCCGATGTTCCCCGAAGGCTCGGCGCAGTTCCTGCCGCTGATCTTCGGCCTCAGCGTCGTCGCGGTGATCTACACGAGCCTGGTCGCGCTGGTGCAGACCGACATGAAGAAGCTGATTGCGTACTCGAGCGTCGCGCACATGGCGTTCGTCACCGCCGGGCTGTTCGTCTTCAACCGCCAGGGGATCGAGGGCGGCATCATGATGATGCTCAGCCACGGCGTCATCTCGGGGGCGTTGTTCCTGTGCGTGGGCGTCGTCTACGACCGCCTCCACACGCGCGACATCGCGCGCTACGGCGGGCTGGCGAACACGATGCCGCGCTATGCGCTGTTCTTCATGGTGTTCACGATGGCGTCGGTCGGGCTGCCCGCGACGAGCGGCTTCGTCAGCGAGTTCCTCGTGCTGATCGGGACGTACCAGATTTCGACCTGGCTCGGCGCGGACATGACGATGGGGATCATCCTCGGCGCAGGCTATATGCTGTGGCTTTACCGCCGCGTGATCTTCGGGGTCGGCGTGCATGCCGATGCCGCCGCGATGCCCGACCTGTCGCTGCGCGAGGCGGGCATCCTGCTCGCGGCGGCGATCCCGGTGTTCTGGATGGGCATCTACCCCGCCAGCTTCCTAAATCCGCTCCACGCGCCGGTGGGCGCGATCCTTGCGCGCATCGAGCGCGCCGCGCCGCCGCCGGTCGTCGTCACCGCGCCGCGCGCCAAGGTCCAGCCAACGCGATGAACCCGACCTTCGCCTCGATCCAGACCGCCGCGCCCGAGCTCGCGCTGACCGTCGGCGCGCTGCTGACGCTGATGATCGGGGTGTTCCGCGGCGACCGCAGTCTCGTGCCGCTGACGTGGGTGTGCGTGCTCATCCTCGGGATTGCCGGCGTCGCGGCGGTGACCGGCGCACCGGGCGAGGCGTTCGGCGGGCTGTACGTCGCCGATGCCTATTCGGCGTATTTCAAGGTGCTCATCTTCGGCGGCGCGGCGGTCAGCGCGTTGCTGGCGCTGCCGTACCTTGCCAAGACCGAGACGGGGCGTTTCGAATATCCGGTGCTGCTGCTGCTGTCGGCGCTCGGCATGGGCATGATGGTCAGCGCGCACGACCTGCTCAGCCTCTACGTCGGCCTCGAACTGCAGAGCCTGGCAGCCTACGTGCTGGCATCGTTCAACCGCAACGAGGCGCGGTCGAGCGAGGCGGGGCTCAAGTATTTCATCCTTGGAGCGCTCGCGTCGGGGATCCTGCTCTACGGCATCAGCCTGGTGTATGGCTTTGCCGGGTCGACGAGCTTCGTCGCACTGGGCAGTTCGCTTCACGGCGCGACCGGCCACGAGATCGGCGTCCTCGTCGGGCTGGTATTCATCCTCGCCGGACTGATGTTCAAGGTCTCGGCGGTGCCGTTCCACATGTGGACTCCCGACGTCTACGAGGGCGCGCCGACCCCCGTTACGGCATTCTTCGCCAGCGCCCCCAAGGCGGCGGCGATGGGCCTGCTGGTGCGCGTCTGCGTCGAGGCGTTCGGCGGGCTGACCTTCGACTGGCGGCAGATCGTCAGCGTCGTCGCGATCGCCTCGATGCTGCTCGGCGCGGCGGGCGCGATCGGCCAGACCAACATCAAGCGGCTGCTGGCGTATTCGTCGATCAACAACGTCGGCTTCGCGCTGATCGGGCTGGCGGCGGCGACGCCCGACGGGGTGGCGGGGGTGCTATTCTACATGGCGGTGTACCTCGTGATGACGCTCGGCAGCTTTCTGTGCGTCCTCCAGATGCGCGACGCCGAGGGGCGGCCGGTCGAGACGCTGGCCAGCCTCAACGGCCTGTCGCGCAGCCGCAAGGGGCTCGCGGCAGCACTCGCGGCGTTCATGTTCAGCCTCGCGGGCATCCCGCCGCTGCTCGGCTTCTGGCCCAAGTTCGCGGTGTTCACCGCGGCGATGGAGGAGCGGCTGTACCTGCTCGCGGTTGTCGGCGTCGTCGCCAGCGTCATCGGGGCGTATTATTATCTGCGCGTCGTCAAGTCGCTGTACTTCGACGAGCCTGCGCCAGCGTTCGCGGCGTCGAACAGCCGCGTCAATGCGGCGCTGATCGGGGTGGCGGCGCTGTTCTGTTCGCCGCTCGGGATGCTGGCGATCACGCCGATGGTCGCGGCGGCGCGGGCAGCGGCGGCGGCGTTGTTCTGATCTTGGGGTCAGCCCATAGCGAGAGGGCGATGCGATGACCTCCATCACCTACCTCGCCACCATCGACTCGACCAACGACTGGCTTGCCGCGCGCGCGCCCGTCCTGCCCGACAACGCGTGGGTGCGTGCCGACACGCAGACCGGCGGGCGGGGGCGGCGGGGCAGGGCGTGGACCTCGATCCCCGGCAACCTCTTCGCCAGCGCGCTGACGCGCCCGCAGCCGCGCGAGGGGCCCGCGCAGCAGCTGTCGTTCGTCGCGGCGGTGGCGCTCGCCGCCGCGCTCGATCGCTGGGTCGCCTCTGACCGCCTGCGCCTGAAGTGGCCCAACGACGTCCTCTTGGGCGGGGTCAAGGTCGCGGGCATCCTGCTCGAGAAGCAGGGCGAGGCCTGCGTCATCGGCTTCGGCGTCAACCTCGCAGGGCACCCGGCCGACAGCGAGCGCGCCGCGACCTCGCTCGCGGCGGCGGGAGTTGCCGTGCCGACCGCGGTCGAGGCTGTCGAGGCGCTCGCGGGGACCTTCGCGACCGCGCGCACGATCTGGCGCGAGCAAGGCTTCGGCGCGACGCGCAGTGCCTGGCTGGCGCGCGCGTCGGGGCTCGGCGCACCGCTGATCGCGCGGCTGGGGACCGAAACCCTGTCCGGCCTGTTCGAAGGCCTCGCCGACGACGGCGCGCTGCAACTCCGGCTGGACAACGGCAGCGTCCGCAGCGTTCATGCCGGCGAAGTCTTTCCGGGGGTCTGATGCTGCTCGCCATCGATGTCGGCAACACCAACATCGTCTTCGCGCTGTGCGAAGGCGAGACGATCCGCTGGCGCTGGCGCATCGCCACCGAGCACCAGCGCACGGCGGACGAATACGCCGTGCTGCTCAACCAGCTGATGGCGCTCGAAGGCGTCGAGCGCGCGCATATCGACGCGGCGATCATCGCCACCGTCGTGCCGCCGACGCTGTTCAACCTGCAGCGGCTGTGCCGGAAGTATTTCCACATCGAGCCGCTGGTGGTCGCGGTCGGGGCGCTCGATCTGGGCATGCGCATCGATCTGCCCAACCCGTCCGAAGCGGGGGCCGACCGCATCGTCAACGCCGTCGCGGCGCACGCGGCGCATCCGGGCGACCTGATCGTCGTGGACTTCGGCACCGCGACGACCTTCGATGTCGTCGGCGCGGACGGCAGCTATTGCGGCGGCGTCATCGCGCCCGGCATCAACCTCAGCATGGATGCGCTCTACGCGGCGGCGGCCAAGCTGCCGCGCATCGCGGTGGAGCCGCCGCCCGAGGGGGTGGGTGTCATCGGCAAGTCGACCATCCACGCGATGCAGTCCGGCGTCTTCTGGGGCTATGTCGGCCTCATTGAAGGATTGGTGCGCCGCATTACATCGGAGATCGGGCGACCGGTGACCGTCATCGCGACGGGCGGTCTTGCCACATTGTTTAATCGCCATACTGCGGCCATCGATTTGGTCGATGGCGACCTGACCATTCGCGGCTTGATCCGCATTCACGCGCTCAATGCGGGCGCCAAGACATGAGCAACTGAATTAATGACACCTGGTAAAGAATTGATCTTCCTGCCGCTCGGCGGTTCGGGAGAGATCGGCATGAACGTCAATCTGTACGGCTGCAACGGCAAATGGGTGATGGTCGATCTCGGCATGACCTTCGCCGACCCGAGCTATCCCGGCGTCGACCTGATCTTGCCCGACCTCAGCTTCATCGAGGACCGCAAGGCCGACCTGCTCGGCATCGTGCTGACGCACGGCCACGAGGACCATATCGGCGCGATTCCCTATCTCGCGCTCGATCTCGGCGTGCCGCTGTATGCGACGCCGTTCACCGCCGGGCTGATCCGCAAGAAGCTCGAGGAAGAGGGCATCGAGAAGCAGGTCGAGCTCAACATCATCCCGCTCGCGGGCACGCTCAAGCTCGGCGATTTCGCCTTTCGCTACGCCGCGCTGGCGCACTCGATCCCGGAAGGGAACGCGCTGATCATCGACACGCCGTACGGGCGGATCTTCCACACCGGCGACTGGAAGCTCGACGACGCGCCGCAGCTCGGCACCCCGTCGACCGAGGCCGAACTGCGCGCCATCGGCGATGCCGGCGTGCTCGCGATGGTCGGCGATTCGACGAATGTCTTCAACGCCGAAGCCAGCGGTTCGGAGGAGGGCGTGCGGATCGGCCTCGACGAGGTCATCCAGAAGCGCGCGCACGGCCGCGTGCTCGTGACGACCTTCGCGTCGAACGCCGCGCGGCTGCACACGCTGGGCCAGGTCGCCAAGGACACCGGGCGCAATCTCGTCCTTGTCGGGCGCTCGATGGACCGTATTCTGACGACGGCGAAGGCCGCAGGGTACCTCAAGGACTTCCCGCCGCTGATGACCTTCGAGGCCGCCGCCAAGGCCCCACCGTCGTCGCTGCTGATCGTCTGCACCGGTGCGCAGGGCGAACCCAACGCGGCGCTCAGCCGGATCGCGGCGGGGTCGCACTCGCACCTCAAGCTCGAACCCGGCGACCTCGTCGTCTATTCGTCGAAGCAGATTCCCGGCAACGAACTCGCCATCGGCGCGGTGCAGAACGCGCTCGCCGCGAAGGGCATCGAGGTGATTACCGAGAAGCAGGCGCACGTCCACGTCTCGGGCCACCCCGGCAGGCCCGAACTCGAGCAGATGTATGCGTGGATCCGCCCCGAGATCGCGATTCCCGTCCACGGCGAGCGGCGTCACATGGAGGCGCACGCGACGCTGGCGCTCGAGTGCGGCGTGCCCAAGGCGATGGTACCGGTCAACGGCAGCGCGATCCGCCTCGCGCCCAACGGGCCGAAGCTGCTGAGCCACGAGAAGGTCGGGCGGCTGGTGCTCGACGGCGACGTCATCCTGCCCGCCGATGGGACGACGATGGTGCAGCGCCGCCGGATCATGATGAACGGCTATGTCTCGGCGACTTTGGTGCTCAACAAGGCGGGCAAGCTCGCCGCCGCGCCGTCGATCATCATGCAGGGTGTGCCCGTCGAGGCCGACCGCGACGAGTTCCTCGCCGAATGCGTCGAGGCTGCCGACAAGGCCGGGCGCAACGATCCGCGCAATGTCGAGAAATATGCCGAGGGCGTCCGCGTCGCGGTCCGCCGCGTGGCGCGCGAGTGGACGGGCAAGAAGCCGGTCACCGACGTGCAGGTCGTGCAGCTCTAGCGATGCGCCCCGTCTCGGCCATCGCGATTTACCTGCTGTTCTGGATGCTGACGCTGTTCGCGGTGCTCCCCTGGGGTGTGCGGACCAGTGACGAGGCGGGGGTCGTCCGCGGTCCGGGCGAGGCCGACAGCGCGCCGGCCGACCCGATGCTGGCGCGCAAGGCGCTGTGGACGACGGTCATCGCGACGACGCTGTTCGCGCTGTTCTACGCCAATTATGTCGCGGGCTGGGTGACCCTCGCCGACGTGCCGGGCTGGGGCTGAGCCGCCAGCGCGGCGGCGCGGTTGCCCGAGCGGATCGCGCCTTCGATCGTTGCGGGCAGCCCGGTCTGCGTCCAGTCGCCCGCCAGCCAGAGGTTGCCGAGCCGCGTCGCCGCGCCGGGCCGTCGCGCGTCCTGGGCGGGCGTCGCGGCGAACGTTGCACGCTGTTCCTTGACGATCTGCCAGCGCGGCAGGTCGGGCGGCAGGCGCAGCGCGGCGGCGACGTCGGCCCACAGGCGGCGTGCCACGCTTTCGCGGTCGTCGCCTGCGATGCCGTCGGCGGCGCTGACGGTGACCGAAATGCGGTCCTCGAAGGCGAAGATCCACTCCGCCGTGCCGCCGATGACCCCGACGATCATCGGCGTGCCCGGCGGCGCGGCGGCGATGAAATGACCGTTGACGATGGATTGGAACTCGGTCGGCACCGTCAGGCTGGGCAGCAGGTCGGCGGCGACGCCGGGTGGCACCGCGAGGATGACGCGGTCGTCGGCATCGAGCGTGACGGGCGCTTCGCCAAAGTCCAGCCCCGTCACCCGCCCACCGTCGCTGGCGATAGTGCGCAGCCGCCTGCCCAGCGCGACAGTCGCGCCGCGCGCGGTCAGCCACGCCAGCGCCGGGTCGACGAACGCTGCGGCGAGCGTCGGGTGGGCGATGCGCGGACGATAGGCGTTGCCGCCCGCCGCGAGCGTCTCGCGGACGATGGCGCCGGCGAGGTCGGCGCTCGCCTCGCGCGGCTCGGTGTTGAGCGCGGCGCGCAGGAACGGGTCGAATAGCCGGTCCCACAACAGGCCCTCGCAGCGCATCACCTCGCCGATCGTCCTGCCGGGATTGGCGCGCATCAGACGCACCAGCGGCAGATAGTCCGCCGCGTGCGTCCCCGGCACGCGGCGTCCGGCGCTCAACACCCACCACGGCACCCGCCCTGCATTGGGGCGCAGCGTCCAGCCTTCGCCCGACTGCACGTCGGCGAAGGCGAAGGTCGCGCTGTCGGGTCCGCGCAGGCGGTCGCTCGCGCCGATGGCATCGAGATACCCCGCCACTGCACGGTTGCCCGACAGCACGAGGTGGTTGCCGTTGTCGATCGTCAGCCCGAGCTGCGGGTCGTGGTACGACCGGCACCGCCCCCCGGCCTGTCGTGCCGCGTCGATCAGCATGACCTGCACGCCGCGCTGCGTCAGAGCGACCGCCGCTGCGAGCCCCGCCAGTCCAGCCCCGATGACGTAAGCCCGCGTCGGCTCGCTCAACCGATCAGCCCGTGGCGCAGGACAAGCCACGCGAGGTGGCGCTTGCCGATGCGGACGCGCTTGCGGGGCGCAGTCCAGCCCTTGGCGATCATGCGTTCGAGGACATGGGCATAGACCTCGGCCATCAGGCGGGGCGTGCGCTGGCGACCCGACGGGGTCTCGCGCATGATCCGGCGCGCCGCATCGAAGTGGCGTTGTGCGTCGGCGGCAAGGCTGCGGCAGACCCCGTCGATCCGTGGGTCGGCGATGACGGCCTGCGGTTCACGCGACACGATGCCGGCCGCCGCGAGCAGTTCGTCGGGCAGGTAGAGCCGTCCGATCGCGGCATCCTCGTCGATATCGCGGACGATATTGGTCAGTTGCAACGCCAGCCCGAGGTGATGCGCGACGGCGATGCCGGTGTGATAGGTCATCCCGAACGTATGCACGGATAGCCGCCCGACGGCACACGCGACGCGGTCGCAGTAGAGGTCGAGCGTCGCGCGGCTCGGCGCGACGATGGTCGCATCGACGTCCATCAGCATCCCGTCGATGACCGCGAGAAAATCCTCCTTGAGCAGCCCGAAGCGTTCGATCGCCTCGGCGAGAAAGGCGAGGCGGCGCGGACGCTGGCCGGCGTAAAACAGATGGAGGTCGGCGGCCCAGGCCTCAAGATCGGCGCGCCGTTCGTCGCGTGGCCGGTCGTCGGCATCGGCGATATCGTCGACGATGCGGCAGAAGGCGTAGATCGCGAACATGGCGCGGCGCTCGGCCTTGGGCATCAGGCGCATAGCGGCGTAGAAGCTGCTGCCCGACGCCTTGGCCTCGACGGCGGCGACTGCCGTTTCCCCGATGGCCAGAGTAGTCACAGGTCATCGCTCCGCAGCTTCGACGGTCCAGCCCATAGGCCAAAACGCCGCAACGCCATAGCCCCGACGGCAGCGCCTGCGAGGCTCAACGCCTGAATTTTGTTATGGTGCCGTGACGGTGCGAAGGGATCGGATCTCAGGCGCTCCACGAGATCGACGGCGAGGCGGTGGATGACCGCGACCTCATAGGCGAGGCCGGTCGAGCGGATCGCGGCACCGAAGCCCGCCGAAGCCGCGAGCAATGGCTCGACCCGCACCGCGAGGCCGCGCACGACGGCAGTGAGGGCGGAAGGCGGGATCGGGTCACCCAGTGCATCGGGGCCGAGACCGACCGCCGAGAGGGCATCGAGCGGGACGTAGACGCGGCCCAGCGCGGCATAGTCTTCGCGGCAATCCTGCAGGTGGTTGATGATCTGCAACGCCGCGCAAAGTGCGTCCGACGCCGGCCACAAGGCGCGCGCTTCGCCGTGGACGTCGAGCATGAAACGCCCGACGGGCATCGCCGACCAGCGGCAATAGTCGATGAGGTCGTCCCAGTCGGCATAGCGGTCCTGCGTCACGTCGCGGCGGAAGGCGACGAGGAGATCGCGCGCGTGCGTGTCGCTCAGGGCGCGTTCGGCAAGTGCGGCGCGGAGCTCGACTGCCACCATCGTGCCGTCGCCGTCGAGGCCCCTGGTCATCGCATCGAGGTGCGCCAGCCGATCGGCGGCGCTGTCGCTCGGATGATCCGCGATGTCGTCGGCGGCGCGCGCGAAGCGGTAGAACGCCATCACCACGGGGCGGTGCCGCGCCGCGATCAGTCGCGAGGCTACCGGGAAGTTCTCGTTCGTGTGGTCCTTGCCGGTCACTGGCCGTCCCACTCACCGGTCTTCGACGCCCGGGACGGGACGGGGTGAGGGGAGTGCGCCTGTGCGCGCCCCTTCCACAAGCCGCCGCGGCCGCGCCAATGCTGGACCGCCGAGTCGAGCGTGAAGGCCGCGTAGGTCGCGGCGATCGCCGGCAGCGCGAGCGCCCAGAGCAGCGAGACGCGGTAGTAGCGCAGGATCGGCAGCATCGTCAGCGTCATCAGCGCCCATGCGCTTGCCCCCGCCCATTGCGCCGGACCCTCGGCGAAGACCGTCAGCAGCGGCGGCGCGAGATACACCAGCGCCATCCCCGCGAGTGTCCCCGCCAGCAGCAGCGGCGAATACCCGAGCTGCGCGTACGCCGAGCGCGCCACCATCCGGCGGATATCGCCGAAATCGTAGGGCCGCAGGCTGTTGGCGCGGCGGCTGAGGCCCAGCCAGATCGGGCCATAGGGCTTGATCGCGCGGGCCAGCGCGCAGTCGTCGATCATCTCGTGCGCCACCGCGTCGATGCCGCCCGCCGCTGCGAGCAGATCGCGGCGCACCAGCACGCAGCCGCCCGCCGCCGCCGCGGTCGCGCTGGCGAAGCGGTTGACGCGCGCGAACGGGAACAGCATAGCGAAGAAATACACGAACGCCGGGATCAGCGCGCGCTCGGCAAGGCCCGCGCAGTGCAGCCGCGCCATCAGCGACACCAGCGCGAACTCCCCCGTCTCGGCGCGCGTCACCAGCCGGCGCAGGTTGTCGGGAGCATGGCCGATATCGGCGTCGGTCAGCCACAGCCAGCGCGGCTGGCCAGCCGCCCTGATGCCCTGTTCGAGCGCCCACAGCTTGCCGGTCCAGCTCGGCGGGCGCGGCGACCCGTCGAGGATGCGCAGCCGCGTGTCGCCGTTCGCCGCCGCCCGCGCCGCCGCCGCGGTCCCGTCGTCGCTCTGGTCGTCGATGAGGAGGATGCGAAATGCGCCGGGATAGTCTTGGCGCAGGAGTCCGGCGACGGTGCGCGCGATGACATCGGCCTCGTCGCGTGCGGGGACGATTGCCGCGACGGCGGGCCAGTGCGCGCGGTCGGTCAGCGGCCCCTCGTCGCGATCGGCGAAGCGCCAGAAGCCCGCGCGCGCAAAAGTCAGGACGAGCCACACCGCCAGCGCGACGAGCGCCACGGCGAGCGTCACTTCAGGTATCCCGCCGCCCCGAACCACGCGAGCGCGGCGTCGAGTGCTTCGCGGTAAGGGCGGGCGGTGTAACCCAGTTCGCGCGCCGCCTTGGCGGACGAGAAGAACATGCGTTTCGCTGCCATCGTCAGCCCGTCGGCGGTCAGCATCGGCTCCCTGCCGGTCCACCGCGCCACTGCCTCCGCACCCCAGGCCAGCGGGTACAGGGGCGCGCGCGGCAGGCGGATGCGCGGCGGCTCGCGACTGACGCGCCGCGCGACCTCGGCGAGCAGCGTCTCTAGCGTCGCGTCCTGCCCGCCGAGGATGTAGCGCTCACCGACCATGCCGTGACGGGCCGCAAGCAGATGCCCCGCGGCAACGTCGTCGACATGGACGAGGTTGAGCCCGGTATCGACGAACGCCGGGATCCGCCCCGTTGCGGCCTCGACGATGATCCGCCCCGTCGGCGTCGGACGGATGTCGCGCGGGCCGATGGGGGTCGACGGGTTGACGATGACCGCGGGCAGCCCATCGCCGACCATCGCTTCGACGAGGCGCTCGGCCAGGACCTTGCTACGCTTGTACGCGCCGATGGCCGTCGCCGGGGTCAGCGCGGCGGTCTCGTCGGCGGGGCTGCCGTCGGGGTTCGGCGCGAGTGTCGCGACGCTGCTGGTGTAGACGATGCGCGCCACGCCTGCCGCGCGCGCCGCGTCCATGACGACGCGCGTGCCCTCGACGTTGGTGCGCTCGATTTCGCCCGGATCGCGCGCCCAGAGGCGGTAGTCGGCGGCGACGTGGTAGAGCGTCGTGACGCCGTCCAGCGCGCGCGCCATCGCCGCGGTATCCCGCATGTCGCCTTCGACGACCGCGCAGTCGAGGCCGAGCAGATTGTCGCGCGCGCTGCTTGCGCGGACCATCGCCCGCACTGGCTGCCCGTCGGCGAGCAGCGCGCGCACCACGGCCGACCCGACGAAACCGCTGGCACCGGTGACGAGGGCGGTCATTCGGGCTTCGTCCGTCGCGCCGCGAGCAGTGCGCCGCCTTCGCGGATCTGCCAGATGATCAGCACCGGCACCGCGATCGCGACATCGCGCGCGCGCTTGAGCAGCGACAGCGCGAGGCCGATCTCGGGCGGCATGCCGAACACGGGGGCGAGCAGCACGTACGCCCCCTCCTGCAGCCCGAGCGCACCGGGCACCGCGAAGGCAGCGCTGCGCAGCGCGAAGACGAGGCTTTCGATGGTCAGCACGACCCACAACGGCACCGCGATGCCCGCCAGCCAGAGCGCCAGCCACGCCCCCGCGGCGCTGGCGACCCATGCCAGCAGGTTGAGCGCGAACCCCGCCAGCAAACGGCGCGGCATGGCATAGATCGCATCGAGCGTGACGCGCATCGCGGCCATCGTCGCGACCGACGCGGGCAGCACGTGCGCGGCGAGGCGCGAGCCGAGCGCCAGCAGCGGGCGCTGGGCGACGACGATGCCGCCGACCGCCGCAATCGCCACCGCCGCGCCGCTCAATGCCGCGACGAGCGTCTGGTCGCCCGACGCACCGCCGGTCATAGCTGTCGCCAGCAGCGCGACGCCCGCCAGCGTGAACACCAGTTGCGCCGCCAGTTCGGTGGTCAGGTCGGCGACGATCGAGGCGTACACCAGCGGTGCTGGAACGCCGCCCGCGACCACCGTGCGCGCGCCGACGACGATGCCGCCCAGCTGCGCGAAGGGCAGCAGGTCGGTCGCCGCCTCGCGCGTCGCGCGGCCCCAGACGAAGCCGCCGAAATGCCCCGGCGCACCGGGCGCGACGGCGAACTGCGCCGCGCCCAGGATGGCGAGCACACCGCCCGAATAGAGGCAGAAGGCGAGGAAACCGCCCGGTCCGATGCGCGCCATCGCCGCGAGCACGCCGCCCAGCCCGACACGCCCCAGCAGGAACGCCGCCAGCCCGAGCCCGAGCAACGTCAGGACGAGGACAAGCGCGCGCATCGCTCAGGCGGTCCCGGCGGTGCCGTCGCGCGCGGCGATCGACTGACTATGCATGCCCGTTCCCGCCTGCGAAGTCGGCGAACCGCCCTGTGCGGATGCCGTGCGCGACCAGTGCCGACCGTACGTCGGCGTCGGTCAGCGCGGCGAGCTCAGCCGCGTGCCCATACCCCGGCCCGTGGCCCTCGAACGCCGCCGATGTCGCCGGGTGCAGGTAGATTTCGTTGAGGCCATCGGGCAAGTGTTCGATCAGCGCGGCGAGGCGCGGCGCAGTCACGTGGCCCGACCAGCGCAGCCCGAACACCGCATCGGGCACGGTCATCCCGGCGCGGCGCAGGCGGGCGCGCAGCAGCTTTGCCCACGGTGTCGCGACATTGCCTCCGGCGCGTGCGTCGCCACAGGCGCGGAGCACCGCGACCGGCTCGACCGGCGCGCGCACGCTGCGCAGGCCATGCGCGCGCCCGATATCGAGGATCAGCCCCGCGACGACGGGGTGAAGGTGGAAATGCTTGTGCGCGTTGACGTGGTCGAGGGTCAGGCCGGTCGCGGCGAAGGCCTCGAACTGTGCCGCGATCTCGGCGCGCAGCTGGCGCCGCGCGGCAGGGTTGAAGGCGAAGGCGAATCCGGCGCGGACCATGTCGTCGCGGAAGCGCCCGTGCGCGTCGACGAGGTCGGGAACTTGGTCAGGCGGCAGCATCGGCACGCCGTCGACGAGGACGATATGCAGTCCGACACCAAGATCGGGCAGCGTCTTCGCCAGCGCGACCGCCTCGGCAGCAGCGGGCGCGGCGACCATCAGGCTGGCTGCGGTGAGGACGCCGTGCCGGTGAGCCAGCGCAACGGCATTGTTGACCTCCTTCGCCGCGCCGAAATCGTCGGCGGTGACGACGAGGCGCTTCAAGCCCATCGCCCTCCCGGCGTCACGCTGCCGCCTTGCGGTGGCGCAGGAAATGGAAGAACTCGACGCCTTCGCGCAGGCGGCGTTTCATCATGTCGCGGTCGCGGAGCATCTCCCAGACGATGTCCTTGATCTTCGAAAAGCGGAAGTAGTAGCGCTTGTAGAAGACCTCGACGGTGTCGAAGATTTCCTTGCGGTCGAGGTGCGGGTAGCTCAGCTGCGCGATCTGTTCGCCGTCGTCGGTGAGCAGGTCGGCGGTGTTGTCGAACCAGCCGTTCTCGGTCGCCTGCTTGTAGAGGAAGGTCCCCGGATAGGGCGCGGCGAGCGACACTTGGATGGTGTGCGGGTTCAGCTCCATCGCGTAGTTCATCGTCTCCTGCATCGTCTCGCGCGTCTCGCCGGGCAGGCCGAGGATGAAGGTACCGTGGATGACGATGCCGAGCTCGTGGCAGTCCTTGGTGAACTGTCTTGCGACCTCGGTGCGCAGGCCCTTCTTGATGTTGATGAGGATCTGCTGGTTACCGCTCTCATAGCCGACGAGAAGCAGGCGCAGGCCGTTGGCCTTCATGATCTCCAGCGTCTTGCGCGGCACGTTGGCCTTGGCGTTGCAGCTCCACGTCACGCCGAGCTTGCCGAGTTCGACCGCGAGCGCCTCGACGCGCGGCGCATTGTCGGTCAGCGTGTCGTCGTCGAAGAAATACTCCTTGACCTGCGGGAAGGTCTTCATCGCGTATTTGATCTCGCCGATGACGTGTTCGATCGAGCGCGTGCGGTAATTGTGCCCGCCGACGGTTTGCGGCCACAGGCAGAAGGTGCAGCGGCTCTTGCACCCACGCCCGGTGTAGAAGCTGATATACGGGTGCAGCAGATAGCCGCCGAAGTACTTCTCGATGGTCAGGTCGCGCTTGTAGATCGGCGTCACCCACGGCAGCGAGTCCATGTTCTCGATAACCGGGCGGTCGAGGTTGTGGACGATCTCGCCGAGGCTGTTGCGCCAGCTGATGCCGCGGATCGCCGACAGGTCGACGCCGTCCGCCACGTCCTTGATCGTGAAGTCGAACTCGTTCCTCGCGACGAAGTCGATCGCCGTCGAGGCGGCGAGCGAGCCCTGCGCGTCGACCGCGACCTTGGCGCCGATCATGCCGATCTTGAGGTCGGGGTTGAGCGCCTTGAACAGTTCGGCGGTCTTGATGTCCTGCGCGAACGACGGCGTCGAGGTGTGGAGGACGAGCAGGTCGCGCTGCGTCGCTTCGTGCTTGATGTCGTCGAACGACAGGTCGTGCGCCGGCGCGTCGATGAGCTTCGACCCCTCGACGAGCGCGGCGGGCTGCGCCAGCCACGTCGGATACCAGAACGACTTGACCTCGCGCTTCATCTGATAGCGCGCGCCCGCGCCGCCGTCATAGCCGTCGAAGCTCGGGGCCTGAAGGAAGAGACTGCGCATCGTCATGCCGTATTCCCGTCTATGGTGCCGTCGCGGCGCACGCGCAGGCGACTACCCTGCCAATCGACCGATTGCACCAGAAAGCTTGCCAAAAAAAGCCCGAACGACAGCGTGTCGCGCACCGGCAGCAGCCAGGGCAACCCGGGCGGCGCATGCGTAATGCGGTCGACGGTCAACACGACTCCGATGCGCGCGGCGAGAGCGGCGGCGAGACTCCAGAGCGCCGACGCCGTCGGGGCGCAGGCCAGCCCGAGCAGCGCGAGGGGGATCGGGTTGAGCCAGCCGCTGATCGCATAGCCCGATGGCGCGAGGCGGCGGATCGTCGTGTTCCAGCGCAGCTCGTGCGCGACGAGCGCGGCGAGGCTCGCGTCGGCGCAGGCATGGGCTATCGTGAACTGCGGGATGGCGATGCGTAGCCCGAGGCCGCGTATTGCCTGGCCGATGGCATAATCGTCGGCGAGGACATCCTTGAACGCGGCGAAGCCGCCGATCCGATCGAGGGTGTCGCGGGTCAGCGCGATGGTCGAGCCCATGCACGGCGTTGCCATGCCCGTTGCGATGCCGACGACGCCGGCGGGCATGAACCCGTGGCCGATCGCCATCGCGGCGAGCTTGGACCAGAGCCCAGCGTCGCCGCGTCCGTGGTAGAGGCAGGTCACGGCGCCGACGCCGGGCTGCGCGAGTTCGGCGGCGACGCGGCGCAGATAGGCGGGCGGCACCGCCATGTCCGAGTCGCTCAGCACGAGGATGTCGTGCGCGGCGGCGGGCAGCATGTTGACGAGGTTAGAGACCTTGGCGTTGGCACCGTGCCGCGCGGCATCGACGACGATGGCTATGTCCGCGTCCGGGTATGCCGCCCGTACCGCTGCGACCGCATCGAGCGCCGCATCGTCGGCCGCCTTCACCCCGCAGACCATCTGCACCACGCCGCGATAGTCCTGCGTGAGGAACGTCGCGAGATTGGCGGCAAGGCGCGGCTCGGCCCCGTGGAGCGGCTTGAGAAGGGTCAGGGCAGGCAGGGGGGCGGGCACGGCGGGGCTGGCCCCGCCGGCGAACCAGCGCCACGTCAGCACCGCTGCCAGGAGCTGATAGGCCGTTCCCGCCCCGGCGACCGCCAGCAACCCCCAGCCGATGACCGTCAGCGCGCTCAGCCCGGTTTCCCCAGCCGCGTCCGCACCGTCCGCAGCAACGCCGTCGCCTCGGCGCGCCGCCCGCGCTCGGCGACCGGCTGCGCGGGGCGTGGCGGCGCGGCCAGCGCCCGCAGCAGGTACGGTTCGGCCTCGGCGAATTTGCCGCCCTCGACGAGATAGTCGCCCATCGCGAGATTGGCGGCGAGGCTCGACGGATCGACGGCGAGCGCGCGGTCGAGATAGTTGCGCGCGAGCTTGCGGCTGCCGAAGGCGATCGGCGGTCCCGGCACCTGATAGTAGAGTGTTCCGAGCTGGCTGAGGCCCAGTCCCCCCGCCGCGCGCGGGTCGGTGCGTTCGGCGGTCTCGAGGATGCGGCGCGCATCGAGGCCAAGGCGGTAACCCGACAGGCCGCCCCCGACGCCGGCCTT
>JBBQVB010000031.1:0-23089 GCA_038211965.1 Sphingomonadales bacterium
CGAACTGCCCCATCCTCCTCCGGTTAGCCGCTCCGCGAACCGGGAGAGGGGACAGGGAAAAGCTCAGCTGTCCTCCGCGACCGCCATCCAAACCCCGATCGCCACCGCCGCAGCGGTATCGGCCCGCAGGATACGTGGCCCGAGCGACACCGCGCGCGCAGGCGACAACGCCCGGATCGCGGCGCGCTCGTCTGGCGTGAAGCCGCCCTCGGGGCCGATCAGGATGGCGCAGGGGGCGGGGCTGGCGCGGGCGACCTCGAGGAGCGGCGCGCCGCCGGTCTCATCGGCGAAGATCAACGCGCGTTCGGTCGGCCACCCCGATAGCAGCGCCGCCAGCGCGACCGGGTCGGTGAGCACCGGCAGCGCGGTGCGCCCGCATTGCTCGGCGGCTTCGATCATGTGTGCGCGCAGCCGGTCGAGGTTGAGCTTGTCGACGACGGTGCGCCGCGTCAGCACCGGGACCAGCCGCGCGACGCCGAGTTCGCAGGCCTTCTCGACGACCCAGTCGATGCGCCCGCGCTTCAGGGGCGCGACGCACAGCCATAGGTCGGGGACCGCCTCGCGCACGCTCAGCCGCCGCTCGATCCGCACGCCGAGGGCCTTGCGCCCGCCGCCGTCGATGCGGCCCAGCCACTCGCCGGTGCGGTCGTCGAACAGCCGGACGGCGTCGCCGTCACCGAGCCGCATGACCTGGCCGAGATAGTGGCTGGCGGGGGCGGGGAGCACGATCTGCGCGCCGTCAGACAGCAACACGTCGATGAACAGGCGCGGCGTGCTCGCGCCGAACCCGGGGGCGCTTGACTCGGGTGGGGCGTCTTCGCTCATGGCACAATGCCTAGCATCGCCACCCCCGACGCGGAAACCGCGCCCGCGAGCTGGGTCGACCGGCTGCCGGCGCGTTGGCGCGACTATGCGCGCCTAGCGCGTTTCGACCGCCCCATCGGCTCGTGGCTGCTGTTCTGGCCGTGTGCGTGGGGGCTGGCGCTCGCGGGGGGGCTACGGACGCACTGGGAACTGGTCGGCTGGTTCGCCGTCGGTGCAGTGGCGATGCGCGGCGCGGGGTGCGTCTACAACGACATCGTCGACCGCGACCTCGATGCGCGGGTCGCACGGACGAAAGACCGCCCGCTGGCCAGCGGGCGCGTGTCGCGGCGCGCGGCGTGGGTGTGGCTCGTCGCGCTGGCGCTGCTCGGATTCGTCGTGCTGGTCCAGTTGCGCTGGCAGGCGCAGCTGGTGGCGCTCGCCAGCCTGGCCCTCGTCGCTGCCTACCCCTTCATGAAGCGCATAACCTGGTGGCCGCAGGCGTGGCTCGGGCTGACCTTCAACTGGGGCGTGCCGGTGGCGTGGATCGCGGTCGCGCCCGCGTCGTGGGGGCTCGCGGCGCTTTATGCGGCAGGGATCGCGTGGACGCTGGGGTACGACACGATCTACGCGCTTCAGGACATCGAGGACGACGCGCTGGCGGGCATCAAGTCGAGTGCGCGCGCGCTTGGCAACCGCGCGCGGGTCGGGGTGGCGGCGTTCTACGCAGCGACGGTGGCGCTGGCGGTGTTGGCGGTGTGGCTGCGCTACCCCGACCGCCTCGCGCTGCTTGCCCTCGCGCCAGCGGCACTGCACTTGGCCTGGCAGGTCGCGGCGCTCGGCGACCGGACCTCAGCCAACGCGCTGCGGCTGTTTCGCGCCAATCGCGAGGCGGGGCTGCTGATTTTCGCGGGGCTGGCGGTGGTCGGGCTGGCGTGACCCGGAAGGGATGACTCGCGCGCCCCAACCCCCTACATCGCCCCCCATGCTCACAGTAGACGCCGCGCTCGACCGCCTGAACTATGCTCTCGGGGAGGCGCGCAAGGGCGGCGCGACCGCCGCCGATGCGGTCTATGTCGGCGATGCCTCGACGTCGGTCAGCGTGCGGCTCGGCGCGCTCGAAGACATCGGGCGGTCGGAGGGCGAGGAGGTGGGTCTGCGCGTCTTCGTCGGCCAGCAGGTCGCGAGCGTCTCGACCTCGGACCTGTCGCCGGCGGGCCTCGCGCTCGTCGTCGAACGTGCGCTCGCGATGGCACGCGAGGCGAGCGCCGACGAATGGGCGGGGCTCGCTCCCGAAGCGCTGCTGATGCGCGGCAGCGCCCCCGACCTCGACCTCGACGACGGCGGCGACCCGGCGGCCGAGACGCTCAAGGCCGCAGCACTCGCCGCCGAGGATGCCGCGCGCGCCATCGACGGCGTCACCAACTCCGAAGGCGGCGGCGCAAGCGCCGGGCGCGCGGTGATGGCGCTGGCGACCTCGGGCGGCTTCGCACAGGGCTATCGCGGTACCAGCTACGGCGTCTCGGCGAGCGTCATTGCGGGCGCGGGCGACGCGATGCAGCGCGACTATGCCTATCACAGCGCGCGCTACCACGCCGACCTCGAAGCGTCTGACTCGATTGGACGCCGCGCCGGCGAGCGCGCGGTCAAGCGGCTCAACCCACTGAAGCTCGAGACACAGGCGCTGCCGGTGGTGTTCGACCCGCGTGTCGGATCGAGCCTGCTCGGCCATCTGCTGGGTGCGATCACCGGCAGCAGCATCGCGCGCAAGACGAGCTTCCTGCTCGACAAGCTCGGCGAGCGCGTCTTCGCGGCTGGCATCGACATTCTCGACGATCCGCACCGAATCCGGGGCATGCGCTCGCGGCCCTTCGACGGCGAGGGGCTGGCGACGACGCCGACGCATATCGTCGCGGACGGCGTGCTGACGCAGTGGCTGATGGACTCGTCCGCCGCGCGCCAGCTCGGGCTGGCGCCGACGGGGCATGCGGTGCGCGGCACGTCGGGGCCGCCGGGGGCAGGACCCGCGAACCTGCATCTCGCGGCCGGCACTGTCTCGCCCGCCGAGCTGATGCGCGGCATCAAGCGCGGGCTGTACGTTACCGAGCTGATCGGCATGGGGGTCAACGGCCTGACCGGCGACTATAGCCGGGGCGCGAGCGGCTTCCTGATCGAGGACGGCGAACTCGGCGTGTCGGTCGCCGAGGTCACGATCGCGGGCAATCTCAAGGATATGTTCCTCAACCTGACTGCCGCCGACGATCTCGTCTTCCGCCACGCGACCAACGTCCCCACGCTGCGCGTCGAGGGCATGACGCTTGCCGGTGCCTGATTTCGCCGACGATTTGCCGCTGCTGGAGCGCGTCACGCGCGCCGCGGGCGACATGGCGATGGCACGGTTCGGGGCACCGCAGGCAGTCTGGGACAAGTCGCCGGGCAACCCGGTCAGCGACGCCGACCTCGCGGTCGATGCGTACCTGAAGGCCGAGCTGCTCGGCGCGCGGCCCGGCTACGGCTGGCAGTCGGAGGAGACCGCCGACGACGCGCGGCGGCTGGGCTGCGCGCGGGTGTGGGTCGTCGACCCCATCGACGGTACGCGCGACTTCGTGCGCGGGCGGACGGGCTGGTGCGTGTCCGTGGCGCTCGTCGAGGATCATGCTGTCGTGCTCGCCGCGCTCGCCGCCCCGGCGCGGGGGCAGGTCTTTCTGGCAGCGCGGGGCAGCGGCGCGACCTGCAATAGCGCGGCGCTGTGCGTCAGCGGTCTCGCCACCCTCGACGGCGTCCGCCTGCCCATCGACCCGCCCAACCTCAAGGCGAAGTTCTGGCCGTCGCCGTGGCCCGGAATGGCGGTCGAAAAGCCCAACAGCCTCGCGCTGCGCCTTGCCAAGGTCGCCAGCGCCGAAGCCGATGCGTGGCTCGAAGGCCGCTCGATCAGCGAATGGGATATCGCCGCCGCCGCGCTGATCTGTACCGAGGCCGGCGGCACGGTAACCGACCGCTTCGGCGCAACGCTGCGCTTCAACCAGCCCGACCCCGTTCTCCACGGCATCGCCGCCGCGACGCCCGCGCTCCACGGCGAGGTCCGCGACCGCCTCGACCATGCGATGCGGGCGTTCGCGGCAGCGCGCGAGCGCTAGCTCGCGTCGGGCACGACCTTCGCGATGCGCAGCCGCGCGAGTTCGATCTTCGGGCAATGGTCCATCACGACTTTGAGCCCCGCCGCTTCGGCGCGCGCCGCTGCAGCGTCGTCGATGACACCCAGTTGCATCCACACCGCCTTCGCTCCGACGGCGATCGCCGCGTCGACGATCGGGCCGACGTCCTCGGAGCGGCGGAAGATGTCGACAATGTCGATCGGCACGCCGATCTGGCTGAGTTCGCGCCAGACGAATTCGCCATGGACGTGCTCGCCGGTGATCCGCGGGTTGACGGGAAAAACGCGGTAACCGTGCTCCTGCAGCGCCGACATGACACCGTAGCTGGCGCGGTCGGGCGAATCCGACGCACCAACCATCGCGATGGTACGTGCGCCGGTCAGCAGGTCGCGGATATCGTCGTCGGTGGTGAGGGGCATGGCGGATCCTTTAGAACCTCCGCTACAAACCCAGCGCCGCCGCGACCCGTTCCGCGATACCCACAAATTCGGACGCTCCTCCGGGAACGCCCGCGTCGGACGCCTCGCGCAACGCCATCGTCAGCGGGATGCTCCCGAGGAACGGCACCCCCGCACCCGCCCCCAGCGCTTCCGCGCCACCATGGCCGAAGATATCGCTCGCGACCCCGCAGTGCGGGCAGACGAAGGTCGACATGTTCTCGATCAGCCCAAGCACCGGCACGTGCACCTCGTTGAACATCGCGATCGCCCGGCGCGCGTCGATCAGCGCGAGGTCCTGCGGCGTCGAGACGATGATCGCGCCGCTGGGCTTGAGCTTCTGCGCCATCGTCAACTGGATATCCCCGGTCCCGGGCGGCAGGTCGATGACCAGCACGTCGAGGACGCCCCAGTTCGCCTTCTCGATCATCTGGGTCATCGCCGACGCCGCCATCGGGCCGCGCCAGATCACCGCCTTGCCGGTGTCCATCATCATGCCGATCGACAATGCCTTGATGCCGTGCGCGGTCATCGGAAGCAGCTTGCCCTCGGCGAGCTGGGCGCGGCCGGGAAGGCCGAGCAACGTCGGCACCGACGGCCCGTAGATATCGGCATCGAGCAACCCGACGGCATAGCCCTGCCGCGCCAACGCGACCGCGAGGTTCGCTGCGACGGTCGACTTGCCGACCCCGCCCTTGCCGCTGGCGACCGCGACAAGCCGCCGGATGCCGGGCACGGCGCTGTCGTGCGGCGCGGGCGCGGCATCGGGGCTGGCACTGCGGTCGGCGGTCAGCACGATGCGCGTTGCGGTCACCTCGGCAACACCGCGCAGCGCGACCTCGACGCTGGCGCGCAGCCGCTCGGCGTCGGCGCGCGACAGCCCGTCGACCGCAAGGACTAGTCCGACGCTGCCGCCGTCGCGGACGACAACGCCCGAGGCTCGATCGCCAGCGACGGTAGCGAGGGCGGCAAGGATGGCGGCACGGTCGGGCATCGGAGACTTTCTGAACTTCTGTGCCGCCTTAGAGCGTCCGCCGCATCGGCGCACCTGGCAGTCGAACGAGGGAGCCGCGCCCGTCGCAGCGTATCGTCGACGCGGGGGAAAACAGCTGCGGGAACGACGCCGGACAACCGGTGTTTTTTTGCCGCAGCCAGTAGGAGTGGAGCATGAAAGCAATTCTCGCCATCGCCATCGCCGCAGGTGTCGCGTTGACCGCTGGAGCCCCCGCCGCCGCGCGTGACGGCTGCGGCCAAGGCGCGCATCGCGGCCCTTATGGTCATTGCCGCATCAACCAGGGCGGTTACGCCGTCTTTCCCGGCCGACCCGTCGTCGGCGTCTATCACCCGGGCCGCGGCTATTGGAACGGCCACCGCTACTACCAGAACCGCTATCGTCACCACGGTGGCTGGCGCTATCGCTAGTTGCTGACAAGGCGCCGGCCGGCGGATCCCGGTCGGCGCTTCGTCAGCGCGGCAGGTCGGCGGCGGTCGGCTCGATGGCGCGCTGCTGGATCGGGCCGGTGCCCGACGACGGCAGGCTGCTGACGCAGCCTGGTGCGTGCGCGCACCTGTCGACGGCGGCGAGTTGATCGTAAGCGCACGCAGCGCAAAGCAGAGGGGCGATCGAAACGAGAATCTTGAACACGGCGGCCCCGTTATTGCGTCCTATGCCGAAACTATCGCTCTCGTGACGCCGCGTCACCACCGCCGCACACGCCCATCTCGCAAATTCCGTTTCACGTCGTATATGGGGGTTCATGATGCTCCCTCGGCAGGAAACTTGATGCCCTCGCAGTTCAATAACGACAGTGGTGGCGGCGGCCCCTGGGGCGGCGGCTCGGGCGGCGGCGATGGCGGCGGTAAGGGCACGGGCGGCGGTGGCGGCAGCGGCGGCCCACCCAAGAGCCCGTGGGGCGAAGGTCCACCGCGCCGGCCGAACCGTCCGGTTCGGAGCAGCGGCAATACCGACTTCGATGCGTTCATCCGTCGCAGCCAGGCCAAGTTGCGCGAATCACTTCCCGGTACCGGCGGCGGCGGCGGCTTCCAGCCGTCTAACCGGCTGTGGGCCTATGGCATCGGCGGCGTCGTGCTCATGTGGGTGGCGCTGACCTCGGCGTACCGGATCGATCCGCAAGAGCGCGGCGTCGTCCAGCGCTTCGGGCGCTATGTCGAAACCACCGGCCCGGGGTTCCACTTCAAGCTGCCCGACCCGATCGACACCGTCGTCAAGCCCAAGGTCGAGCAGATCCGTTCTGTCGATATCGGCGTCGGCGAGGGCAACAGCGAAAACCTGATGCTCACCGGCGATCAGAACATCATCGATATCGCCTATGCGGTGCGCTGGAAGATCCGCAATCCCGAGCTGTTCCTGTTCGAACTCGCCGAGCCTGAGCAGACCATTCGCGAGGTCGCCGAGAGCGCGATGCGCGCCGAGATTGGCCACACGACCCTGAATGCCGCAATCGGTCCGCAGCGCGCGCAGATCGCCGAACAGGTCCGCGAGCGCATGCAGGAACTCCTCGACAGCTATCGCGGCGGCATCGAGGTACGCGGCGTCGACATCAAGCAGGCCGACCCCCCCGCCGCCGTCGACGAGGCCTTCAAGAGCGTCTCGGCGGCTCAGCAATACGCCCAGCAGGCACTCAACAACTCGCGCGGCTATGCGTCGCAGCTCGCCGCCGTCAGCCAGGGTGCCGCCGCACAGTTCGATGCGGTCTACGCCCAGTATCGGCTGGCTCCCGAAGTGACGCGCAAGCGCATGTACCTCGAGACGATGGAGGGCGTGCTCGGCAAGGTCGACAAAACCTTCGTCGAAGCCGGCAACGGTGTGCAGACCTATCTGCCGCTCCCCGAAGTCCGCAAGCGCAGCGTTCCTCTCGAGGACCCTGCGACGCCCTCCGCCGCTTCAAGCCGCTAAGGCCGACCCATGACCCTGACCCGCAATCCGATCCTCTGGGCGGTCCTCGCCTTCCTCGTCATCGTGACGGCGATGGGAACACTCTACTCGGTCCCCGAGACCGCGCAGGCGGTTATCCTCCAGCTCGACCGCCCGGTGCGCATCGTCAACGCCTACGACCCCAAGGCGCCGTTCGGCCAGACCAACGCCGGGCTGCAGGCCAAGGTGCCGTTCTTCGAGACGGTGCGCTTCGTCGACAAGCGCGTGCTCGATCTCGACATGCCCGAGCAGACGGTGCTGTCGACCGATCAGCTGCGCCTCGTCGTCGATGCCTTCGCGCGCTTCCGCATCGTCGATCCGCTGCGCATGATCCAGACCGTCGGCAGCGAGGACCGTGTTGCCGAGGCGCTGGCGCGCATTCTCGGGTCGCGTCTCAGGAACGAGCTCGGCAAGCAGCCCTTCGCGGCGTTGCTCAGCCCCGAGCGGTCGACGCTGATGGAAGACATCCAGCAGAGCGTGAACAAGCAGGCGCGGCAATACGGCGCGGAAATCGTCGACGTGCGGATCAAGCGCGCCGACCTGCCGACCGGCGCACCGCTCGAAAGCGCCTATTCGCGGATGCGCTCGGCACGCGAGCAGGAGGCGCTCAATATCCGCGCGCAGGGCGACAAGCAGGCGCAGCTGATCCGCGCTGCTGCCGACGCCAGCGCGGCGCAGACCTATGCCCAGAGTTTCGGCAAGGACGCTGATTTCTACGCCTTCTACCGCGCCATGGAGGCGTATCGGAAGACCTTCAAGGATAGCAGTTCGACGATGGTGCTGTCGACGAACAACGAATTCATGCGCGAATTCGAGGGGCGGCGGAACAAGCCCTGACGCCTGCCATTTTCTTGATGGCTGTGGCATAAATGCGCCGTTCAGCCACGCTTCACCTATAACGCCGCCGAACCAACAACTCGAATTCGAAAGGTAACGCTCGCGTGCGTATTCCCAAGACCGTTTTCGCCGCCCTTCTCCCCGGCCTGCTGATCGGCGGCGGCGCCGTTGCGGTGTTTGGCCCCGCCGGCGCGCAGATCGCCACGTCGCCCGCCGCCGCTCCGCCTGCTGCCAACGCCAACATGCCCGCCGTGACCAGTGGCGGTCCCGGCGGCGCGCCGCGCAGCTTCGCTGACATCACCGCCAAGCTGTCGCCGGCGGTGGTCAATGTCTCGACGACGCAGAAAGTCGAGCTCGGCAAGACGCGCAATTTCGCGCCCGGCCAGGGTGGCAGCGGTAACCCGCTCGAAGAGTTCTTCCGCCGCTTCCAGGAGCAGCAGGAGGGCGCGACGGGCGAGCCGGTCACACGCGAGGCGACCTCGCTCGGCTCGGGTTTCATCGTCGACCCGTCGGGCTATATCGTCACCAACAATCATGTCATCTCGGGCGGCGTCGAAGGTGCCTCGACAGCCAAGGTCTCGGTCGACACGATCACGGTGACGCTCGCCGATCGCCGCGAATACAAGGCGCGCGTCATCGGGCGCGACACGCTGTCCGACTTGGCGCTCCTCAAGATCGACGCAACCGGGCTGCCTTACGTCAAGTTCGGCAATTCAAAGGGCGTGCGCGTCGGCGACTGGGCGATCGCCATCGGCAATCCGTTCGGGCTCGGTGGCACAGTCACGGCGGGGATCGTTTCGGCGCTCCATCGCAACATCGGTTCGGGCCAGTACGACCGCTATATCCAGACCGATGCGTCGATCAATCAGGGCAACAGCGGTGGCCCGTTGTTCGACCTCGACGGCAACGTCATCGGCATCAACACCGCAATCTTTTCGCCGACCGGCGGTAACGTCGGCCTTGGCTTCGCAATCCCCGCCGAGAGCGCACAGCCGGTGATCGAGCAGCTGCGCGGCGGCGGTAACGTCAAGCGCGGCTATCTTGGGGTCAGCATCCAGCCGCTGTCGGCGGAGATCGCGGCGGGCCTGGGCATGGCCAAGGACCGCGGTGAGATCGTTGCCGAGGTCGTCCCAGGCGGCCCCGCTGCGAAGGCGGGCATCAAGCAGGGCGACGTCATCCTCAAGGTTGCGGGCCAGGAGGTAACCTTCGACAACACGCTGAGCTTCATCGTCGCCAATCAGGCGATCGGCAGCGCGGTCCCCATCGAACTCGTGCGCGGCGGCAAGCGCCTGTCGGTATCGGCGGTCCTCGCACCGCGTCCGGCCGAGGCGATCGTCCAGGGCAGCGCCCCGACGGGCGACGACGCGGCCCCGGTGCCGCCGGGTTCGGCCGCCACCCGCGAAAGCCTCGGCATCAGCTTGCTGCCGCTGACCCCCGAGGTGCGGACGCAGTTGAAGCTTGCCGACAACGTCCAGGGTGTTGTCGTCGCGGGTCTCAACCCGTCGAGCGATGCGGCGGCGCAGGGCTTCCAGCGCGGTGATGTGATCCTGCAGATCAACCAGCTGCCGACCCCGTCACCGGCGGCGGCGGCGGCAGCCGTCGATGCGGCACGCCGCGCGGGGCGCGACACGGTGCTCGTACTGGTCCAGCGCGGCCCCAATCCGGCACGCTACATCGGCGTCAAGCTGATGGCCGTGGGCAAGAAGTAGGGCGGAAGGCGCGCGGCCCGCGGCCGCGCGCTCCGGTCGGTACCTACTTCCCGAACGTCGCCCCCTTCGGCAGACACAGCTTGACTTCGCTTTCGATCGTCGAGTTCGCCTTGTATTTCGCAACGAACGCCTCCCACGCCGCATCGGGCTTGGGGGCTTCAGACCCGCCGTAGACGTGGATGCTCATCGCCTTGGTCACCGACGGCTTGTAGGTTCCGTCGGCCAGTTCATAGACCGGGACCGTCGATACGCGGTCGTTTTTGAAGCCGTGGCTGGCGTACCATTTGCCGTTGTCGCGTACGGCGTCAGCGAATCCCGCCATGCTGCCGCCGGGCTTCAGCTTGGAAACGCGCATCCCGACGAGCTGGCCGTCGCAGGCGGGAGCACCGGGCGCGGCGAATGCAGGTGCGGCGAGGCCGAGCAGCAGTGCGACACCGACAAGACGAATCATCTAATTTCCCCCTATTGTTACGCCCTTAGCGTAGCGCAAAGGTTCGTCGCTTCAACCCCGCGCCAAAAGCGGCTAGTCAGAGCTTCGCATTGGGGAGAGCGTGCCAGTGGCGGACAGCATATTCATCGGCCTCGGCATCAACGGCGAGGTGCGCCACCCGCAGGCACTCGTTCTGCGCCGCGCCAACCGCCACGGACTGATCGCGGGTGCGACCGGCACCGGCAAGACCGTCACCCTCCAGACGCTTGCGGAGGGATTCAGCCGCGAGGGCGTCCCCGTCTTCATGGCTGACGTGAAGGGCGACATCGCGGGCATGGCGATGACCGGCACAGCGGCGGCGGCGTGGACGACAGCGCGCGCCGCCGAAGTCGGCATCGAAGGCTATAGCTTCAACGCTAATCCCGTCGTCTTCTGGGACCTGTTCGGCGAGCAAGGCCACCCCGTGCGTACCACCGTCGCCGAGATGGGGCCGCTGCTGCTTGCACGCCTGATGAGCCTCAACGAGACGCAGGAAGGCGTGCTGACCGTCGCCTTTCGATATGCCGACGAGAACGGCCTCAATATTTTGGACCTGAAGGATCTGCAGGCGCTGCTGGCGTGGTGCGCCGACAACGCACAGGAGCTGGCCGCCAAGTACGGCAACGTTACCCGCGCCTCGGTCGGCACGATCCAGCGCCAGCTGCTCCAGCTCGATTCGCAGGGCGCGGCGCATTTCTTCGGCGAGCCCGCGCTCGACATCGGCGACTTCCTGACCGTCGACGATTCGGGTCGCGGCCAGGTCAACATCCTCGCCGCCGACAAGCTCATGCAGTCCCCGCGCCTCTACGCGACTTTCCTGCTGTGGCTGCTGAGCGAGCTGTTCACGGTGCTGCCCGAAGTCGGCGACCCGCCCAAGCCGAAACTGGTGTTCTTCTTCGACGAGGCGCATCTGCTGTTCGACGACGCCCCCAAGGCGCTGCTCGACAAGATCGAACAGGTCGTCCGCCTGATCCGCTCGAAGGGCGTCGGCGTCTATTTCATCAGCCAGAACCCCGTCGATATCCCCGAGACCGTCGCGGGCCAGCTGGGCAACCGCGTCCAGCACGCGCTGCGCGCCTTTACGCCCAAGGACCAGAAGGCGATCCGCGCCGCGAGCGAGACCTTCCGCGCCAACCCCGGCGTCGACGTCGGCGAGGCGATCACGCAGCTCAAGGTCGGCGAGGCGCTGGTGTCGCTGCTCCAGGACGATGGGTCGCCGTCGCCCGTCGAGCGCACGCTGATCGCGCCACCACGCTCGCGGGTGGGGCCGGTGACGGTCGCCGAGCGCAAGGTCATGATCGACACCTCACCGCTGGCGGGCAAGTACGAGACCGTCGTCGACCGCGAATCGGCGTACGAGATCCTCAACGCCAAGTCGGCCGCCGCACAGGCCGCCGCCGACGCCGAAGCGGCGCGCACCGTCGAGGAAAGGGCCGCCGCGATCGCCGCCAAGGCGCAGGCCAAGGCCGATGCGGACATGGCCAAGGCGGCGGCAGTGCAAGCGTGTGTCGACGCGCGACCGCAGCCGAAATCGATGGCCGAGCAGATTTTCGCCAGCGTCGCCAAATCGGCGGCCTCGTCGGTCGGGCGTCAGGTCGCAACCGGGCTGGGCAAATCGCTCGGTGGCCGTGCGGGCGGGCAGATCGCGGGCAATATCGGCAGCACGCTGCTGCGCGGGATCTTGGGGTCGTTGTTCAAGTAGGGGGAGATCACCCCCCGACCTTGACCTCCGCCGTATTCGCATTTGTCGTACCGGCAGGCGCCTGCATCAGCTCCTTGAGGAACGCCCCCTTGTCGACCGTCGGCGTCTTGGGATCGCCGGCGTTCGAGCGGATCGCGGGATCGGTCTTCGCTGCGCCCGCCTTGTCGAGGAGTTGACGCTCGGCGGCCGACTTGGGCGGCACGCGGACATCGGGGCCGAACAGCGCTTCGACCGCCTGGCTCTGCGTGTCGGTGCCCGCGCCGAGCGGGCGCGGCTCGCCGGGGCGCGGCGGGTTCAACGCGAAATCGGGCGGCACGACGAGCGGCGCGTTGCGCGAGATCGCGAACTCGTCGGGGGCGTTGCGGTTGGCGAGCCCGCCCTTACCGCACGCCGACAGCGTGGCGGCGGCGGCAACGGCGGTGAACAAGATGGCGCGGTTCATGGCAACTCCCTGACTGCTGCGGGCTTCGGCGCAAGCAGCGCGCGCGCCAGCAGCAGGACGACGCCGGTGCTTATAGCGGCATCGGCGACGTTGAAGACATATTTAAAGTCGAACGCCCTGTAGGCGAGATGAACGAAGTCGATGACATAGCCCAGCCGGATGCGGTCGAGGATATTGCCCAGAGCACCGCCGAGGACGAGGCCGAGCGCCACGACATCGCCGCGTGCCTTCTCGCGCGCGATCCACACCGCGACGAGCGCCGCGATCGCCGCCGTCCCCGCGACGAGCAGCCAGCGCATCGTGTCGGTCGATGCCTGGAGCAGGCTCATCGACACGCCGACATTGGTGACCCACTCCCACGTCAGGAACGGCGTGACGGGCACCCAGCCGCGCTGCTGCAGGCCGACGACGTGGACGATCCAGTATTTGCTCAGCTGGTCGAGTGCGAAGACCACGAGCGCGAGGGTGTAGCCGAGACGCTTCATCGAGCTTTACCCACGCGCCACCACCTCCGCGCACCGCGCATCGAGGCCCGTCACCGGATCGACATCGGCGCGATGCCGCCAGCAGCGTTCACAGCGCGGATCGCTCGTCGCTTGGACTGAGGCAGCTAGAGTGCCACTAGGGTCAATCTTAAAGCGAAGCACACGCGAACCTGCCGTTGCGACTGCCCCTGCGAATATCAACGGATCGGGGCCCATAGTTACCGCGCCCGAGATAAATATCTCTTCGATTGAAACCGCGCCTTCCTTTAGCAGCCCATCAAGCACCTCGTATTCCGCTTGGTCCCTAAACACGAAGACGATCTCGGCTTCTAACGTTGAGCCGATGGTTTTTTCGCGTCGGGCTTCCTCCACAGCGGAAAAGGCGAAAGTACGGAAAGTCCTGATCCGCTCCCACCGCGCCGCCAACCCCTCGTCCCGCCACTCGGCCCGCACTTCCGGCCACTCGCTCAGATGCACGCTCGGGGCGTCGGGAAACCGCGTCCCCCACGCCTCCTCGGCCGTGAACACCAGCACCGGCGCGAGCCACTTCACCAGCGCGTCGAATACCGTGTCGAGCACCGTCCGGTACGCGCGCCGCTTCATCGACCAAGCGCCGTCGCAGTACAGGCTGTCCTTGCGAATATCGAAGACAAACGCTGACAGGTCGTTGTTGACGAACACCGACAGCGCCGAAACATAACCGTTGAAGTCGAAGTTGCCGACGCACGCCCGCAGTTCGGCATCGAGGTCGGTCAGGCGGTGGAGGACCCAGCGTTCGAGTTCGGGCATCTCGGCGACGGCCACCCGCTCGGCGTCGTCGAAGCCGTCGAGCGCGCCGAGCAGGTAACGCAGCGTGTTGCGGAGCTTGCGGTACTGTTCTGCCACACCCTTGAGGATTTCGTCGCCGATGCGGTGGTCCTCGGTCGCGTCGACCGTCGCGGTCCACAGCCGGACGATGTCGGCGCCGTAGGTTTCCATCACCTTGCGCGGATCGGTGACGTTGCCGAGCGACTTCGACTGCTTGAAGCCCTTGGCATCGAGCGTCATGCCGTGCGTCATCACGGCCCGGTACGGCGCGCGCCCGCGCGTCCCGCAGCTTTCGAGCAGCGACGACTGGAACCAGCCGCGGTGCTGGTCGGAGCCTTCGAGGTAGAGGTCGGCGGGCGGGCCGTCGTCGGGTCGCAGCAGCGCGGGCCAATGGCCGCTTTCGAGAACGAACGCGTGGGTGCAGCCGCTGTCGAACCACACGTCGAGGATGTCGTCGACGCGCTCATAGTCCGCCGCGTCGCGCTCGGGGCCGAGGAACACCGCCGGATCGGTCGCCCACCACGCGTCCGCGCCGCCCGCCGCAACGGCAGCGACGATGCGCGCGTTGACCGCATCGTCGCGCAGATAATCGCCTGTCCGCCGGTCGACGAACAGCGTGATCGGCACCCCCCACGCGCGCTGGCGGCTGATCACCCAGTCGGGCCGCCCCGCGACCATCGCGGTGATGCGGTTCTGGCCGCGCGGCGGAACCCAGCGGGTGTCGGCGATGGCGGCGAGGGCGAGGTCGCGCAGCGTGCCGCTCCCGGCGGCCGGTGCCGATGGCAGCGCCACGGGGGTGTCCATCGGGATGAACCACTGCGGCGTCGCGCGAAAGATCAGCTTCGCCTTCGACCGCCACGAGTGCGGGTAGCTGTGCGCATAGTCCCCGCTCGCCGCGAGCAGCGCGCCGCTCTCGCGCAGCGCGCTGCAGATCGGCCCGTCTGGGGCGTTGAACTTCGGGTTGATGACGCTGCCTTGCCCGCCGAGCCACGCCCAGTCGGCGCGGTACTTGCCGTCGCCCTCGACCGCGAACACAGGTTCCAGCCCGTTCGCCTTGCACAGCAGGAAGTCATCCTCGCCGTGGTCGGGCGCCATGTGAACGAGGCCGGTGCCCTGCTCGGTGGTGACGAAATCGCCGGCGAGGAACGGGCGCGGGCGCGCGAAGAAGCCGCCGAGGGCGTGCATCGGGTGGCGGGCGACGGTGCCGGCGAGGTCGGAGCCTTTGAATTCGGCTGTGATCGTCCAATCGAAACACAGCGCAACCTCTGGGTCGACGGCGATCATCAGCCGCTTCTTCGACGCCTCAAGCAAATCGCGTGCGACGACGAGCTTAGGCAGAGTGCCGTGTACCGGCTGAAGAAGATTCTTCCCAAGGTTGTTGATAGACGGGACAACGAAAACATACTCAACCTCCGGCCCGTACGCGATCGCCTGGTTGACCGGGATCGTCCACGGCGTTGTCGTCCACACGACCGCGTATGCCCCGACCAATTCCGGAGCGTTTGGTGCCTCCCGAATCTCGAATGCCACGTCGATCTGCGTCGAGACGATGTCCTCGTACTCGACCTCGGCCTCGGCGAGCGCGGTCTTCTCGACCGGCGACCACATTACCGGCTTGGCCCCGCGGTACAGCTGCCCGGAGTCGGCGAACTTTAGCAGTTCGCGGACGATCGTCGCCTCGGCGGCATAGTCCATCGTCAGATAGGGGTGGTCCCAGTCCCCGTTGATGCCCAGCCGCTTGAGCTGCTCGCGCTGCGCCTCGACCCAGCCTTGCGCATAGGCGCGGCATTCGGCGCGGAACTCCTGCGCCGGCACCTCGTCCTTGCTGCGCTTCTTGGCGCGATACTGCTCCTCGACCTTCCATTCGATCGGCAGGCCGTGGCAGTCCCAGCCCGGCACATAGGGCGCGTCCTTGCCCAGCAGCGTCTGCGTCCGCACCACGAGGTCCTTGAGAATGTGGTTGAGCGCATGGCCGATGTGGATGTCGCCGTTGGCATAGGGCGGGCCGTCGTGGAGGATGAACTTCTCGGCTCCGCTGCGCGCGGCGCGCAGGCGCTCGTACTGCCCCTCGGCCTGCCAGCGCGCGAGGATGCGCGGCTCCTGCACGGGGAGGCCGGCTTTCATCGGGAAATCTGTCTTCGGCAGGAAGACGGTCGAGCGGTAATCGCGGTCGGTCATGTCGGGGGAGGCTCTAGACGGCGGCAGCGGCGCTTGTCGAGGCAAGAGCCGCGCGCGCCGCCGCCGCATCGGCGTGAACCTGTGCCACCAGGGCGTCGAGCCCGTCGAACTTCGCCTCGGGGCGCAGGTACGCGACCAGTTCGACCGCGATCTCCTGCCCGTACAGATCGCCATCGAAATCGAACAGCCACGCCTCGAGCAGCTCGCGCGGCGGCTCGATCATCGGGCGCACGCCGAGGTTCGCCACGCCGTCGACGCGCGTCCCGTCGGGCAGCCGCACACGCACCGCATACACCCCGTAGGCCGGGCGGAGGTACGGCCCCATGTCGAGATTGGCGGTCGGGAAGCCGAGCGTCCGCCCGAGCTTCGCGCCGTGCTCGACGAAGCCCCGGATGGTGAAGGGCCGCGTCAGCAGCGCCGCGGCGCCCGCCGGGTCCGCGCCGCGCAGCAGGTCGCGGATGCGCGTCGAGGAGATCGGTCCGCCGTCGTCGCTGACGGGCGCGACGACCTGCGCCGCGAACCCGAGCGCGCTGCCGAACGACGCCAGCGCGCCGACATCGCCCGACCGCCCCTGCCCGAAGGTGAAGTCGCCGCCGCTGACCACAGCGCTCGCACCGATGCGCTCGACCAGCCAGCGGGCGCAGAAGCCTTCCGCGCTCTCCGCCGCCAGCACGCGGTCGAAGGGCAGCACGACGGTCGCGTCGATGCCGAAGGCCGCGAACAGCTCGAGGCGCTGCGGCATCGTCGTCAGCGCGAAGGGCGGTGCATCGGGCCGGAACAGCCGCGCCGGATGCGGGTCGAAGGTCGCGACCAGCGCCGGCCGCCCCTCGGCGCGCGCGCGGCGCAACGCCTGCCCGACGACCGCCTGATGCCCCAAATGAAAGCCGTCGAAATTGCCCAGCGCGACGACGCCGCCGCGCAAGTCGCCCGTTACCGTGTCCCCACCCGCGATCCGCTCCATCCCCGCGACTTAGCGACCGCGCCCGCGCCTGTCGCCCCCCTCCCTTTCACCGGGCATTCACGCTAGACCGGCGAGGTGAGTACCGTGCCACGTCCCCCCCTGCTGCACCGGCTGTGCGCCGCCGCCCTGCTGCTGTCGGTGACGACGGCCGCGAGCGCGCAGCAAGCCGGTCCGTCGATCCTGAGGGACGCCGAGACCGAAGCGTTCTTCAACGATCTCGCGCGGCCGCTCATCGTCGCGGGTGGACTCGATCCCAAGTCGGTGCAGATCGTCCTCGTCGGCGACCCTTCGATCAACGCGTTTGCGGGCGGCGGACAGAATGTCTTCATCCACTCGGGGCTGATCATCGCCGCCGACAACGTCAACGAACTGCAGGGTGTCATCGCGCACGAACTCGGCCACGTCGCGGGTGGGCACAATGTCAGGGGCGGCGAGGGCTCGGGACCGGCGGGGCGCATCTCGCTGCTATCGCTGCTGCTCGCGGGCGCGGCGGCGGCGGCGGGCGCGGGCGGTGCGGCGCTCGGCATCCTCGGCGGCGGCCTCGGCATCGCGCAGAGCCAATATCTCGCCTTCAGCCGCGATCAGGAGAGTCGCGCCGACGCGGCGGGCGCATCGTACCTCAGCCGGGCGCACATCTCGGGCAAAGGCTCGGTCGACTTCTTCAAGAAGCTTCAGGGCCAGGAATTCCGCCTCGCGATCAAGCAGGACAATGAATACGACCGAACCCACCCGCTGTCGGGGACGCGCATCGCGAATCTCGAGGCGGGCTACCGTGCCGACCCGGCGTACAACAACCCGCTCGATGCCAAGCTGCAGGCGCGCTTCCTGCGCATCAAGGGCAAGCTGATCGGCTTCGTCGACGAACCGCCGCATGTGCTGGCGCTCTACCCGCCGAGCGATACGTCCGACGGGGCGCGCTATGCCCGCGCCTATGCCTATCACCGCGGCAGCTACGACGACGCGGCGACGCAGGAGATCGACGCGCTGCTCGCGTCGCGCCCCGACGACCCATATTTCAACGAGTTGAAAGGCCAGATCCTGCTCGAGGGCGGCAAGCCTGCCGAGGCGATCCCGGTGCTGCGCCGCGCCGTCGCGGCGGCGCGCAACGAGCCGCTGATCGCCACCTTGCTCGGCAATGCGCTGGTGTCGACCGAAGACCCGGCCGACTTCGCCGAGGCCGAGCCGATCCTCAAGACCGCCATCGCGCAGGACCACGACAACCCGCTGGCGTGGTACCAGCTGGGCGTGATCTACGACCGCAAGCACGACGAACCCCGCGCCGCGCTGGCGCAGGCCGAGAGCTACACCCTATCGGGCGACACCAAGGGCGCGGCAGCGAAGGCGCGCTTTGCCCGCAACGGCCTGACCAAGGGGACGCGCGACTGGTTGCGCGCCGACGACATCGCCGAATTCGCGAGCGCCGAGCTCGCCGACAAGAAGCGCCGCCGGTGAACCGCTGGCTCGCGCACATCAAAGGCTGGAACACCGAAATGCGTGGAATGACGGCGGCGGCGGCGGTGTTGGGCGTTGCAGTGGTGGCGCTGGTCGCAGTGCGCGCGAGTGGCGACCCGGCGGCGGGCGTCACCCCCAAGGATCGCGCGGCGATCGAGGCGATCGTCCGCGACTATATCCTGTCGCACCCCGAGATCATTCCCGAAGCGATGACGGGCATGCAGGGCCGCGAGGTCACCAAGCTGATCACCAGCAATCGCGTCGAGATCGAGACCCCGTTCGCGGGGGCGAGCGCCGGCGACCCGAAGGGCGACGCGACGCTGGTCGTGTTTTTCGACTACGCCTGCCCCTACTGCAAACGTGCCAGCGGCGACGTCCAGCGGTTGCTCGCGGACGACAAGCGGTTGCGCGTCGTGTTCCGCGACTTTCCCGTCCTGTCCGACGCCTCGACCGAGGCCGCGATGGCAAGCCTGTCGGCCGCGCAGCAGGGGCGCTATGTCGCTTTCCACGACAAGATGTTCGCGGGGACGGCCAAGCTCGGCCACGCGGCGACAATCGCGACGGTGCGCGCGGCGGGGTTGAACGAAGCCCGCACGGCGAAGGACCTCGACGCCGCCGCCCTGCGCGCCGAGATCAAGAAAAACCTCGACCTTGGCCGCGCGCTGGGGCTGACCGGAACGCCGAGCTATGTCGTCGGCAACCGCATCCTGTCGGGCGCCGTCGGCTACGACGCGCTCAAGGCCGCGGTGGCGGAGGCGCGCGCGAAGCGGTAGTTCGTCTAGCGGAGGGTCGGGGTGGGGTAAGCTCTTACCCGTCCAACAACCGCGACAGCTGCGCCACGTCGCCGTCGAGCTCGGGATCCTTGGCGCGCAGCTCGTCGATGCGCTTGACGGCATGCATCACCGTCGTGTGATCGCGACCGCCGAATCGCCGCCCGATCTCGGGGAGCGAACGCGGGGTGAGTTTCTTGGCGAGATACATCGCGACCTGGCGCGGGCGCGCCACTTCGATGGCACGGCGTGCCGACAGCATGTCGCCGAGCTTGAGGCCGTAATATTCGGCGACCTTGCGCTGGATGTCGTCGATCGTGACCTTCTTTTCGTGGGCACGCAGCAGGTCGGCGAGCGTCTCGCGGGTGAACTCGATCGTCACTGGCTTGCCGACAAGGCGCGCATAGGCGACGACGCGGTTCAGGGCACCCTCGAGCTCGCGGACGTTGGCGGTGATCTTGCGCGCGAGGAACTCGATGACGTCGGGCGGCACATGCGTCCCCGGCATCGCGGCGGCTTTGGTGTGCAGGATGTTGAGGCGCAGCTCGTAGTCCGCCGCGTTGATGTCGGCGACGAGGCCCCATGCCATGCGGCTGAGGATACGCTCCTGAATGCCTTCGAGGTTCTGCGGGCTCCGGTCGGCGGTGATCACGAGGCGCTTACCCGCGCTGATGATCTCGTTCATCGTGTGGAAGAATTCTTCCTGCGTCGATTCCTTGCCGGCGATGAACTGGACGTCGTCGATCATCAGCAGGTCGACCGAGCGCAGCCGCTGCTTGAAGCTGATCGTGTCCTTGGCGCGGAGCGCGGCAAGGAACTCGACCATGAACTTCTCGGCCGACAGATAGGCGACCTTGGCATCGGGCTGGCGCGCGCGCAGCTCGCCACCGATGGCGTGCATCAGGTGCGTCTTGCCGAGTCCCGTGGTGCCGTGAAGAAACAACGGATTGAAGCTGATCGGACCGCCCTCCGCGAGTGTCCGCGCGGCGTTGTACGCGAGCTCGTTCGACTTGCCGACGACGAACGACTCGAAGCTGTACTTGGCCTCGAGCGGCAGGCCGATGCACGGCTGCATCGCATGGGCAAGTGGCGGCGCGGCATCGGGCAGCGCCAGCGGCTCGGCCGCCCCGACGGCGGCGACACTGAGCGCGACATGACGCACGCCGGGACGATGCGCCGCCCACAGGCAGCGCAGCCGCTCGAGAAAGTTCGAAGCGACCCAGTCGGCAAGGAAATGGCTCGGTGCGGCGAGTCGCACGGTGTCGCCGTCGATGCCGACGAGGCCGAGCGGGCGCAGCCAGGTGTCGAAGGTCGGCCCGCCGCATTCGGCGCGCAGCGCCGACTGGATCGCACTCCACGCGCCCGCCGACGATGCCGCATCGGCGGCCCCGGCACTGAACAGCAGCGCGGCGCGCGGCGCGGCGACATCGACATAGCGGGAGTCGCGCACCGACGGCGCGACGGGAGCCGACGACGCCGCAGTGCCTTGAACCGCTCCCCAACTCACTGCTTCCGTCCCCCAGATTCGCCAGAGATACTGGCCCTACTCGTTTCGCGATCACAGTGTCCGACACGAAGATCGTCGCCACTGGCTCACGCGCACGCAACAAATTCACCGGTTACGACCCGAACGAACTTCGATGCGGACAGAACCGCAGCAATCCTCGCCCGTCTCGAACCCTCGCCGGCCCAGCTCCGACGCGCGCACGACTTACCGTTAAGGAGCAAGCGCTCGCGCGCCGTCCCTCGATGATTTGACCGTTCCGAATCGGTTGGGAGGAAAACCTCCACGGCGCTAGGCCGAAGCCGGACTTAAGCACCCCCCAAAACGTCGATCAAGGGGCGGCGGGCGCGTCGAATTGAAATAAATCCGTTGACACGCAAACGCGTGATTTTACGCAAAACACCGACAAGTGACTGTTCGCGCGTGACAAGTGTGTGACACCGCTGTGACAGCCGAGTCGCGCGACCGCGTTCGAAGAGGTTACAACTCCTTTACCCGAAACAAAAAGGGCCGCCCGACTCGGGCGACCCTCATTCGTCACAAAGTAACCGCATCACACGACCGTCACTGCGCCGTCACAAACAGCGGCGACCCCGCGTAGGCGCTCAGCCCAGCGCAGCGACGCGCTTCGAAAGGCGCGACAACTTGCGCGCCACGGTGTTCTTGTGAAGCACGCCCTTCGACACGCCGCGCATCATCTCGGGCTGCGCGGCCGCGAAGGCGGCGACCGCTGCATCCTTGCTGCCCGCGGTCAGGGCCGACTCGACCTTCTTGACGAAGGTCCGGATGCGGCTGACGCGCGCCTTGTTGATTTCGGCGCGGCGGTCGTTGCGACGGATGCGTTTTTCGGCTTGCGGCGTGTTGGCCATTCGAGTCCTCGTAGAATCTGGTCCGCAACGGACCAAATCCGATGCGCAGGGCAGCCAAAGGCCGCTCCGGGAGGCGCGTCCCTATAGGGGGAGGCGGTTTGCGTCAAGACGGCTCGCCGCGCGACTCATTGATGTGTGAACGCCGCCGCCCGCTTGTCGACGAAGGCCGCCATGCCTTCCTTCTGGTCCGCCGTCCCGAACAGGCCATGGAACAGCCGGCGTTCGAAGCGAACGCCTTCGCTCAAGCTCGTCTCGAAGGCGCGATTCGTTGCTTCCTTTGCAGCCATCACCGCGAGGTTGCCGTAGCCCGCGATGACCGCCGCAGCCGCGAGCGTCTCGGCCATCAGCTCGCCCGCCGGATAAACGCGCGCGACGAGGCCGATGCGCAGCGCCTCGGCGGCGTCGATCATGCGGCCGGTCAGGATCAGGTCCATCGCCACCGCCTTGCCGACGGCGCGCGTCAGGCGCTGTGTGCCGCCGCTGCCGGGGATGACGCCGAGCCTGATCTCGGGCTGGCCGAACTTCGCGGTATCGGCGGCGAATGCGGTATCGCACATCAGCGCGAACTCGCAGCCGCCGCCGAGTGCGAAGCCGTTGACCGCCGCGATCACCGGCTTGCGCGTGCGCGTCAGCGCTTCCCATGTCGCGGTGATGAAATCCTCGCCATAGACCTCGGCAAAGCCCTTGGGGGCCATCTCCTTGATGTCGGCGCCGGCGGCAAAGGCCTTGCCCGCGCCGGTCAGGACGATGCAGCCGATGCCCGGATCGGCGTCGAACGCGGCGAGCGCGTCGCCGATCTCGCTCGTCATGCGGTGGTTGAGCGCGTTGAGCGCGTCGGGCCGGTTCATCGTTATGACGCCGACGCGGCCATGGGTCTCGGTCAGGACGGTCTCGTAGGTCATAGAGTTCACCTCTGGCACCAGCCGCAAAAGAAGCTCGACCGTCCCGACTGGACGATGCGGCGGATGACGTGGCCGTCGCGCGGACACGCCTGCCCCTCGCGGCCATAGACGCGGAAGGCCTTCTGGAAATAGCCGAGCGTCCCGTCAACCTGCGCGAAATCACGTAACGTCGAGCCGCCCGCCGCGATCGCGTCGTCGAGGACCTTGGGGATTGCCGCCGCGAGCGCCTTGAGCTTCGCCGCCGGGACGAGTCCGCCCAGCTTCGCAGGATGGATGCGCGCGCAGTTGAGCGCCTCGCAGACATAGATGTTACCCAGCCCCGCGACGACGCGCTGATCGAGCAGCAGCGCCTTGGCGGGGGCGGCGCGGCCCCTGAAGGCGGCGCGCAGGTGCTCGGTCAGGTCGACGCCGAGCGGCTCGGGACCGAGCGCCGCCAGCGCCGGATAGCTGCCGAGGTCGGCCGTCGGCAGGAGGTCGAGCGACCCGAAGCGCCGGGCGTCGTTAAAAGCCACACTATGCCCGTCGTCGGTGGTGAAGACCGCGTGGTCGTGCTTTTCGAGACTCGCGGGATCGAGCCGCATCCGCCCCGACATCCCGAGGTGGAAGATCAGCGTGTCATCGCGATCGGTGGCGATCAGCCCGTATTTGGCACGACGGCTCAGGCCCGTGATGCG
>JBBQVB010000032.1:0-22624 GCA_038211965.1 Sphingomonadales bacterium
CCGAGCGCCTTCTTGTCGTCGGTCGAGACCGACTTCGGCGGGATCCGCGCGATGGTTGCGACGACCGCCTCGATCTCCTTGGCGGTGATCACCTTCTTGCGCTTGCTCTCGACCACCAGCATCTGCGACGCCCCGGCCTCGTCGATCACGTCGATCGCCTTGTCCGGCAGCTTACGGTCGTTGCTGTAGCGCGCCGACAACTCGACCGCCGCCTTGATCGCTTCGGGCGTGTACTTCAGCTGGTGGTGCAGCTCGTAGCTCGGACGCAGGCCCATCAGGATCTTGACCGAATCCTCGATCGACGGCTCGTTGACGTCGATTTTCTGGAAGCGCCGCAGCAGCGCGCGGTCCTTCTCGAAGTGGTTGCGGAATTCCTTGTAGGTCGTCGAGCCGATGCAGCGGATCGCGCCGCTCGACAGCGCGGGCTTGAGCAGGTTCGACGCGTCCATCGCGCCGCCGCTCGTCGCGCCAGCGCCGATGACGGTATGGATTTCGTCGATGAACAGCACCGCGTGCGGAAGCTTTTCAAGCTCGTTGACGACGTTCTTCAAGCGCTCCTCGAAGTCGCCGCGGTAGCGCGTGCCCGCCAGCAGCGACCCCATGTCGAGCGAGTAGATGACGGCGGGCTTGAGCACGTCGGGCACCGCGCCTTCGACGATCTTGCGGGCCAGGCCCTCGGCGATCGCGGTCTTGCCGACGCCCGGATCGCCGACATACAGCGGATTGTTCTTGCTGCGGCGGCACAGGATCTGGATCGTCCGGTCGACCTCGGCATGCCGCCCGATCAGCGGATCGACCTTGCCGAGCTTGGCCTTGTCGTTGAGGTTGACAGTGAACTGCTTGAGCGCGCTCTCGGCCTTGCCCGACGGCTTGGCGGCAGCGTCCTTGGGCTCGGTCTCCTCCTTGTCGGGTTCGACACCCTTGACCGCGCGGCTCTCCGACGCCCCCGTCTTGGCGATGCCGTGGCTGATGAAACTGACCGCGTCGAGGCGCGTCATGTCCTGCTGCTGGAGGAAGAATACCGCATGGATCTCGCGCTCGCTGAACAATGCGACGAGCACGTTGGCCCCCGTGACCTCCTCGCGGCCCGACGACTGAACGTGGAGGATGGCGCGCTGGACGACCCGCTGGAAGCCCGCAGTGGGCGAGGGATCGACCGACGCGTCGGCCTTCAGTGAACCGAGTTCGGTATCGAGATACTGCGTCACCTTGCCGGCGAGGTCATCGACATCGACGGTGCACGCCTTCATCACCGCGCTCGCGTGGGCGTCGGCGGTCAGCGCGAGCAGCAGATGCTCGAGCGTCGCATATTCGTGATGGCGGCGGCTCGCCTCGGCGAGCGCATTGTGGAGGCTGTGTTCGAGTTCGCGGGTAAACGAGGGCATCGGGGTCTCCCGGGCCGGCGCGAAAAAGACTCTGCGCTGGCGTCCCCATCAATGTCACCCTGAACCCGCGAAACTGCAAGGGGGTGCGGCATCGGGCAGTTCAGCGCACGAAAAGGACGGCCGGGTTGCCCCCGCCGCCCGATTCGTTGCGCCGTCAAGCTTATGCTGCGAGCGTCGCGTTCCGTCGGCGGGCGGCGAAACCCGTCATCGCGAAGCCGGCGATCATCAGCGCCCAGGTGGCGGGCTCGGGAACGCCCGCGACCTGGAAGTCGAAATTCTTCGACAGGCCGCCGCTGAAACCGAACGCGATATGATCGACCGCTCCGTTGAACACACCGCCGCTCCAGCCCGATCCCGCGCCGGTCGACAGGCCATAGACCGTCAGGTTGCTTCCCGCATTGTCGGCGATCCATGCGGCAAGCGTCTTCTGCCCGCCGTTGGCGGCGGCAAAGGTCGGTCCAAGCGCAGCATTATTCGCCCAGAAGATACCGTTGTTCAGGTTGGCCGTCAGCGTCGTCCAGACCCCGGTCGGGGCTGGCGTCTGGTTCTGATAGACATATTCAAGGATCAGCGAGCCGGCGAAATTGCCGTCCTTGAGGATGTCGAGGCGAACCGTCGGCGCAAATGCCGTCGGGGTCGACGACGAAGCGTCGCGATAAAAATCGTAGGACAGCGAGGTCAGCGACGACAACGCCACCGGTGCGACGTTGAAATTATAGCGCAGGTCGCCCTTCGAGTTGCCATCGACGGTCGCGAAATACGCGGCGCCGTTGCCGTCGTTGGTGTAGCTCTTGGTGATGCCGACGCTGCCACCGCCGCCGACGTCGCTCTGATACCATTGATCGAAGACCGTCGGCGCGGTCGCGCGGTTGGCCCCGCCGCCCGGCCCGACTACCGTCGTTGTCGTGCCGTTCGCAGTGGTCGTCGTCGTCGCGACGCCCGCACCGTAGTTGCCGTTGACGGCGGGCAGCGACGTGTTCAGCACGACATCGGCGGCTTGTGCCGACACGGCTGCAGTGAGCGCCACAGTGGCGCAAATGAGCAGGCTCGATTTCATTGAAATTCTCCCCAGAAATGTTTCGAAGCAAACGCGACGAAGAGCAGCGACCGACGACGGCGGCACTTACGCGCCGCCGTCGTTCGTTCGATCAGGCAACGAGCGTGCCGCGGCGGCGTGCGGCGAAGCCGGTCATCGCGAAGCCGGCGATCATCAGTGCCCACGAGGCGGGTTCTGGTACCGCTGCGGCGGGCTCGAGGTTGACGCTGCCGAGGCGGTTGTCGCCATAGGTCGGGCCGCCGGCGACCGAATAGCCGAAGCTCTGCGACAGGCGCAGGCGGACCAGCGAGCCGGCGGTCGCGAACTGCTGGCCGGGGTAATAGGTCAGGCCGGGGTAGGCGTCGGTGAAATAGCTGATCGGGATCGCTGCCTCGAGGCCGAGGCCGTCGCCGCTTGCCGAAACGGTGATGCCGCTCGCCGCGACAGGGCCACTGAGGCCGGGGATGAAGACATTCTGCGTCCCGGCGCTGAGCTCGAAGCCGACGTCGGAGCCGTTGTTGTTGGCGGGATCGATATCGAAATACAGGTTGTTGAACGCCCCCGCCGACGCTCCGCCCGACGACGGATCGGCGCGCAGGTAGGTGTACACATAGCCGTTCTGGCTGGCGAGGTAGATCGAGTAGGCGACATAGGCGCTTTCGCCGGTCGGTGCACCGAAATTGCTGTTCGGCGCTGAGGCGTTGTAGGCGACCGTCGCCGTGGCAGCGCCGTAGGCAGCGTCGTAGCTGCCATCGACGACGATCGCGTGCGCGGCGCTGGCCGACAGCGCAGTGACGGCGGTAAGAAATAGGAATTTCATGCCATGGCTCCTTGAGGTCGTTGCCGGCCCCAAAAAGCGACGCAGGCCTGCCTCCGCCGAAGCAAAAACCGTGCCAGTTTCTTAAGAATAAGTTAATCAGTGGCTATAATGCTGAATGTAAACGACAAGCTCAGAGCACTGCACAATCCATTGCGGACCCGTAATTAACCAAATTGTAAGATATTCCGACAGTTTTGACGTCGCTATTGTGAAAGCTCGCACTCAAACGAGAAGCGGCGGCGAGTTGCCCCGCCGCCGCTGCCGTTCAGATCGACCTTCGTTTCAGGCGGCCACGGTCGCCGTCCGGCGCCGACGCGCGGCGAAGCCGGTCAGCGCGAAACCGGCCAGCATCAGGCCCCAGGTCGCAGGCTCGGGGACGACCGACAGCGTGATGTCGTCGATGCCGAAGTCGTTGCCCGACAAGTCGGTGTTCTGGTTGACGATGCTCAGCGTGATCGACGTCGTCCCGGGCGCGATGACGAAGTTCGAGCCGACACCCTGCCAGACGCCTGTCGTACCGGGTGCGCTGAAGTTGCCGAGGCTGATCGCCGGGCCGACATCGGGGGTCGCGGTGAACTGCAGCAGCGCCGGGCTCTGGAAGTACACCGACGACAGGAAGGCCGAGAAATTATACGTGCCCGAGCTGACCGCGATCGGGCTCGACTGCCAGACGACCGTGTTCGCAACGCTCGAGCCGTTGACGACCATGTAGTTGCCCGCCGGGGTGCCGAGCGTGTGATCCGAGAAGTCGGCGAACGACGAGTGCGTCGCCAGCGCGGAGTGCGCGACCGAGTATTTGGCCTCGCCCATCTGCGCTTCGGCGCCGACGGGAACGAAGGTGTACGACGAGTTGAAACCGGTGTTGCCGCTTTCGAAGTCGCCGTTGACGACGGTCAGGGCGCTTGCCGAAGTAGCGGCAGCCAAAGCGGCGGCGACGATGATGACGTTACGCATTCAAGAACTCCAAGCTACATGACTCTACAGCCCGGGCAATGCATGAACCGTGCCATCCTGGCCCACCGAAAATACCGTATCAAATCAATGCGAATACCAATGCAGATCTAGACGGGTGTAAAGAATCCCGACACTTCGCCCCGGTACTGAGCCGATGGCGAGCTGTGACGACGGCACGAACTCGATCTTGCTAGGCAGCAACGCTGGCATTGAACGGGAGGTCCTTGTCCGGACGGAGGTCGCCGGGCAGGCCGAGGACGCGCTCGGCGATGATGTTGCGCAGGATCTCGTCGGTACCGCCCGCAATCCGAAGGCCTGCCGACCACATGTAGCTGCCCTGTAGCCGCGCCACATCGGGGTCGGTGGCCGCGCCGGTGACGAAGCCCGCACTTTCGCTGAGGTCGAGCGCGAAAGCCGCCATCTCCTGCATCGTCTTGGCGACGACGACCTTCGAAATCGACTGCTCGGGCCCGGGCATCGCGCCCTTCGACAGCGCCGACAGCGCGCGCATCTGCGTCAGCTTGATGCCCTCATCGGCGATGTAACTTGCGGCGATGCGCTGGCGCACGTCGCGCGCCTCGATCGCCGGCCCCAGATCGGTCTCGATACCCCTGGCGAGCGCCATCAGCGTCGCGTACCCCGGGGCGTGGCGCGGCTTGCCGCCGACCGCGAGGCGTTCGTTCATCAGCGTCGTCAACGCGACCTTCCAGCCGTCGCCCTCGGCCCCGACGCGGTGGCTGTCGGAGACGCGGACGCCGGTAAAGAACACCTCGTTGAAGTCGCTGCCCCCCGACATCTGCTTCAAAGGCCGCGCCTCGACGCCGGGGGCGTGCATGTCGACGATGAACATCGTCAGGCCCTTGTGCTTGGGCTTCGACGGGTCGGTGCGGCAGACGATGATGCCGAAGTCGCTGAGGTGGGCGTTGGTCGTCCAGACCTTCTGGCCGTCGATCACCCAGTCGTCGCCGTCCCGCACCGCCTTGGTGCGGATGCCCGCAAGGTCGGAGCCTGCGACGGGCTCGGAGAACAGCTGGCACCAGACCTCCTCGCCGCTCAACGCCTTGGCGACATAGCGTTCGATGAGTTCGGGGGTGCCGTGGCTGAACACCGTCGGGATGCACATGCCGAGACCGATCGAGAACAGCTCCGTCGGCGCGTGGTAGCGGCTTTCCTCCTGCGAATAGATGATCGAATTCATCGGGCCGAGGCCCTGTCCGCCCATCGACTTCGGCCAGGTGATGCCGGTGTAACCGGCGGCGTACTTGGTCGCCTGCCAGCGCTTCGAGCGCGCGACGAAATCGGCGCGGTCGGTGGTGTCGGGAACGTCGCGGAACTCGCCGATGTTCGCGTCGAGCCAGTCGCGGACCTGCGCGCGGTAGGCGGCTTCGGCGGGGGTGTCGTTGAAGTCCATCTGCTCAACCTCTCGTCGGATCGGACGAATTTTGATCGTCATGCTGGCGCACGCCAGCGTCCATGGTGCCGCACGCTGGAGGGTGGACGCGAGCCCTCACGCCGCCACCGCGTTGCGCCGCTCGAGTGCGCGCACCAGCCGATCGGCCCACCAGTTGCGCGACCCGAGCGCCGCGACGACGGCGCGGTTGCGGCGGTAGTAGAACTGGCAGTCGCTTTCCCAAGTGAAGCCGATGCCGCCGTGGAGCTGGACATTCTCTTCGGCGCAGAACGCCAGCGCGTCGAGGCTGGCGACGCTCGCCGCCGCCGCCGCCTGGCGCAGCTCGCCGGCGCCCTCCGCCATCGCCCAAGCCCCGTGCAGCGCGTGCGCACGCGCGAGTTCGAGCTTGATGTACATGTCGGCGCACTTGTGCTTGACGCCCTGGTAACGCCCGATCTTCTGGCCGAAGGCAGTGCGCTCCTTGGCGTAGGCGACCGCCATCTCCATCGCACCCGTGGCGGTCCCCAGCGCCTCGAACGCCGTCAGGACGGCGGCGCGGTCTAACCAGTCGTGATAGGTTCCCGGGTCGCCAAGCGGCTCGGCGGGGGCGTTGGTCAGGGTCAGCCTGCCGTGGCGGCGGACGAGGTCGAGCGTCTCGGCTGCCTCGCGCGTCACGCCGGGGTCGGTCAGATCGATCAGGTACAGCTGCACGCCGTCGGGACCCTGCGCCGAGACGATCGCCACGTCGGCGGCCATCAGGTCGGCGACCGGCACCTTGACCCCGGTGATGCGGTCGCCGGTGACCTTGGCCGACGCCGCGGCGGGCGACGCGGCGGTGCCTTCGCCCCAGCCGGTGCAGCCGATCAGCGACCCGGCCCCGAACCCGCTCAGCCAGCGCGCCTGCTGCGCCTCGCTGCCGGCGAGCAGCAGCGCCTCGGTCGCGAGCAGGCTCGACAGGAAGGGCACCGGCGCGAGGCTGCGCCCGAACTCCTCTGCGAGCACGCAGGCCTCGTCGGAACCCAGGCCCAGACCGCCAAGCGCCTCGGGCACGCGCGCGGCGGTCCAGCCGAGTTCGACGATGGCGTTCCACAGCATCGAGTCGTAGGGCGCATCCGACGCCATCTGCGCCCGCGCGACCTTCGGCCCCGCACGCTCGTCGAGGAAGCGCCGCGCCGACGACCGCAATTCCTTGGCATCGTCCGAAAAATCGAAATTCACGCGCGCGCTCTCCCCAGAGGTCGAGGCACTTTACGTTAACGTCAGCCTGACACAAGCCCCGACGCACGCTATGTTAGCGATGCAACACACAGGAGACGCGCCGTGGACAGCTACGAAGCCAAGTTCGTCGAGGAACTCATCGAGGGCGCAACGCCCGCCGAGCGCGCCGCAATCGCTGCGTGGGCAACACGCCTGCTCGCCGTGCGCGACGGCGGCGAGGACGGTTTCAGCAAGGCGCGCGAGGCGTTCATGGCAACCGTTGATGGGACGACCGCATGGCCGCTGATCCGCCGTCTGGGCGACGCGATCAAGCGCAACGCCTGGGACGAGCGTAGCGGGCCGGAGAAGGCCGGCGTCGCGGCGGCGACCGCAATGGTCGCGCTATTCGGTGGCACGTTCGCAGCGCTGGCCGCGCTTGGCACGGCGGCGGGCGCGCCGCTGTGGATCGTCTTCGGCAGCGGCGACGGGCTGGCGCAGAAACTCATCGCGGCGGCGGGCGATCCTGTCGCGTGAGATTCGGGCGCGCGGCGTTGGCGCTGCTGGCGGTCGCGGCGGCACCGCTGCCTGCGACCGCGCCGGGGGGCCGCGCGCGCGGGTTGTCAGATTGGGACCGCGCTTTTCTGGCCGCGCTTTACCGCATCCCGCATGCCCGGGCGGGGCGGCAGCAGCGCGGATTGCTGGTGCGCGAGATCGTCGCGGCGTTGCCCGCGCAATAGTGGCAGTCGATCCATCGGCTCGTCGGGTATCATCGACGATGCGCGACGGTCCTAGTGGTGGGGCGTCGGCAGGTTGCTACAACCCGCCTGCAGGAACTCGCACGGCAGGTCGCCGGGCCCGCCGCCGGGTCCATTCTGGCCTGGGACGCCGATCTTGAAGGTCTCGACGGTGAACCATCGCGTCGTGCGGCCCTTGTGGATGCCGCCGGGACACCGCGCGAAGGTCCCGACCTCCTCGATCTTCTTGGCGTTGCTGTAATAGGTATAGACCCGGCAGGTGATCGGGCCGCTCGGCAAAGCCTGTGCCGGCGACGGCAGGACCACGCCCCACGAACCCGCGACGAGCAGCGCCGAAGCGGCGATCCGCACGACGGCGGGGGTCAAGGCAAAACTTGGCTTGCGCACGTCGGTTCTCCTTCCGTGACGATACGGCTCCATAACATGATTTCGTCGGTCGCGCACCAATCGGTGTCTGCCGCTCAGCCGCGCAGGCTGAACCGGGCGAGATAGGCGTAGTCTGGCAAGCACGCCGCCAGCACGGTGCCCGCCTCGCCGGACACCTCGACCGGCCGCTCGTCGGGCGCGCCGAACCCCGTCGAGGCTTCGACCGCGCCGTACCAGTGGCTCGCCCACACCCCGTCGGTGGCGCGGCGACCAGGTTCCCACGCCAGCATCGCCGGGTCCCACGCGATGCCCAGCGCCGCGCACAGCCTCGCCAGCACCCGCGCCGGATCGGCGAGGATGTCGGCGGCATCGACGACGGGCGGCGCGTGGCCAAGGCGGTCGGCCTCGCGGTCGAAATACGCGCGCTGGCGGGCGAGGCCGATGTGGCCCGCGTTGACTGTCACGCGCTTCGCCGCATAGCTCGCGATGACGCGCGCCGGGTCGCGGATCAGTAAGGCGTGGACGTGGTCGGGGAGGTCGCCGATGCCGACCGGTCCCTCCATGTGGTGCGCCATGTGCTTCTGGTACCAGACGGGGGTGGGGCAGGGGCCGCCCAGCGTCCGCGCGACCGACTGCCAGTCGCAATCCATCGACGCGATCACCTCGTCCCGCATCGGCTGGTCGTCGCCCGTCGCCTCGAGGTAGGCGCCGTAGAACGGCTCATCGCTAACCACCGTGTCGGGACGCGACCCGAAGCTCCGCATCAGCGCGGTCGACAGGTTGCGCGGCCCCGACCACATGGCGATGCGCACGGTCATGCCTGCGCATCCTTGAGTGTGTCGTAAAGCCCGACCAGCCGCGCCGTGAAGGGGCCGGGCAGGGGGGCGGGCAAAGCGCGTGCGTCGATGCTCGCGACCGGCGTGATGCCGCCGAAGGTGCCGGTGACGAATGCCTCGTCCGCCGCCATCAGGTCGCCAAACGGATAGTCGCCCGGCGCGCAGGCGATGCCGTTCGCCGCGCACAGCCCGATGACCTTGGCGCGCGTCACGCCGTTGAAGCAGTGCTCGCCGCTCGATGTGCGAACCTCGCCGCGCACGATCCAGAAGAAGTTGGTCGCGTTACAGCTCGCGATATTCCCGTGTCCGTCGAGCATCAGCGCCTCGTCGGCCCCCGCCGCGATGGCCTCGTTGAGCGCGAGGATCAGCGGCAGGCGGCTGTGCGAATTGATCCGCATGTCGAACATCGTGCGTGGCGTCGTCCGCAGGCTCGCGGTGTGGAGGCGCAGGCCCTGCGTGCGCAGCGCCGGCGCGGGTTGCTTGTATTCGGCCAGGATGACCACCGTCGGCCGCCCGAGCGCGTTGCGCGGGTCCTGGTTCGCCGCCGCTTTCTCGCCGCGCGTCACCATCAGCCGCAGATGCGCGCCGTCGTGCATCGCGTTGGCATCGCAGGTCGCGCGTAGGGCGCCCGCGAACCCGGCACGGTCCATCGGCAGGTCGAGGCCGATTGCCGCCGCGCCCGCAAACAGCCGGTCGAGATGTTTGCCCAGGAACAGCAGCGCGCCGTGATGCAGCCGCAGCCCTTCCCACACCCCGTCGCCGAGGACGAAGCCCGCGTCGAACACCGAGACCGTCGCCCGTGCGCGCGGCACGAGGTCGCCGTTGAGCCAGATCAAGACCCCATCGTTGCGAGGGTCGGCCGCGAAATCCTGACTACCCGCCATCAGGGGCGCGCGTGGCGCGGTTCGTACAGGCCGAGCCTGCCGCCACCGGGCATGACGATGCGCGTCGTGCGTCCCCAGCCCTGCGTCCCCGCGCCTTCGCATACGACGCCCTTCGCCGCGAGCGCCGCAACGGCGGCATCGAGGTCGTCGCACATCAGGTACATTTCGTGGCTGTAGCTGGCGGACGGATGCACCGCCGTTTCGGTCGCGGGCAGCTTGAAGATCAGCCAGCCCTGCCCGACATCGACGTGGGGCAGGTCGAGCGCATCGCGGAGCAGCGCCTTGTCGGCCTCGGCATCGGTCGAATAGATCATCACGTGCGCGCCGGTGATCATGCTGGTTCTCCCTCGTCAGGCCTTCTTGAACAGGCTGTCCGCCGCGCTCCTGAATTTGCCCGCGCCGTCACGCTTGGTTTCGGTGCGCGCCAGCTCGGCTTTGAGTGCCGCGATGCGCGCGTCGAGCTCGGTCAACGACAGGCGGTCGAGATCCTCGGCAAGCAGCTGCGCGAGCGCCGAGTCCTTGCGCGGCGGCGGCGAGATGTCGTCGGTGTCCATGCGCGAAAACTTGACCCCCCAAGGGCGCAAGTCAATATCCGCCGCATGACCGAAATCAGCGCCGCGATGACCGCCATCGACCCCGTCTCCGCCGGTGGCCCCGAACTGCTCGTGCCCGTGTCGCGGCCGGTGCCGGTGCCTGGCGACGGCGAGGTGTTGATCCGCGTCGCTGCTGCTGGGGTCAATCGGCCCGACGTTCTGCAGCGCCTCGGGTTATATCCGATGCCGCCGGGGACACCGTCGATTCTCGGCCTCGAGGTCGCAGGCGAGGTCGTCGTCGGTGCGGGACGCTGGGCGGTCGGTGACAGGGTCTGCGCGCTGATCGCGGGCGGCGGCTATGCGGAATATGCCATCGCGCCGGTGGGCCAGTGCCTGCCCATCCCCGAGGGGCTGAGCCTGATGGATGCCGCGGGGCTGCCCGAGACCTATTTCACCGTGTGGTCGAACCTGTTCGAGCGCGGGCGCGCGACGGCGGGCGAGACGGTGCTCGTCCACGGTGGCACCAGCGGTATCGGCGTTACCGCGATCCTGCTCGCCAAGGCGCGCGGCCTGACCGTCGTCGTTACCTGCGGCAGCGCCGCGAAGTGCGACGCGGCGCGCGGTCTCGGCGCGGACCACGCCATCGACTATAAAACTCAGGACTTTGCCGTCGAAGTCAAACGTATCACCGCAGGTCGCGGGGTCGATGTCGTGCTCGATATGGTCGGCGGTGACTATATCGCGAAGAACATCGCCAGCCTTGCCGACGACGGGCGTCACGTCTCGATCGCCTTCCAGCGCGGTCCCAAGGCCGAGGTCAATTTCTCCGACGTCATGCGCCGCCGCCTGACGCTGACGGGTTCGACCCTCCGCCCGCGCCCGATGGCATTCAAGGCCGCCATCGCCGCCGCGCTCGAGCGCGAGGTGTGGCCGCTTTTCGCGGCAGGCAAGCTTCGTGCGGTGACCGACATAGTCCTGCCGCTCAAGGAGGCGGCTAACGCCCATCGCCGGATGGAGGCGGGCGACCATGTCGGGAAGATCATCCTTGCCGTCGGCTAAGTCCCCACCTCGGCAGGCCGTTTAACCTCATACGCCCGTCGCATCGCGGGCGGGAGGGTGCGATGTCGGCGATGTTCAGGCCCCCGATCGCCGTCGCCAGCGCGATCGGCTGGCGGCAGGTCTTCGGCTTCGGCCACGGCCATGAGCCGTTCTGGGCGCGCGTGCGCGGCGCGCAGCTGGCTATTCTCAACCGTTATGTGCCCTTCAACGTCGCGCTGATGGTTGCCAACCTCGGCATACTGGCGGCCGTGCTCCACGACACTGTCGATCCGGGCTTCGTCTATGCCTGGGGGCTTGTGATGGCAGGGCTTGCGGCAGTGTGGCTGGCGCGCTGGCATCGCTCGCGCGGTCTCCCGGAGCAGAACGAGGCGACGCAGCGCCAGTTCTGGACGGTTAGCGGCGAAGTCGCGTGCTTCGGCATCGCGTGGGGCGCGCTGATGCTGCGGCTGTTGCCTATGGTGACAGTTGAGAACCAGATGGTCCTCGCGCTGCTGTCGGCGACCGCGATGGGCGCCTGCGGGTTCGCCGCGGCGATGCTGCCCGTCTGCGGCGCTGCGGTAGTGGTCAGCATCGCGGCCGCAACCCTGCTCGGCCTGCCGTACTGGTCGCCGCTGGCGTCGCCGATGATCTTCCTGTCGTTCGCGACCTTCACGATCCTGATCCTGCGTGGCATCGTCGTGACCAGTTTCGCGATGATGGCGCGGATGCGGACGCAGGCCGATCACGCCGAGGCGAGCGCCACCATCGGCCTGCTGCTCAACGAGTTCGAGGCGAACGGCTCCGACTGGCTTATCGAGGTCGATGCCGAGGGCCGCCTGACGCACGCCTCGCCGCGCCTGTGCGAGGTGTCGGGGCGCGGTCGCGCGGGGCTGCTCGGCTTGCCGCTAATCGAACTGATCGGTCCCGATCGGCGCGACCCGGCCGTGCGCGGCGCCGTACGGACGCTGGGCCGGCACTTCAATGCCCGGACGGCATTTCGCGACCTCTGCATCCCGGTCGCGGTGCGCGGCGAGCTGCGCTGGTGGTCGCTGACCGGCGCTCCCAAACTCGACGCGGGGGGCGAGTTCGCAGGCTATCGCGGCGTCGGCACCGACGTCACCGAGGCGCGGCGCGCGGGCGACCGGATCGCCGAGCTGGCGCGCTTCGACCCGCTGACCGGGCTCGCCAACCGTGCCCTGATCCGCGAGACGATTGCCGTCGGCCTGTCGGCAGGTGGCTGCGCGCTGCTGTTCGTCGATCTCGACCGTTTTAAATCGGTCAACGACAGCCATGGCCATGCGGCGGGCGATGTGCTGCTGCGCGAGGTCGCGGCGCGGCTGCGCGGCGTCGCGGGGCATGGCGCGCGCCTCGGGCGGCTCGGCGGCGACGAGTTCGCGCTCGTCCTGACGCCGCCGACGCCGCGCCGCGCCGAACGTGCCGCGCGCGCCATCGTCGCCGCGTTAGCGCGGCCGTTCGACATCGACGGCGTGCCGGTGACCATCGGCGCGAGCGTCGGCTGGGCGCTCGGCCCGACCGACGGCACGACAGTCGATGCGCTGCTGCGTGCCGCTGATCTGGCGCTCTACGAGGTCAAGGGCGCGGGGCGCGGCGCGGCGTGTCGCTTTGTCCCTGCCATCGCCGCACGCGCCGGGGAGCGTCGCGCGCTGGAGGGCGACCTCGCGAGTGCTCTCGATCGGGGCGAACTCAGCCTTGCCTTCCAGCCGATCGTTGAGGCCAGCGACGAGCGCATCTCGGGCTTCGAGGCACTGCTGCGCTGGAGCCACCCGACGCTGGGCAACATCCCGCCTGTGACGTTCATTCCCGTCGCCGAGGACACCGGCCTGATCATTCGCATCGGCGCATGGGTCATCGAGCGAGCCTGCGTCGAGGCGGCGCGTTGGCCCGCCGATATCCGAATTGCGGTCAATCTGTCGGCGCTGCAGTTCGACGACCCGGACCTCGTTCCCACCATCGAGCGCGCGCTGAGCGTCAACAACATTGCTGCCGACCGACTTGAGCTCGAAATTACCGAGAGCGTGTTCCTCAACGAACACCCCGCCACGGCCGCGGCCATCGGGCGCCTCAAGACGCTCGGCGTGCGCTTCGCACTCGACGATTTCGGCACCGGCTATTCGTCGCTCGGGTATTTGCGCAAGTGCGAGTTCAGCCGCATCAAGATCGACCGAAGTTTCGTCCAGCGCGCCGCCGCCGACGAAAGCGAGTCGACCGCGATCATCCAGGCGATCGTCGCGCTGGCGCACAGTCTCGGCATGGCGACGACCGCCGAGGGCACCGAGACGCGCGCCGAGTTCGAGGCATGCCGGTCGCTTGGGTGCGAGCAGGTCCAGGGTTATCTCTTCGGTCGCCCGATGCCTGCCGAAGATGCAACCGCGCTGGTAACGCTGCGCGAGGCGGCTTAGTCGAAATTTCTCGGATCGACGCCAGCTCTGCCCAAGTTCCGGGGAAATTCGGGCAATGACGAAGATGCGGGATGACAAGTCCTGTTCACGCTAGCGCAACGGAACTTCGACGATAGGCCCGCCGTTCTGACCAACAGGACCAATCATCAGGAGTGTTCTCATGCGTAGCTTCAATATACTCTCGCGTGCCGTCGGTGTGTCGGCCTTCTTCGCTCTGTCGGTGCTGCCGGTTGCGGCGAATGCCAGCAACGACGCTGCCAAGGCACGCGCGGCGATCGCTGCGGCACGCGCCAAGATCGAAGCCGGCGACAAGGTCGGTGCGAGCACCGAAGCAGCCGCGCTCCAGTCGCAGGCCCGCAGTGCGCTTCAGCACGCCGAGGAGCAGCTGTCGCACGGCGACAAGAAGATGGCCGCCGAAGATGCGCGCCACGCCGGCCAACTCGCTGACAACGCGCTCGTCGCTGCCGAGCGCAACAAGTCGGGTACGGCCGCCGCCGAGCGCTCGAACGCCGAGGGCGCTGCCGCGGCGGCGCGCGAATCGGCTGCCGATGCGAATGCGCGTGCTGACGATGCCAGCGCGCGCGCCAACAGCGCCGAGGATGCTGCCGCTCGGGCGGCAGCCGACGCCGCGGCTGCACGTAACGCTGTCCCTGCCGTTGTGCCCGCCGCGCCGACGACGACGGTTGCAACGGTCGAGAAGCAGACCATCGTCAAGCCCGCGCACACGACCGTCAAGCGTGTCCCCGTTTACGCGACGAAGCGCGTGACGACGCCCGCGACGGTCGCCGAGAAGACGACGACGACGCTGACCACCGAACCGCGCTGATCCGCGCGTGTCCTAAACGAAGCCGCGATGCCCGGACCGGTTTGCGCCGTTCCGGGCATCAGCTTGCCACCCAGACCTCAAGCAACGTCCGGGCGATTGCCAACGGCGGCGGCGCGAGCCAGTCGCCGGTCCCAGCCAGCGCCGCGCGCACTTCGTCGGGTGTCACCCAGCGCGCCTCTTCCAGCTCCTCGCCATCGATACGCAGTTCGTGGCTCGTTGCCTCGGCAAACGCGCCGATCATCAGGCTGGACGGGAACGGCCACGGCTGGCTGGCGACGTAGCGGACGCGTTTGACGCCGATCCCCGCCTCCTCGAACAACTCGCGCGCCACCGCCTCCTCGAGGCTTTCGCCGCACTCGACGAAGCCCGCCAGCGCGGAAAAGAAGCGCTTGGGAAAGCGCGGTTGCCGGCCGACGAGCGCGTGGCCGTCCTTGATCGCCAGCATGATGACGACGGGGTCGGTGCGCGGGAAATGCTCGGCCCCGCAGGCGTCGCAGTGCCGCGCCGCACCGCCTTTGATGAGTTTGGTCGGACTGCCGCAATTGGCGCAGAATTTGTGACGCTGGTGCCAGTCGAGCAGCGACCGGCCATGCGCGACGATGCCGGCGCGACCGGGATCGCCGCTCGCCGCGAGTAGTCCGCCCGCCGCACGCGCGTCGGTCGCGACCCCGCCCTCGATGTCGGCGGCGCTGCCGACGGCGGCAAAGCGCGGGGCCTCGCCGTCGAAGCCGAGGAACACCGACAGCGCGTCGTGCGCGATATCCGAGCGATAAGCCCAGAGCAGGTCGCCGCCCTCGCGCAGGACGGGGCGCAGGTCGTCGAGGACCAGCCAGCGGGCGCGGGGGTCGGCGCGCGCGGCGACGAGCGCTCCCGCATCGCGGCGCAAGGCATCCGCGCGGTCGAGCGAAGAGCCGGTGAAGCCGAGCGGGGCGATGACGGGTCCGGCGAACAGGTCGGTCATGCCGCCGTGCTAGCGGCTCACCCGGCCCGCCGCCACCCCTGTGCGGTGAGCATCTCGACCGGCGCGAAGCGCGTTTTGTATGCCATCCGCTCGCAGCCTTCGATCCAATAGCCGAGATAGACGTAGGGCAGCCCGGCGCGTCCCGAGCGGACGATATGGTCGAGGATGATGAACGTCCCGATGCCGCGCCGCGTGTCGTCGTCGGGGAGGTAGAAGCTGTAGACCATCGACAGGCCGTCGGACTGCTTGTCGGTAAGGCACGCACCGACCAATCGCCCCGGCCTGCCGTCGACCGACGGCTCGCGGTATTCGACGACGACGGTATCGACAGGCGTCTGCTCGATCATGTCGGCGAAGTCATAGGCGTCCATCATCGCCATGCCGCCGCGCGGATGACGCGAGCCGACGTAATCCTGCAGCAGGTCGAACTGCTCCTCGGTGCTCCACGGCTCGCAGGCGAAGACTTCGAGGTCGGCGTGGCGCTTGAGCAGGCGCTTCTGCGACGCGCTCGGCACGAACTGGCGCGCCGCGACGCGCACCGAAACGCACGCCGAGCAATTGTCGCAACTCGGACGATAGACGATATTTTGGGAGCGCCGGAAGCCGATCCGCGCCAGCGCCTCGTTCATCTCGGGCGCATCGCCGCGCTTGAGGTCGGTGAACACCTTGCGCTCGAAGCGGCCGGGCACATACGGGCAGGGCGCGGGCGCGGTGACGAAGAAGCGCGGGAACTTGAAGCTCTGGTCGGTCATCGTCGTACCGCCCCCTTCGAGTCCCCGAGTCCAATAGCGGCATGATGCGCGCGGAGTTGCGGGCGGGGAAGGCTTTTTCTTCTCCCTCCCCGCTCTCGGTTCGCGAGGCTCACCGGGAGGGGAGGGGGCAGTCGGCGCTAATCCAATTCCACCATCCGCACATCGTACCCCGCCGCCCTCAGCGCCTCGACCAGCCGGTCGAGGTGATCGCGGTCGCGCGTCTCGCACTCGATGTCGGTGATCAGGCCCTTCGCGGGGAGGTTGGTGAACACCCGCTGGTGATAGACTTCGAGGATGTTGACCTGCTGCTGGTCGAAGATGCGCGCCACCTCGAACAGCTGGCCGGGGCGGTCCTTCAAGCGGATGCGCAGTCGCGCCAGCCGCCCAGCGCGCGCGAGATCGCGGAGCAGGACATTCGCTAGCAGCCGGGTGTCGATATTGCCGCCACAGAGCACGAGGCCGACCTTGCGCCCCCGGAATCGGCGGGGATGCGCGAGAAGGGCAGCCAGACCTGCCGCGCCCGCCCCCTCGGCCACCGTCTTCTCGATGGTCAGCAGCATCGACACCGCGTGTTCGAGGTCGCGTTCACCGACCAGCAGCACGTCGTCGACGAGCGCCTTGACCACCGCGAAGGTCAACGCTCCAGGCGTCTTGACCGCGATGCCCTCCGCCAGCGTGTCGCCGTCGCAGTTGACCGCCTCGCCGCGCAGCTTGGCCCACATCGAGGGGTAGAGCTCGGCCTGCACGCCGATCACCTCGATGGCGCGGTTCTGCGCCTTGGCGACCGTCGCCATGCCCGAGATCAGCCCGCCGCCGCCGATGGGGACGATCAGCGTATCGAGCTCGGGCGCATCCTCGAGCATCTCGAGGGCAACGGTGCCCTGGCCCGCCATGACGACGGGATCGTCGAAGGGGTGGACGAAGACGAGATCGCGCGCGGCGGCGACGCGGTAGGCCTCGGCGCTCGCTTCCTCGAACTTTTCGCCGTGGAGGATGACGTGCGCGCCGTGGCCCTCGGTCTGCTTGACCTTCACGATTGGGGTGAAGCGCGGCATGACGATCGTCGCGGGTATGCCGAGGCGCGCCGCGTGATACGCCAGCCCCTGCGCATGATTGCCTGCCGACGCCGCGATGACGCCGCGCGCGCGCTGCGCCGCGTCGAGCGACAGCAGCTTGTTGAGCGCGCCGCGCTCCTTGTAGGCGGCGGTGAATTGCAGGTTCTCGAACTTGATCCAAACCTCGGCCCCGGTCAGCGTGCTGAGCGTCTGGCTCATCAGGCACGGCGTGCGGATCACCGCGCCCGCAATCGCGTCGCGCGCGGCAAGCACATCGGCGAGCGAGATCGGCAGGGCAGGGGTGTCGGGCCGGACGATAGCGGTGTCGGTCATCACGCCCGCATAGCGAGCGCAGCCGTGCTTTGCGACCCTCTTGCACGCACCCCCCGCCGCCTGCACAACAAGCGCATGAAATTCCCCGTCAAGACGCTCCTCGCCGCGCTGCTGCTCGCTGCTCCGGCACTCGCGCAGCTTCCCGCGATCGCACCCGACATCCCGGCGAAGTTCGACTTCCCGCCGGGCGTCCTCAACTACGAGCGCCGCGAAGTCATGATCCCGATGCGCGACGGGGTGAAGCTCTACACCGTCATCGTCGTGCCCAAGGGTGCCGCGCGCGCGCCGATGCTGCTGACCCGCACGCCCTACAACGCCAGCAAGACGACCAGCCGCAACGTCTCGCCCAATGCCGAGGCGATCCTGCCGGTGAGCGACAGCGAGTTCATCCGCGACAATTACATCCGCGTCTATCAGGACGTGCGCGGCAAACATAAGTCCGAAGGCGAATACGTCATGGTCCGGCCGTTGCGCGGCCCGCTCAACCCGACCGCCGTCGATCATAGCACCGATGCCTACGACACCATCGACTGGCTGGTAAAGCATGTGCCCGAGTCAAATGGGCGGGTCGGGATTACTGGGTCGTCCTACCCCGGCTTCACTTCGCTGATGGCGCTGATCGATCCGCACCCGGCACTCAAGGCCGCCGTGCCGCAGTCGCCGATGGTCGACGGCTGGATCGGCGACGACTGGTTCCACAACGGCGCGTTCCGCCAGTCGAACTTCGACTATATCGCCAACCAGACCGCGATGAAGGACGACGAGAAGGTCGTCCCGACCGGCATCGCCGACAGCTACGGCCTGTATCTCGGCGCGGGATCGGCGGGCGATTACGCGCGCAAATACGGTCTCGACGCGCTGCCGTTCGCCCGCAAGATCGTCGAGCATCCCGCCTATGACGCCTATTGGCAGGGGCAGGCTGTCGACAAATTGCTCGCGGGCCGCACGCTGACGGTGCCGACGATGCTCGTCGTCGGGCAATGGGACCAGGAGGACAGCTATGGCGCGCCTGCCGTGTGGAAAGCGTTGCAGGCGAGCGCGGGCGACAAGCTGCATCTGGTGATCGGCCCGTGGCGGCACAGCCAGGTCAACTACGAGGCCGCGGCGCTCGGGCCGCTGCGCTATCCCAACGATACTGCGCTCGACTTTCGCTTAACCGCAATGAAGCCGTTTCTCGACCATTACCTGAAGGATTCAGCGCCCGCCGCGGCGATACCGCGCGTGCTGACCTACCAGACCGGCGCAAATGTCTGGCAAAAGTCGGCGCAATGGCCGCCCGCGGGCGCGACGATGACGCCGATCTACCTCGCACCGCATTTTGGGCTGAGCTTCGAGCGCCCGGCCAAGGCGGGCGACGATGCCTATGTCAGCGACCCCGCCAAGCCCGTGCCGTTCGTTCCCCGCCCCGGCAACATCGACGACGGGCAGGTCTGGAAGCCGTGGCTGGTCAGCGACCAGCGCAACGTCTCGACGCGCACCGACGTGCTGACCTATGTCACCGCCCCGCTGACCAAGGCGGTGCATATCGCGGGCGCGCCGATGGTCGACCTGCGCGCCGCGACGAGCGGCACCGACAGCGATTGGGTGGTCAAGCTGATCGACGTCTATCCCGACGAAGTCGCCGCCGCCCCCGAACTGTCGGGCTATCAGCTCGGCATCGGCATGGAGATTTTCCGCGGTCGGTACCGCGACAGCCTCGAAATGCCGACGGCGATCCCGGCAGGGAAGGTCCAGCGCTACCGCTTCGCGCTGCCAAACGCCAACCACCGCTTTCTGCCCGGCCACCGCATCATGGTGCAGATCCAGTCGAGCTGGTTCCCGCTCTACGACCGCAACCCGCAGTCGTTTGTGCCGAACATCTTCGATGCGAAGGCCGAGGATTACCGCGTGGCAACGCAGCGGGTGTTCCACGGCGGGGCCGAGGCGAGCGCGGTCGAATTGCCGGTGGTCGGGGATTGAGCTTCTGCCGCATCCCCTCCTCGGGTCGCAGGGGTTCGCGGGAGGGGAGGGGGAAGAACCCTCAATAATCCTTTTTCAGTCGTACGTTGACGCTCGTCCCGCCGATTGTCGCGACCTGGCTGAGGATCGACAGCGAGCGCGTCAGCGACACCTCGATGTTCGTCGCGGTATAGCCCCGCGCGTCCGACGCGAGTTCGACGTACAGCCGCCGCCCGATATATTGGCCCGCCGCAATCGCCGTGCGCCGTCCCGACACCGTGTCCGCGGGCAGCACCCGCAGACGGTCGATACCGAGGCGCTTGCGGACGAAGTTGATCGGGTTGAGTCCATCGCCCTTGCCGCTGCCGCGCAGGCTCGCCAGCGCGCCGGCAAGCTGTAGCGCCTCGGGGGCCGAAAGCGTCGCGATGCCCGAACCGAACAGCACGCGCGACAGCACCTCGTCCTGCGGCAACGCGGGGACCGAGCCGAAGGCGATCTCGGGACGCTGCCCGGTGCCGGTGATGGTCAGCGTCGCGGTGAAGCTCGAACTGGTGTTCTCGGCGGCGATGTCGATGATCGGGTCGGGCGGATAGGCGCCCTGGAAGCGCAGGTCGCCGCGCGTCAGCTGAAAGCGTTTTCCCGCGAAATCATAGTCGCCGCGGATCAGTCGGACGCGCCCGGTGATCGCCGGGGCGAGGGTCGTCCCGGCGATGGCGAGCTCGCCGCGCCAGTCGGACTGCAATCCGAGCCCCTCGACGATAATCCGGTTGTTGGCATCGACAGCGATGGCCAGCTCCCACCGCGCCGGGCGCTCGGCGGGGACGACGCTGCGGCGCACCAGTTCGGCGTTGGTCTCGCGGACATTGAGTACGGGCACCTCGGCCGCCGACGCGCGGCCGATACGGAAGCGCGCCTTGTCGGCGACCAGCTTGCCCGAAATCTTGCCGCCGTCGCGTCCGCTGACGATGCGCAGGTCGCCGGTCACCGTTGCGGCGAGGTCGTCGCGCTTGAGCGCATCGGCCTTGTTCAGCTTAAGCGTCAGGTCGAGCGGGAAGCCCCGTTCGGCGGAGAAGCCGACGCTGCCGCTCCCCGCGACCGTCCCGTCCTTGCCGATCTGGCCGCTGAAGCTCGTCAGGTCGAGGCGCGACGCGGTGAAGCGGCTGTCGAGTTTGACCTTCTCGACGACGGTACCGAGCGTGACGTTCTCGACGCGCGCACTGTCGCTGACGATGGTGCCGCTCAGTGTCGGTTCGCCGAGACGGCCGCCGACATCGGCGGCGATCGTCACCGGCCCGCGCACGTCGAGCGCGCCGATCCCGGCCAGCGGCCACAGCGCCTGCGCCGGGCCGATGTAACGCGCCTGCGCGAACAACGGCGTCGCGAGCAGGCGCTGGAGGATGGGGTCGCTGGCGTCGCCGGGGATTGCCGCAAGCTTGGCCTGCAGCCGCCCCTCGACCGCGCCACCGCGCACGATCACTGCGCGCGCGCTGCCGCCGCCGGGGGCGAGCGCGGCGTTGATCGCCACGTCGATGGGCAGCGAAGCGCTCGCGAGACCGGCGCGGCTCAGCCCGCTGACGCGCAGCGCGGCGGTGCCGGAAGGGAGCGCGCCGGGCGGCAGCGTCACATCGAGCGTCCCCGACACGCGGCCGCCGAAATCGAAACCCGGGCTGACGAGGGTGAGCAGCGACAGGCCGAGATTGTCGAGGCGGGTCTTCAACGCGATGGTTTCGCCGAAGCGCCCTGAAAGTTCGGCGCGCCCGTCGGGCGTCGTCACCACCACCGGCGCGAGTAGCCAGTCGGGGCCGCTGCGGGTCAGCACGGCAGCGTGATCGAGGCCGATCTGGCGGCGCGCGAACATGCCGTTGCCGCCGATCTCGATGCGGTCGCCTGCGAAGCTCGCCAGCGCGGTGAAGGCGAATGGCGAATGGCCGATCCCCGCTACATCGAATTTGGCGTTCCCGTGGCCGGCGCGGTAGTCGATGCTGCCGTTCGCGTGGGTCAGCACGATGTCCTGCCGCCGCACCTCGGCGACTTCGAACCGCCCGGTAACGCTGGGACCGGCATCGGCGAGGAGAACGGTGGCGCGCAGGCTTGCCTTGCCGAGCGCGACCACGGGGGTCAGCGGCAGCCTGGCATCGACGGCATCGAGGGCGATATCGGCGCGCTGGACCGCTCCGGCGGCGGCGAGCACGACATTGCCCTGCAGTCCTGCCCCGGCCAGCGCGAGGCGTCCGGCGAACGGTCCTGCCGGGGTTTGTGCGATACTGCCGCGCGCGGTCATTCCGGCGAGCGTCAGCGCCGCGACGTCGATGGCGACGGGTTCGGTGCTGGCGCGGATCAGGCCGCGCACGGTGGCATCGCCGTAAGTCGTCGTACCGCGCGCCTCGAAACTCCAGTCGTCGCTGCCCGCCGGAGCGACATGCGCCGCGACGCGGGCGAGGCCGATGCCCAGACCGGGCCGCGCCAGCGTCACGTCGACGACCGGCGTCGCGATCGGTCCCGCCAGGCGCAGATCGACCGGGCCATAGCGCCGCGACACGCCGCTGCCGCTCAGCCGCACGGTCTGGTCGGCAGCGCGGCTGCCGCTGGCGGTCAGCGTCAGGCCGGGCGACGTCAGGCGCGTGTTGGTGAAGGCGAGGACATTGTCGGGGGTCAGGACGATGTTCGTGGCAATTGTCGGCAGGCCTTCGAGCAGCGTCGTGAAGAACTTGCTGTCGACGCGCGTCACCTTGACCCCGACGGTCCCGGCGAGGCGCGCACCAGGTCCATCGGGGACCGCGCGCAGGTCGGCGACGATGTCCGCCACCCCCACACCAGGGACGAGGTAGCGCGGTACGCCGCCGTTCAGCGCGACGGTGAAGCCGCCGCCGATTTCGACCGCCGCGACGGCACGCCCGCTCAGCCGGTCAGAGCGCAGCACGAGCGCGTTCGAAGTCAGGAGGTTGCCGCGCAGCGTCAGCGGCCCCGCGATGCGGACGTTGGTCAGCAGCGAGTCGAGGTCGGCCCCGAGCCCGGTGACGCGCGCGGCGGTGGCGATGACGGGGACGACCAGCGGCCGCGCGCCGCCCTCGACGATGCCGACGGCGCGCACCGTGGCGGCGGCGGTCTGGCCATAGGCGAGCGTCGCGGCGGTCGCGACATAGTC
>JBBQVB010000033.1:0-22579 GCA_038211965.1 Sphingomonadales bacterium
TGCCTCCGACGTGGCGGCGCGCGGGCTCGATGTCCCGGGGGTCAGCCACGTCGTCAACTACGACGTCCCGCACCACGCCGAGGATTATGTCCACCGCATCGGGCGCACCGGGCGCGCCGGGCGGACCGGCATCGCCTACACTATCGCGACGCCCGAAGAAGCCGACAACCTGCGTGAGGTCGAGAAACTGATCGGCCACAAGGTGCCGCGCCACGGCGCCGAAGCGACGACGGCGAGTGAAATCGCCGAGGCCGCCGAGACGATCGAAGTGCCCGCCGACGCTGTTCCAGCGCCGCGCGAGTCCGAACCGAGGCGCGAGGCGGATGCCGGCGCACGGGACGAAGCAACCGACGGCGGCGAACGCAAAAAGCGCCGCCGGCGTGGCGGCAAGGGCCGGTCGGGCGGCGACCGCGCCGAGCGCGACGCTTCCGGCGGCGCGGCCAGCCCGGCACCCGCCGCGAAACCCGCGCGCGCTGCCGAAGCCCGCACGAGCGAGCCGCGCGCCCCGGAGGTTCGGAACGCACCACCCCCGCGCGAACCGCGCGACGCGCCCCGCCGCGAGCCGCGCGATGCCGCGCCACGCCGCGACCGCAACGAGCGCCCGCGTCGCGACGACCGGGACGATCGCCCGCGTCGCGACGACCGTGACGCTGGGCGCGACGACGGGCCGCGTGAAATCGGTTTCGGCAGCGAGGGCGTTCCGGCGTTCCTGCTCGCCAAGGCGACGTTGTAGCGAGACTTGACGGTCCCCAACTCCCGCGTCAGCGAGAGACCCTGCACGCCAACGGCAGGTGACGAATTCATCCGCATCAGCTAGGCTGACGTAAACGTCAACTGCCGGGGAGCGACGCGATGACCTACGAGCATATCCTGTTCGATGAAGCCGACGCCGTCGCGACGCTGACGATCAACCGCCCGGCGATGCTCAATGCGCTGCATCCCGGCGTCATCGCCGAGATGCTCCACGCCGTCGACCGCGTCCGCGACGAGGGGACGGTGCGTTGCCTGCTGCTCACCGGCGCGGGGCGCGGCTTTTCGAGCGGGGCCGATCTCGCGGGCGGCGGCGGCTCGGCGAGCGCGGCGATGAGCGGCGGGCCGGTCGACGCGGGCAAGGTGCTCGAATCGCACTTCAACCCGTTGCTCGAGCGGCTGTTCGCACTGCCGGTGCCGTTTATCACCGCCGTCAACGGTCCGGCCGCGGGGGCGGGCTGCTCGTTCGCGCTGGCGGGGGACATCGTTGTCGCGGCGAACTCGGCCTATTTCCTCCAGGCGTTCGTCAACATCGGGCTGGTCCCCGACGTCGGCTCGACGTGGCTGCTGCCGCGCCTCGCGGGACGCGCGCGCGCGACGGCGATGATGATGCTCGGCGAGAAAATCCCCGCGCAGACCGCGCTCGAGTGGGGGATGATCTGGCAGGTCGTCGACGATGCCGAACTGATGCCGACGGCGCAGGCGCTCGCGGCGCGGCTCGCGAAGGGGCCGACGGGCAGCTATGCGCTGATCCGCCAGGGCATCCGCGACTGCCTCGACAGGACGTTGACCGAAGCGCTCGCGGTCGAACGCCGTAACCAGCGCGCCGCAGGCCGCTCGCCCGACTTCGTCGAGGGCGTCAGCGCGTTCCTGCAAAAGCGACCGGCGGCGTTCGCGGGGCGGTAGCTCCGGTCGCTAAAGGGAAGAGGGGCCGGTAGCGTTCGACGAACGCAGCCGCGAACGCCTCAACTCGCCCCGCCGCGATCGCCGCCCGCAGGTCCGCCATGAGGGTCTGGTAGAACCAGATATTATGCTCGGTCATCAGCATGCTGCCGAGGATTTCATCGCTGCGCACGAGGTGGTGCAGATACGCCCGGCTTGCCGCCCCGCACACCGGGCACGCGCAGTCCGCGTCGAGCGGCCCGCCGTCCTCGGCGAACTTGGCGTTGCGGATGTTGATCGGTCCATCGCGCGTGAACGCCTGCCCCGTGCGCCCCGAGCGCGTCGGCAGGACACAGTCGAACATGTCGACGCCGCGCAGCACCGCGCCGACGATGTCATCGGGCTTGCCGACGCCCATCAGGTAGCGCGGGCGCTCGGCGGGCAGCTGGTCGGGGGCGTAGTCGAGGACGCCGAACATCGCCTCCTGCCCCTCCCCCACCGCCAGCCCGCCGATCGCATAGCCGTCGAAGCCGATGCCGCGCAGCGCCGTCGCCGAGGCGGCGCGCAGCCCCTCGTCGAGGCCGCCCTGCTGAATGCCGAACAGCGCCGCGCCGTCGGCATGTGCGCCGCCGCCGTCGAACCCGGCGCGCGACCGCGCCGCCCAACGCATCGAGCGCGCCATCGCATCCTCGACCGCCTCACGCGACGCGGGTAACGCGACCAGCTCGTCGAACGCCATGACGATGTCGCTGCCGAGCAGGCGCTGGATCTCGACCGAGCGCTCGGGCGTCACGAGATGCCTGGTGCCATCGAGGTGCGACGAGAACGCCACGCCGTCCTCGCTGCGTTTGGTCAGCTTGCCGAGACTCATCACCTGGTAGCCGCCGCTGTCGGTAAGTATCGGCCCCGCCCAGCCCATGAAAGCGTGCAACCCCCCCAGCCGCGCGACGCGCTCGGCCCCGGGCCGCAGCATCAGGTGATAGGTGTTGCCGAGGATGATGTCGGCCCCGCTCGCGCGCACCTCGGACGCGCGCATCGCCTTGACTGTCGCCGCCGTCCCGACCGGCATGAACGCCGGCGTGCGGATGTCGCCGCGCCGCATGCGGATCGTACCCGCGCGCGCCTTGCCGTCGGTGGCGTGGACGGCGAAGGCGAAGCGCGGGCGGGTCATCGGGTGCGTTTAGCGACGCTGTCCCCGACCCGCCAGCCGCAGCGGCAGCCGCCAAGGCCCTTGCCGCGCACCGGGCATCCCGGCATCTACGGCGGCGATGTCCGTCGACCTTGCCATCGCGCGTGCCGCGACCCTGCTGCCGATCGCCGAGGTGGCGGCACGGGCAGGCATGCCGGGCGACGCGCTCGAGCCCTATGGTCGCCATATCGCCAAGCTGACGCAGCCGTTTGTCGAGGACTTGCGCGACCGCCCACCCGGCAAGCTCATCCTCGTGACTGCGATCAATCCGACGCCGGCGGGCGAGGGCAAGACGACAACGACCATCGGTCTCGGCGACGCGCTCAACCGCATCGGGCGGCGGACAGTGATCGCCCTGCGCGAGCCGTCGCTCGGGCCGGTGTTCGGGCGCAAGGGCGGCGCGACGGGCGGCGGCCATGCGCAGGTCGTGCCGATGGAGCGCATCAACCTGCACTTCACCGGCGACTTCCACGCGATTTCGGCGGCGCACAACCTGCTCGCGGCGATCGTCGATAACCAGCTCTATTGGGGCGGCGGCGCGGGGCTCGATTCGCGCCGTGTGACGTGGCGGCGCGTCGTCGACATGAACGACCGCGCGTTGCGCCGCATCGTCGTGGGGCTGGGCGACGGCAAGAACGGCCCGCCGCGCGACAGCGGCTTCGACATCACTGTCGCAAGCGAGGTTATGGCGGTGCTGTGCCTCGCGGATGGGCCTGCCGACCTTGCCGCCCGACTGGGGCGCATCGTCGTCGGGCGCAATGCGGCGGGCCATGCCGTGACGGCGGGCGATGTCGAGGCGGCAGGCGCGATGGCCGCGCTGCTCGTCGAAGCGGTGCTACCCAATCTCGTCCAGACGCTCGGCGGTTCGCCCGCGCTGATCCACGGCGGGCCGTTCGCCAATATCGCGCACGGCTGCAATTCGGTTATCGCAACGCGCGCGGCGCTGGCGCTGGGCGAGTTCGCGGTTACCGAGGCGGGCTTCGGCGCCGATCTCGGCGCGGAGAAATTCCTGAACATCAAATGCCGATCGAGCGGTCTCGCGCCCGCCTGCGCGGTCGTCGTCGCGACGGTGCGCGCGCTTAAGATGCACGGCGGCACCGCGCGCGACGCGCTCGGCGGCGAAGATGTCGCCGCGGTGACGCGCGGCTTCGCCAACCTCGCACGCCATATCGAGAATTTGCAGGGCTTTGGCTTGCCGGTGGTCGTCGCGCTCAATGCCTTCACCGGGGACACGGCGGCCGAACAGTCCGCGGTCGTCGACCTGTGTGCTGCCGCGGGCGTCGCGGCGCATGTCTGCACCCATTGGGCCGACGGCGGCGCGGGGGCGGAGGGGCTCGCGCGTGCGGTTGCCGCGGCGGCGGACGCCAATGCCGACCCGGCAGGCGGCCTGCGCCTGTCCTATCCCGACGCGATGCCGCTTGCCGACAAGATCCGCACCGTCGCGCAGCGCCTCTACCGCGCCGCCGACGTCGCGTTCGCGCCTGCCGCGCGCAAGGACCTCGCGCGGTTTGAGGCCGGGGGCGCGGGCAATTTCCCCGTGTGCATGGCCAAGACGCCGTATTCGTTCACTGCCGACGAACACCGTCCCGGTGCGCCAGAAGGTTTCCTGCTGCCCGTCGACGAGGTCCGACTGTCGGCAGGCGCAGGCTTCGTCGTTGCGCTATGTGGCGCGGTCAACACCATGCCCGGACTGCCGCGTGCGCCTGCCGCAGCACACATCCGGCTTGGCGATAACGGGCTGATCGAGGGCCTGTCATGAGAATTGCGATGCTCGCGCTGCTGCTCGCCGCCCCGGCTGGTGCATCCGAACTGCGCGAACTCTGTCCCGACCGCCCTGGCCTCAACACGCCGCCGTGCATCGTCGACAAGGGCCATTTTCTTGTCGAAGCCGGCCTTGCCTATAGTCAAGACCGTGATGCCAACATCATCAACAGCGAGCAGGACTATGGCGAACTCAACTTCCGCTTTGGCCTGACGCGGCGTGTTGAGGCGTTCGTCGGCTGGACCGCGCATACGCGCTTTCGAATTCGCGATCGGGCCGGCGCCGTGCTGTCCGGTAGTCAGGGCATCGGTGACGTGTTGTTCGGCACCAAGCTTGCGCTGAGCGACCCGGATGCCAAGAAGGGGATCGCGGTGTCGATCCAGCCCTTCGCAACCGCGCCAACGGGCAATAATGGCATCGGTGCTGGTGCGTGGACACAGGGCATCATTCTGCCGATCAAATTCAGTCTCGGCGGCTTCGAAGTGCAGCTCTCGCCCGAACTCGAGCGGTTTCGTGACAAGCTCAACGGCGGCCACCACGCGGTCTACACCGGCGTCGTGGGCGTCGGCCACACGTTTGGACCCTTCGACGTGCAGGTCGAGCTCTATGCCAGCCGCGACGACGATCCAGGTTCCCGGACGACGCAGACGATCGCCGACCTCAACCTCGCGCTCGCGGTCGGCGAGAACATGCAATTCGATGCCGAAGTCGATGCCGGCCTCAACCGCGCCACGCCCGACATCCGCGTCGCGGTCGGGGTAACGCGGCGTTTCTGACGCCTATTCGGCGGCCGCTTTCTCGCGGTTGGGCTGCGCCATGTCGCGGTGCATCCTCGCCAGCACCGGATCGGGCAGGATGTTGGTCATGAGTGCCTGAAGCTTGTTCTTGAGGCCCGCGACGACATGATCGTCGTCGCTCATCAGCGCGTCGTAACCGATCTTGGCAACGTCCTCGGCGGGCATCTTCTTCGATTGCCCGACTTTCGTATCGTCCATCTCGGCGCGGTGGAAGAAATTGGTCTCGGTCGCGCCGGGCATCAGCACGGTGACGACGACGCCCTGCTCCTTGAGCTCCTCGCGGATCGCTTCGCCCCAGCTATCGAGGAAAGCCTTGGTGCCGTTGTAGACCGACTGAAAGCTGCCCGGCATCAGCCCGGCGATTGACCCGGTGATCAGGATGCGCCCCGAGCGGCGCGCCGCCATCGCCGTGGCGACGTGCTTGACGAGGTGGACCTGGCTACTGACGTTGAGCTGGATCATGTTCAGTTCGGCATCGATATCGGTCTCGGTGAAGCGGCCGCCGAGGCCGACGCCGGCGTTGGCGCAGAGCACGTCGATGTCGCGGCCCTGCACCGACGCGACCAGCGCGTGGATCGCGTCGCGCTGGCGCAGGTCGGCGACGCAGGCCTGGACCTGGCCGCCGTTGGCCCGCAGCGACTGCGCGGCGGTTTCGAGCCCGGCTGCGTCCTCGCTGTTGATGACGAGGTCGTAGCCGTTCTGCGCCAGCTGGCGCGCGAGTTCGAGGCCGATGCCCGACGATGCGCCGGTGACGAGGGCGAGCGGACGGGCGGACTGCGGATTCATGGGCGTGCTCCTGAAGGGTACGCTGCGCCGAACCGGTAAGGCCTTGTCGGCGTTCCTTTTGAGCCGTGCTTGTTTCGGACTTGGCCGCGCGAGGGCGGTCGCACGCCCGATCGGCTCGTGTTGACCACTGCCGAACCGCGTCGCAGACCGGCCAGCGGCGGAGTCCTGCTGTACGTCAGCCCCGGCGTGTCCGTGCGCCTCGCGCCGCGCGTCGTCGCGTTCGCGCACGTCCAGATGCCGCTGTACGAGAAGGTCAACGGCTTTCAGTTGACCCCGCGCGTCACGGTGTCGACGGGGCTACAACTGCAAATGTGACCGCGCGCCGATCAATTGAACCGTTGCGGGGTCAAGTCGTTGCGGCTATTTGTGTACCTTCTTGTTAACTTGACTGAATCAAATTTGAACGATGCCGCCGCCTACCGCGAACACGCTGCCAAGATCCGCCGCCTTGTCGCGGGGGTGCGCGGCCATGCGGCGACAGCGGCGCTGCTGCTGGCGGACGAGTACGAGGCGCGCGCCATCCAGCTCGAGGGCAAGCCGGCCGCGGCGTCATATCTCGCCAGCGCCGACCGCATCGGCGAACTGATCGCCGAGCACCGCAGCAACATCGCCGCCATCGCGGCGCGCGAAGCCGACCTGACCGCCGAACTGGCGCAGGCGCGGCAACGGCGCGCACTCGCCGAAGCGCGCGTCGAAGGTATCCTGCACGCGGCATGCCTATTCGACATGCCCGACCTCCCGCGCAACGGCATCCCCGCACGGTTCGAAGATGCCGAGTCGACCGCGCCGTCCGATCAGGCTCATTCCAACGGTATCAACAGCGACGACTGAGGCGTAGCATCGACTTGCCAGGGACTAGTTAGGTCAGTATAACTGACCTATTCACTGGGGAGTGTATCGATGGTCGCCGGACTGCCGCCTGTTTCGCTCGACGACAAATACCGCTTCACCGAAGGGCGGGTGTTCATGTCGGGCGTCCAGGCGCTGGTCCGCCTGCCGCTCGTCCAGCGCGCCCGCGACCGCGCGGCAGGGCTCAACACCGGCGGCTTCATCTCGGGCTATCGGGGGTCGCCCCTCGGCAACTACGACCAGGAGCTGTGGCGGACCAAGAAGCTGCTCGCCGAGAATAACATCGTCTTTCAGCCCGGCGTCAACGAGGAGCTCGGCGCGACGGCGGTGTGGGGCTCGCAGCACGTCGGCATGCGCCCCGGCGCGACAGTCGATGGCGTGTTCGGCATCTGGTACGGCAAGGGCCCCGGCCTCGACCGTACGATGGATGTGTTGAAGCACGCGAACGCTGCGGGCACGAGCCCCCACGGCGGCGTCCTGGCGATCGTCGGCGACGACCACGGGGCCAAGTCGAGCACCCTGCCACACCAGTCCGACCATAATTTCCAGGCGGCGTTCGTGCCGTTCCTCGCGCCGTCGTCGGTGCATGAATTCGTCGAATACGGGCTGCTCGGCTTCGCTATGAGCCGCTTCGCGGGCACATGGGTGGGCTTCAAGGCGACCGCCGACACCGTCGAGACCTCGGCCACCATCGACCTTGCCAACGAGTGGAACCCGATAATCCTGCCACCCTTCGATTTCCCGGAGGGCGGTATCCACATCCGCGGCGGCGACATCTGGCGCGAGGAGGATACCCGCCTCCAGCGCTTCAAGGGCTTCGCGGCGCTCGCTTTCGCGAAGGCCAACCGTATCGACCGCATCGTCTGGGACACGCCCAAACCCCGCTTCGGCATCATAACGACGGGCAAGGCGCATGCCGACACGATGGAGGCGCTCGCCGAACTCGGCATCGACGAACGCGTCGCGGCGGATGTCGGCCTGCGCGTCTACAAGGTCGGCATGCCGTGGCCGCTCGAACCCGACGGCATCCGGGCGTTCGCCGAAGGTCTCGAGGAGGTCCTCGTCATCGAGGAGAAGCGCGAGTTCATCGAGCATCAGCTGCGCTGGCAGCTGTATAACTGGCGCGAAGCGGTGCGCCCGCGCGTCGTCGGCAAGCACGACGAGAACGGCGCGTGGCTGCTGTCGCCCGACAACGAGCTGACCCCCGGCACCATCGCGCACGTCATCGCGGCGCGCATCCAGAAATACCACGACACCGACGAAATCCGGAACCGGCTGGCATTCTTCGACGATCAGGCGGGCAAGGCCGAGCGCTACGTCACGCCGATCAAGCGCACCCCGTATTTCTGCTCAGGGTGCCCGCACAACACCTCGACCAAGGCCCCCGACGGCGCGCGGACGCTGGCGGGCATCGGCTGCCACATCATGGCGCTGTGGATGGACCGCGCCGAGACCTTCACGCAGATGGGCGGCGAGGGTGTGACGTGGGTCGGCGAAGCGCCGTTCACGACCGAGAAGCATGTCTTCGCCAACCTCGGCGACGGCACCTATTTCCACTCGGGCCTGCTCGCGATCCGCCAGAGCATCGCCGCCAAGGTCAACATCACCTACAAGATCCTCTACAACGACGCCGTCGCGATGACCGGCGGCCAGACGCACGACGGCGAGCTATCGGTGCCCCAGATCGCCGCACAGATGGTCGCGGAGAACGCCAAGAAGGTCGTCGTGCTGACCGAGGATTTGGGACGCTACAAGGGCGTCAGCCTGCCCGAGAGCGTTCGGCTGCTCGACCGGTCGGCGCTGCCCGCGATCTCCGACGAGTTCGCCGCGACGCCAGGGTGCACCGTCATCATCTTCGACCAGACCTGCGCCGCCGAGAAGCGCCGCCGCCGCAAGCGCAAGACGATGGACGACCCCAAGCGCCGCGTCTTCATCAACAGCGCGGTGTGCGAAGGCTGCGGCGACTGTTCGGTCCAGTCGAACTGCGTCAGCATCGAGCCACTCGAGACCGAATTCGGGCGCAAGCGCCGCATCAACCAGTCGAGCTGCAACAAGGATTACTCCTGCCTCAAGGGCTTTTGCCCGAGCTTCGTCACGGTGGACGACGCCGAACTGCGCAAGGCGGAGAAGAAGAACCTCGAGAGCATCGACCTGTCGGACGTCGCCGATCCGACGATCCCCGCGGCGGGCGAGGGCTTCAACATCATGGTCACCGGCATCGGCGGCACCGGCGTGCTGACCGTCTCGGCGCTGCTCGGCACGGCGGGGCATATCGAAGGGCTGCAGGCGACGACCGCCGACATGGCCGGCCTCGCGCAGAAGGGCGGCGCGGTCTATTCGCACGTCCGCCTCGCCGCCGCCGACACCGTGCTGCGGAGCCCGCGGATCATCGCCGGGGCGGCCGACCTCGTGCTGGCGTGCGATGCCGTCGTGGCGGCCGACAAGGCGACGCAGACGCTGATGGTGCCCACCCGCACCGCCGTCGTCGCCAACGCCGACATCGCCCCGACGAGCGACTTCGTTCGCAACCGCGATCTCGATTTCCGTTCGGCGCAGGTCGAGCGGTCGATCCGCAAGGCCGCCAACCCCAACGCCACCGCCTTCGTCGCCGCCGACACGATCGCGGTGGCGCTGCTCGGCGATGCGATCGGAGCGAACATCCTACTGATGGGCTACGCTTGGCAGGCGGGGCTGATCCCGCTCAAGCTGGCATCGCTCGAGGCTGCGATCGAACTCAACGGGGTCGCGATCCCGTTCAACAAGCGTGCCTTTGCGCTCGGCCGCCTGCTCGCTGCCGCGCCGCACAAGGTCGCGGCGATGGTCGAGGCAGCAAAGGGTCCGCAGCCCGAAGCCCCCGCGACGACGCTCGACGGGCTGCTCGCCAAGCGCGTCGCCGACCTGACCGCGTATCAGGACGAGGCCTATGCGGCGCGGTTCACCGGCCTCGTGGCGAAGGTCCGCGCGGCGGGCGACGAGCGGCTGACCGAGGCAGTGGCGCGCAGCGCGTACAAGCTGATGGCGTACAAGGATGAGTACGAGGTCGGGCGGCTGTATTCGGACGGTCGCTTCCGCGCCGCGTTCGACGCGCAGTTCGCGGGCGGCAAGCCGCGCGTTCAGCTCAGTCCGCCGATCTTCGCACGTCCCGACCCGGCGACCGGGCGGCCGCGCAAGTACAGCTTCGGGCCGTGGATCTTCACGGCCTTCGGCCTGCTGGCGAAGCTCAAAGGGCTGCGCGGCACCGCCTTCGATCCGTTCGGCTACAGCCACGAGCGCCGCGCGGAGCGCGCCGCGATTGCCTTGTACGAGGCCGATGTCGACCGCCTGCTGAGCGGACTGCGCCCCGACAACACCGCGCTGGCGGTGCAGATCGCCAGCCTGCCGCTCGACGTGCGCGGCTTCGGGCCGGTCAGGGCGGCGGCGGCGGAAGCCGTCGCGAAGCGTGCGGCGGCGCTATGGGCGACGTGGCCCGGCGAGGCGGTGCGCGCGGCGGCGTGAGCCTTGCCGCGCCCCGGCCGCGGCGCTAACCCTGCCGCATGTTCACCGGCATCGTCACCGACATCGGCACCGTCCTCGACAGCGAAGCGCGCGCCGACCTGCGCGTCCGCATACGCACCGCCTACGACACCGGCAGCCTCGCCATCGGCGCGTCGGTGGCCTGCTCGGGCGTCTGCCTGACCATCGTCGAGAAAGGCCCCGACTGGTTCGCCGTCGACGTCTCGGGCGAGACCCGGTCGAAGTCCGCGCCGCTGTGGACCGCGGGCAAGCGCCTCAACCTCGAACGCGCCTTGAAGGTCGGCGACGAGTTGGGCGGGCATATCGTCACGGGGCATGTCGATGCGGTGGCACGGCTGACTGCGAGCGCTGCCGAGGGCGGGTCGAAGCGTCTGAGCTTCGTCGCCCCCACAGCATTGGCAGGCTTCATTGCCGCCAAGGGCTCGATCACCCTCGACGGCGTCTCACTGACGGTCAACGACGTGGCGGACGTGGGCGACGGGGTGGAGTTCGGGGTCAACATCATTCCCCACACCGCCGCGTGGACGACGCTCGGTGACCTGTCCGAGCCGGGAACCGGGGTCAACGTCGAGATCGATGTGCTGGCGCGTTACCTCGGGCGGATGCGCGCGGTCGCGGGCATCGAAACCTGAGACCAGGAGATCGACGATGCGCGTCATGGTGTTCGTCAAAGCTACCGAGGACAGCGAAGCGGGCGTGTTTCCGTCGCACGACGCCTTTGCGGCAATGGACCGCTTCAACGACGAACTGGTCGCCGCCGGGGTCATGGTCGCCGCCGCCGGGCTGAAGCGCAGTGTCGACGCCAAGCGCATCGCCTTCGACGGCGATACACGCGCGGTCATCGAAGGGCCGTTCGCCCCGGCGGGCGAGCTCGTCGCGGGCTTCTGGATCTGGGAGGTCGCGGACATGGACGAAGCCGTCGCGTGGGCCAAGCGCTGCCCCAACCCGATGCCGGGACCAAGCGAGATCGAGCTTCGACCCTACATGGAGGCGGCCGACCTCGCCGAATTCCTGACGCCCGACGAGCTTGTGGCGCCGCGCGACGGGGATCGCGGCAAACTTGGGGTCGCCTGATCGACACCCGAACGCGGGCTTGACACCTCGATGTGATGATTTAAGTTGTCCTCACACCGCGATGTGGAAAGCCGTCCCATGAGCAGCATGTTGATCGACCGCGTCCGCAGCCTCGTCGCCGAGGGTGGCGTGACCCGCTCGGGGCTTGCCCGCGCCGCCGGACTCCACGCCAACTCGCTGCGCAACCTCGACGACGCCGACTGGAACCCGACCGCCGAGACGCTCCGCAAGCTCGAGGACCACATCGCGGGCAAGCACCCCGCGCGCGTCATGGCGACGCCTGAGGAAATCATCGACGAGGCGCGCAATGGGCGCATGTTCATCCTCGTCGACGACGAGGACCGTGAGAACGAGGGCGACCTTGTCATCCCCGCGCAGATGGCGACCCCCGACGCGGTCAACTTCATGGCGCGCTATGGGCGCGGGCTGATCTGCCTCAGCCTCGCGTCGGAGCGGGTGAAGGCGCTCGGCCTGCCGCTGATGGCAGCGCACAACGGCACGCGCCACGCGACCGCCTTCACCGTGTCGATCGAGGCGCGCGAGGGCGTGACGACCGGCATCAGCGCCGCCGACCGCGCGCGGACGATCGCCGTCGCCATCGACGCGGGGAAGGACGCGAGCCACATCGTCTCCCCCGGCCACGTCTTCCCGCTGGTGGCGCGCGACGGCGGCGTGCTGGTCCGCGCCGGCCACACCGAGGCTGCCGTCGACGTCGCGCGGCTGGCGGGGCTCAACCCGAGCGGCGTCATCTGCGAGATCATGAACGATGACGGGACGATGGCGCGGCTGCCCGACCTGCTCGAGTTCGCGGCGCGCCACGGGCTGCGTATTGGCACGATCCGCGACCTGATCGCCTACCGCCTGCGGCACGACCATCTCGTGCAGTGCGTCGCGAGCGTACCGCTCGACAGCATCCATGGCGGCCAGTGGACCGCCAAGACCTATGTCAACAAGGCCGAATACGCCGAGCACATGGTCCTCCAGAAGGGCCGCATCGAGCCGGGCAAGCCGACCCTCGTTCGCGTCCACGCGATGAGCATGTTCACCGATCTGTTCGGCGAGGTCGGCGGCCGCGCCGGGCAGTTGCAGCGCGCGATGGAGGTCATCGGCGCGGCGGGCGCGGGGATCGTCGTCATCATCCGCGACGCACGCCCCGACGCGATCTCGGCTCAGATGCGCGCGCGCGGCGCGGGCGAGCCCGTCGAACTGCGCGACTACGGCATCGGCGCGCAAATTCTGGTCGATCTGGGGGTCACTGACATGGTCCTGCTAACCAACGCCCACCGCAACATCGTTGGGCTGCAGGGCTACGGGTTGAACGTGGTGGGGGAACAGGCGATTCCGGGGTAGCTGTCTCCCCCTCCCCTCCCGGTGAGCGTTTGCGAACCGTGAGAGGGGAGGGTTGGGGTGGGATGTCGCCTCACGCGACGGCTTTCCCTTGTGGTACGACACCCCACCCCAACCTCCCCTCTCTCCGCTGCGCGGGGAGGGGAGGGAGCAGCAAGAAGGATCCGCATCAGCAATGCCCCACATCCTCATCGTCGAAGCCCGCTTCTACGCCGCCCTCGCCGACGCGCTGTTGGACGGCGCGCGCGCCGCGCTTGACGCGGGCGGGGCGACGCATGAGACGCTGACCGTCCCAGGCGCGCTCGAAATCCCCGCCGCCGTGGCACGCGCCAGCGAGAGCGGGCAGTTCGACGCCTATGTCGCGCTGGGTACCGTCATTCGCGGTGAGACCTATCATTTCGAGATCGTCGCGGGCGAGAGCGCGCGCGGGCTGATGGCGCTGAGCCTCGACGGGCTGGCGATCGGCAACGGCATCCTGACCGTCGAAAACGAGGCGCAGGCGTGGGCGCGCGCGCGGGCGTCGGAGAAGGACAAGGGCGGCGAAGCGGCGAGGGCGGCGCTGGCGATGCTGGCGGTGGCGGAACGGTTCGCGCCTGCACGGTGACACAGCGCCATCGTCCCGCTACACGCCCGGCGATGGCAGCCTCCTCCAAGAAGAAGCCGCGCACCGGCAACGCGCGTTCCGCAGCGCGGCTGGCGGCGGTGCAGGCGTTGTACCAGCGCGAGATGCAGGGCGGCAGCGTCCCCGCGCTGCTGCATGAGTTCCACCGCCACCGCCTCGGCGCGACGATCGAAGGGGCCGAGTATCGCGAGGCCGATATCGACTTCTTCAACGACGTCGTCGCGGGAGCAGGCGCGCGCGAGGCCGAAATCGACGCGCTGGTGACTGGGGCGCTGGCAGCGGGCTGGGCACTCGACCGCCTCGACCGGCCGATGCGCGCGCTGCTCCGCGCCGGGGTCTACGAGCTGATCGCGCGGCCCGACGTGCCCGCCGCCGCCGTCGTCGACGAATATGTCGACGTCGCGCACGCCTTCTACGAGCCGCGTGAGGCGGGATTCGTCAACGCATTGCTCGATACGGTGGCGCGGCAGGTGCGGGGGTAGTGCTTACCGTTACGGTTCACGGCATGTCATAAAATGTTCCACGTGGAACGTTCCTGCGATGCGTGAGCGCGCGCTGATCGCCGACTTCCTGGCGCCGCTGGCGACGCACCGCGCCGCGCGCGGGTTGCAGGACGACGCGGCGGTATGGCTGCCGCCGCTCGGGCGCGAAATCGTCCTGACGCACGACACCTTGGCGGAAGGCGTGCACTACCTGCCGCACGACCCGCCGTCTGACGTGGCGTGGAAGCTGCTCGCGGTGAACCTGTCCGACCTCGCGGCGATGGGCGCGACGCCGGTCGGCGTGCTGCTCGGCCTGACGCTCGGCGCGGGCTGCGACGACGCGTGGGTGCGGGGGTTCGTCGGGGGGCTGGCTCGGGCGCTGGCGCATTTCGAGATCGCACTGTTCGGCGGCGACACGGTGCGCTGGGGGGGCGGCTGCGTGCTCGGGCTGACGGCGGTGGGGACGGTGGCGCGCGGGGCGGCGCTGGGACGCGGCGGGGCGCAGGTCGGCGACGGCGTGTGGGTCTCGGGGACGATCGGCGATGCGGGGCTGGGGCTGGCCGTCGCACGCGGCGACGCCGCGCCCGACAAGCACCTGCTCGGGCGCTACCGCCGCCCCGTTCCCCGCGTCGCCCTCGGCCGCGCGCTTGTCGGCACCGCGAGCGCCTGCATGGACATTTCCGACGGCCTGCTGATCGACGCCGATCGCCTCGCGACGGCAAGCGGGGTGGGCATCGCGCTCGACCTCACCGCCCTGCCCGTTTCAACCGCCGCCGCGGCGCGGACGCCCGCAGCCGACGCGGGCAGGCTCGACCTCGCGACGGCGGGCGACGACTACGAACTGCTGTTCACCGCGCCGCCCGGGGCCGATATCGCGGCGCGCGCGACCGCCAAGGTCCCGCTGACCCGCGTCGGCACCGTCGTCGCGGGCGCAGGCCTGACGGTTACCGGGACCGGCGGCACGGTCCTCACGCCGGCCCGTCTCGGCTATGAACATTGAGCGCCACGTCACACCCGCGCTTGCGTTGCCCTGTCACATTTGCCAAAGCGCGTCCGCAACATCGTCTCGCCGGGTCCGCGCACCATCTCGACGCGCGTCGGCATCAGGGGTCTGAACGAATGAACATGGTCCTGCTCGCCATCCTGTGCGGGCTCGCCGCCGTCGTGTACGGCATCGTCACCGCGCGCCAGATCCTGTCGGCGAGCCCCGGCAACGACCGGATGCAGGCGATCGCCGCCGCCATCCAGGAGGGTGCGGGGGCGTATCTCCAGAAGCAGTATGTCGCGATCGGCATCGTCGGCGTCATCGTCGCCGTCCTCGTCGCGGTTTTCCTCGGCCTCGTCCCCGCAATCGGCTTCGTCATCGGCGCGGTGCTCAGCGGCGCGACGGGCTTCATCGGCATGAACATTTCGGTACGCGCCAACGTCCGCACGGCGGAAGCCGCGCGCGGTACGCTGCAGGCGGGCCTGACCATGGCGTTCCGTTCGGGGGCGATCACGGGCATGCTGGTGGCGGGCTTGGCCCTCCTCGCGATCGCCGGATATTATTACGTTCTGACGACCTATTTCGGCTTCGACCCAACCGGCCGTCCGATCATCAACGCGCTGGTCGCCCTGAGCTTCGGCGCGTCGCTGATCTCGATCTTCGCGCGGCTGGGCGGCGGCATCTTCACCAAGGCCGCCGACGTCGGGGCCGACATGGTCGGCAAGAACGAACTGGGCTTCGACGAGGACGACGACCGCAATCCCGGCGTCATCGCCGATAACGTCGGCGACAACGTCGGCGACTGCGCCGGCATGGCCGCCGACCTGTTCGAGACGTACGTCGTGACGATGGGCGCGACGATGGTGCTTGTCGCGCTGCTCGTCGGCGCCGACGCGGCGCGGCTGATGACGCTGCCGCTGCTCGCGGGCGGCGTCTGCATCCTGACCTCGGTGATCGGCACGTATTTCGTACGCCTCGGCAAGTCGGGCTCGATCATGGGGGCGCTGTACAAGGGCTTCATCGTCACCGCGCTGCTGTCGATCCCGGCATTGTGGTTCGCAACGCAGGCGATCTTCCCCGACATGGAAGCGACGATCGTCCTCAAGGACACCGCGTCGGTGGTCTTTAATGCGCGCCAGCTGTTCTACTGCATGCTGGTGGGCCTTGGCGTCACCGGGCTGATCGTCTGGATCACCGAATACTACACTGGCACCAACTACCGTCCGGTCCAGTCGATCGCGAAGGCGAGCGACAGCGGGCACGGTACCAACGTCATCCAGGGCCTCGCGGTCAGCATGGAATCGACCGCGCTGCCGACGCTGGTGATCGTCGTCGGCATCGTCGCGAGCTTTCAGCTGGCGGGGCTGATCGGCATCGCGTTTGCCGCGACGTCGATGCTCGCGCTGGCAGGGATGGTCGTCGCGCTCGACGCCTACGGGCCAGTCACCGACAACGCCGGAGGCATCGCCGAGATGGCGCAGCTCGACCACGAAGTCCGCGAGCGCACCGACGCCCTGGACGCCGTCGGCAACACCACCAAGGCAGTCACCAAGGGCTATGCGATCGGCTCGGCGGGGCTTGCGGCACTGGTGCTGTTCGCGACCTATACCGAGGACCTGAAGAGCTTCTTCGGCAATGTCACCGTGCACTTCGAGCTGTCGAACCCCTATGTCGTGGTCGGCCTGCTGCTCGGCGCGCTGCTGCCCTATCTGTTCGGCGGCATGGCGATGACCGCCGTCGGGCGCACCGCGAGCGCCGTGGCGCAGGACATCCGCGCGCAGTTCAAGGAGAATGGCCCGGCGATTATCGCACGCCAGGCGCGCCCCAACTATGCGCGCACCGTCAGCCTCGTCACGGCGGGCGCGATCCGCGAGATGATCGTGCCGTCGCTGCTGCCGGTGCTGGCGCCCGTCGTCGTTTACTACGTGGTCACCGCCGTCGCGGGCCAGGCCGAAGGCTTCGCGGCGCTGGGCGCGCTGTTGATGGGAGTGATCGTCTCGGGACTGTTCGTCGCGATCTCGATGACCTCGGGCGGCGGCGCGTGGGACAATGCCAAGAAGGTCATCGAGCAGGGTGCGTACGGCGGCAAGGGTAGCCCCGCGCATCAGGCGGCGGTCACCGGCGACACCGTCGGCGACCCCTACAAGGACACCGCCGGCCCGGCAGTCAATCCGATGATCAAGATCACCAACATCGTCGCGCTGCTGCTGCTTGCGGCGCTGGCGGGCGCCTGATCGGGCGGTGCGGTAGAGGCGGCGCGGCGAAGCTCGTCTTCGCCGCCGCGCAGGCGGAATGTCTTTGCGGCGGCATCGGGCTGCGCTAATCGTCGCGCCACATCTTCCGCCATAAGGAATCGCCGATGCGCCTGCTCGCCGCCGCCCTGTTCGCCAGCCTCGCCGCCGCACCGCTCGCGGCCGCGCCGATCGACGCGCCGTCGGGCAGGTACGAGGCCGATCTCAGCCACACCAGCGTGACGTGGCGGGTCAAGCACCTCGGTCTGTCGAACTACACCGCGCGCTTCGCCAAGATCGCTTCGACCGTCGAACTCGACGCCGCCAACCCGGCGAACAGCAAGCTCAGCGTCACCATAGACGCCAATTCGGTACGCACCGATTTCCCGTTTACCGACAAGGTTGATTTCGACAAGGAAGTCGGCGGCGGCGAGCGCTTCATCTACGGTTCGAAGTTTCCCGAGATCAAGTTCGTCGCCACCAACATCGCCGTGACCGGCGCGAAGACCGCGAAGATCACCGGCGACCTGACGCTGCGCGGGGTGACCAAGCCGGTGACGCTCGACGCGGTGTTCAACGGCACCACCAAGGCCAACCCGCAGATGGGTGCCGAGCGCATTGGCGTGTCGGCGCGCGCGACCATCAACCGTTCGGACTGGGGCATGAGCTTCGGCACGCAATTCGTCAGCGATGCGGTCGAGCTGCAGATCGAAGCTGAATACAAGCGCGCCAAGTGAGGTCTGCGGCCGACATCACCGGGCGCAGTCGCTATTCGAGCGTCGCGATCGCTTTTCACTGGACGATCGCGCTGCTGCTGATCGGCAACCTCGTCGCGGGGCTGCTGTTCGACACGCTTGAAGACATGGACAAGGCGCTGTTCTTCAGCCTCGTCCAGCTTCACAAGGCGACGGGCATCACCGTGCTGGTGCTCGCCGTACTGCGACTGGCGTGGCGGCTGACGCATCGCGTGCCGCCCTACCCGTCGCACATGACACCTGCCGAGCGCGCGCTGGCGCTGGTCTCGCATTGGGGATTCTATGTCCTGATGATCGCCTTGCCGCTGAGTGGCTGGGCGATGGTGTCGGTGTCGAAGATCAAGTTCCCGATGACATGGTTCGGACTGTTCGAAATCCCGTTGCTCGACGTGCCGAAGGGCTGGAATTACCACGACCTGCACGGCATTCTCGGGTGGATCGCGGTTGCAATGATCGTCCTGCACGTCGCGGCGGCGCTCAAGCATCATTATTGGGACCGCGACGACGTCTTCGCGCGGATGTGGCTGTGGGCGCGACGGACGTGATCCGCGCAGGTGTCGCGCTGCTGCTGCTCTGGGGGGCGACAACTCCCGCGCTCGCAGCGCCATGGACGGTGGTGGCCGCGCAGAGCCGCATCGGCTTCACCGCGACATGGCTCGGCAAGCCCGTCGTCGGCGCTTTCAAGAAATGGTCGGCGGCGATCGACTTCGATCCCGCCACGCCGGCATCTGCGAAGATCGACGTAACCGTCGACCTCGCCTCGGCGGCGACGGGCGACCAGACCGTCGATGGGTCGCTTCCCGGCGACGACTGGTTCGCGGCCAAGACAGGCGGTCAGGGGCGTTTCGTGGCGGCGAAGGTCGTCGCCGCCGGGCTGGGGCATTTCGTCGCCACCGGGACGCTGGCGATGCGCGGCAAGGCGGTGCCGGTGACCCTGCCCTTCGATCTCGCCATTGCGGGCAACACCGCGACGATGACCGGGCGCGTCCAGCTCGACCGGCGCGCGTGGAAGCTCGGCATCGAGTCCGACGCGACTGCCGAATACGTTGCCTTCGCGGTGCCCGTCAGCATCCGTGTCGTGGCGCAGCGCCGCAAATAATTCACGTTTTCCGGGCTTGCAGCCTGCTGCGCTGAACCCCAGATTGCTGGTGTCGGGCGTTCCCCCCCTTTCGTCCGGCAACTTCCCTGAACCCTGGCCGCTCCGCGCATCCGCGCGGGGCGGTCTTTTTCACTCGGCGGCCTGGGCGAAATCCTGACGCAGACCGAAGTCGGTGGTGCATAGCATTTCGGCGAGTTCGGCGAGCTGCGCCGCCACCGCCGGGAAGCCCATGTGGCGGACGAGTCGCGCGGGATCCATGTAGAGCGCGCGGTCGATCTCGATCTGGACGGCGTGAATGCCGCGCGCAGGGTCGCCGTGGTGCGCCGTCGTATAGCCCCCCGCGTAGGGCGCGTTGCGCGCGACCCGCCAGCCGTGCGCGACGAAATGGCGTTCGATGGCGGTCACCAGCACAGGCGCGGCACTGCGCCCGTGAAGGTCGCCGACGACGACCTGCGGTGCACCGCCCGCCATCGGCGCCGGCGTCGGCATCGAATGGCAGTCGATGAGGATGGCATAGCCGTGCCGCGCGCGGGCCGTGGCCAGCAGGTCTGCCAGCGTGTCGTGCCACGGCGCATGGGCGTGCGCGACGCGACCGCGCGCATCGTGGAGGCGTAGCCGCGTCGGATAGATGTCGAGCCCTGCCGCAGCGACGCGCGGCACGACGCCGAGGCCCGCGACGACGCGATCGGTGGCATGGTCGGCGTGGTGGTCGAGCGGCTCGACGTACATCGCCGGGTCGAGTTCGTGCGGCGAACGGTTGAGGTCGAGCCACGACCGGCCGTAACGCGCCGCCAGTCGCGGCACCCCCGTCGCCGCCGCACTGTCGAGCAACGCGTCGACATAGGCATCCTCGCCGCGCCGCAGCTGTGCCAGCGTCAGCCTGGTCCGGGTGAGAAAATCGGCGGGGTAGTCGCGCCCCGAATGCGGCGACGACAGCACCAGCGGAAACCGACCCGACGTGTCGCCCGACTGGGCGAAGGAGGGTTGCGGGGTATTGGCGGGGGCAAGCTGCACAGCGCCACCTTAACCATTGGCCCCGCAACTTCGACCCCATATTTGCACGGCCGACAGGCTTGCATCGCCGCAGCGCAATGGCTAAGACGCGCCACCGTGGACGCGTAGCTCAGTGGTAGAGCACTGTGTTGACATCGCAGGGGTCGCAAGTTCAATCCTTGCCGCGTCCACCATTTTCCCCGTTTCCTCAGCCACTTGGTCCGCCCGCGGGGGCGTGAAACCCTGTTCTACCTTGCCCATGAGTGACAGGGCATTGTCAGTCGCTGCCATGGCGGTGGTGTTGTCGAACATGCACCAGGGTTCGAGCCCGCTGGCGACCGCTGTGCGGAGGTGCGTGGCGTAGGTGTCGAGCGCCGGGTCACCGTAGGACGAGCGGTACATCACCGGCGAGCCGTGCAGGCGCCAATATTCAAGACCGCGCCAGCCCCCCGGCACAGTCGCGACATCTGCAACTGCTGGATCGGCCGCCACGCGCCCGACGCGGAGGCGGTCGAGCAGGGAATCGGCGTCATTCTCGAACCAGCTCGCGTGCCGCGGCTCGCAGACGATCCCGGTGTCGATCGCGCCGCGCAGCGTCTCGAAGAATCGCTCGGCCACGGCCCCCTCGAAGACGAGCTTGGGCGGGAGTTGCACGAGGAGCAGCGCAAGCTTGCCACCCAGTTGCCCGACCTCCGCCGCAAACGGCGCGATGAGCTGGTCGACATCGACGAGCCTTGCCGCGTGCGTGATCGTCTTGGGAATCTTTACCGCGAAGCGGAAGTGCTCCGGCACGCTCGCCGCCCACTTCGCCCAGGTCGAGGCCCGGTGCGGTCGATGGAATGAGGAGTTGACCTCAACACCGCCGAACACCCGCGCGTAGCGTTCGAGCGCCGTCCCATCGCCCGGAAACGCGGGCGCGCTCTGCCGTGCGATAGCCCACCCCGCGGTTCCGATGATCGCGCCCATGGGGCCGCAACGCAGCGCGCAGCAGGTCGATGCACGACGTCGGTCACGCACCGCTGGCGAGCGGGCGTCGGCGCAGGTTCGGCGATGCGTCGACGTGGCGCGAGGGGCGGTTGCGACACGTTTCGCAACCGAACGCAACAACTCGCCCCACGCCACATCGAAACGTTTGCCGACGCGCCTCCCCCGCACCCGAGCCGCCGCCTAAAAGCCAGCCATACCGCGCTGCCCGCCCGGCTGTTGGGACGGAGCGCTTCGAAACCGGGAGATACACCATGATCGTTGCCCTCTTCGACCGCGTCCGCGATCTCGTCGGGACCCGCGCCGCCGATACGACGCACCCCGCCGCCGACGCCTTCGCCGCGTTCGCGCTCGCCTGCGACGCCGAGCGCCACGCGGCAGCGGCGGCGTTCCGCAACTGGCTCGCGCAGTGCGAGACCGGGACGGCGTGTGCCGCGTGACGCATCGGCCGTTCCGCTGGTCGCGCCGCATCCGCTTCTGCTAGTCAGTCAGGGGGATGGGCGCGGGGGCGGACATGGCAAGCGACAGCGACGGCGCGGCGGTCGCGCGAGATCTTGGCGGGCACCCGCCTGGCCTTGCGGTGATCGCCTTCACCGAACTCTGGGAGCGCTTCGCCTTCTACGGCCTGCAGGCGCTGCTGGTGCTCTACATGACGGGTCATCTGCTGACCCCCGGCGTAATCGACACCGTCTGGGGTTTCGGCGGGTTCCGGCGCGGCGTCGAAGGCGTCTTCGGGACGCTGTCGACACAGGCGCTCGCGACACAGATCTTCGGGTTGTACGTCGGGCTGGCCAACTTCCTGCCGCTCGCGGGCAGCGTGCTCGGCGACCGCTTCGGGCGACGGCACGTGGTCACCGCTGGCCTCGCGCTGCTCGCGCTCGGCCACGTCGCGATGGCGTTCGAGCCTGCGTTCCTTCTCGCGCTCGGCGCGGTCGCGGCGGGTTGCGGCCTGCTCAAGGGTAATCTCGCGGCTCAGTTGGGCCAGGTCTACGGCCCCGACGACAAGCGCCGCGATGCCGGATTCTCGATCTATCTCTGGGCGATCAACCTCGGCGGGCTGCTCGCGCCGCTGGTCTGCGGGACGCTCGGCGAAGTCTATGGCTGGCGCTGGGGCTTCGGTTCGGCGGGCGTCGGCATGGCCGTCGGCCTGCTCGTATATCTGGCAGCCGGACGCGCGCTCCCCGCCGATCCGCCGCGCGGCGCGGCATCGGGCGCGCCGTCGCTAACCCGCGCCGACCGGCCGCGCATCGTCGCGCTACTTGTCGTCATCGCGGTCGCGGTCCTGTTCTGGACGACGCAGGTGCAGGTCTGGAACACCTACCCGTTGTGGATCAAGGCGCGTGTCGGCCTCAATATCGGCGGCTTCCGTTTGCCGGTGACATGGTTTCAGTCGCTCGACGCGTTCGGGCTGATCGTCCTGACCCCGCTTGTCCTGTGGCGCTGGCGCGTCGAGGCGGCGCGCGGCACCGAGCCGCGTGC
>JBBQVB010000034.1:0-22158 GCA_038211965.1 Sphingomonadales bacterium
GCGGCGACGGTGGCGTCATTAAGGATGCGCCCGTCGTCGCTGAGCAGCCCGTCATGGCCGTGGCTGGTATAGGGGTCGAGCGCGACGTCGGTAAGGACGCCGATATCGACTCCTGCATCCTTGATTGCGCGCACGGCGGCACACATCAGATTATCGGGATTGGCGGCTTCGGCGCCGTCCTCGCTGCGCGCCGTCGCGGGCGTGTTGGGGAACAAGGCGAGGCAGGGGATGCCGAGCGCGGCGGCCTCCTTCGCCGTCGCGGCAAGCAGGTCGACCGACAGGCGCTCGACCGCAGGCATCGACCGGATCGGCTCGCGGACGTTCGTGCCGCCGGTGACGAACAGCGGCCAGATCAGGTCGGCGGGGGTCAACACGGTTTCGGCGACGAGCGCGCGCGACCACGGCGCGGCGCGGCTGCGGCGGAGGCGGAGGGCGGGATATAGGGCATTAGTCATGCCGACCAGCCTTAGCGCGCAGCGACGCTCACGCAATGGGGTGACCGACGCTTGCCGCGAGCGCGGTGGCGATACGCGACCGCGCTTCGGCGGTGACGGCCTTGCGGTCGCGGCACGTGGCGGGGTCGAAGGGCGCGAGGAAATGCACACGGACGCCGAAACTGCCGGGGTGACGCAGGGTCCGCCGCGCGTTGGCGGGTGCGCCCTCGCTGCCGATCCACGCCAGCGACTTGCCGGCATCGTCGAAGTCGAGGAGCACTGGCTGAACGCGCAACGGGCGCGGCGGCGGCGTCAGACCTTCGAACAGCACCGACTTGAAGGGCAGCAGGCTGTGCCCGTCGGTCGTCGTGCCTTCTGGGAACAGCGTCACCGGCTGCGGCCTAAGCAGCGCGGCGCGCAGGCGCACGACTTGGTCGCTCGCGGTGGAGCGGTCGGTGCGTGACACGAACACCGTGGCGTTGAGCTTGGCGAGCCAGCCGACGACCGGCCAGTCGGCGATCTTGTCCTGCGCCACGAACGCGGTATCGACCGCACCGCCGAGGATGCAGATGTCGGTCCACGACAGATGATTGGCGACGAAGAACACGCCGTTGCGAAGCGGCTCGCCGACGACCGTGACGCGCGCTCCGAGCGCGCGTGCCGCAAGGCCGAGAAACCGGTGCGGCCAGAGCGAACGCAGGCCGAGCGCGCGCCACAGATAATGGGGGAGCAGGGTGACACCGACGGCGGCAGCGAGCAGCAGGACGCGCACGCCGAGCCGTAGGTCTGCAGCCACGCCCGTGCTGCCGTCGACCGATGCGTTCATACGCGTTTGCAGGCCGGTTTCGACACCATGTGCTGATACACCAAATCAAGTCCGAGGCGAGACATGGCGACGGCAGCGATTGTGCCCCCGACAGGTCGGGGTTAGGCGGTAGCCGTGGGGCCTATCCTGTTCTTCGACTCGGGCGTCGGCGGCCTGTCGGTCCTTGGGCCTGTTCGCGCTGCGCTGCCCGCCGCACCGGTGGTTTATGTCGCCGACAATGCGGGGTTTCCCTACGGCGCCAAGACCGAGATGGAGGTCGCGACGCGCGTCTGCGCGCTGCTCGGGCGGCTGACGGAGCGGTACCGGCCCGCGCTGGTGGTGATCGCCTGCAATACCGCCTCGACCATTGCTCTCGCGCATGTCCGCGCGGCGCTGGCGGTACCGGTGGTCGGCACGGTACCGGCGATCAAGCCGGCCGCGGCATTGTCGCGGACGCGGGCGATCGGGGTGCTCGGCACCGTGGCGACGGTGCGCCAACCCTATGTCGACCGCTTGGCAGCAGAATTTGCAGCCGACTGCCTCGTGCTGCGACATGGCTCGGGTGCACTCGTCGAGCTCGCCGAGGCGAAACTACGCGGCCTGGCCGTCCATCCGGCAGAAATGGCGCGTGAACTAGCCGAATTGCTCGATCAGCCGGGGGGCGAGCGTGTCGATACGGTCGTCCTCGCGTGTACCCACTTCCCGCTGCTGGCGGACGAGTTGACCGCTGCAGCACCGCACCCGCTGAGCTTCGTCGATGGCGGCGCGGGGATCGCGCGCCGTGTCGTGCATCTGCTCGGGCGAGCGGACTGGCCCGAAGCGCCGACCCAAAGCCTGGCGGTGTTCACCCGACCCGGCGCGGACGTTGACGCCCTGGCACCGGCGCTTCAGAGCTATGGCCTGACACGCACCGCGATCCTGTGAGGGCCGACCTTGGCGATGACCGACGATGAGCTGATCGAGCGCATGAACGCGCGCGGCCCTGCGACGTCGGTGCTGCTCGGCACGAAGATTCTGGCGCTCGACAGCAAGGCGGGAACGGTGCGGATGAGTTTCGAGCCGCGCGCCGAATTCTGCAATCCGATGGGTAATGTCCAGGGCGGTTTCATCGTCGCGATGCTCGACGATTGCGCGGCGGTCGCTGCGGTGGTCGCGTCGGGCCAGCGCATCGTCGTGCCGACCATCGAACTCAAGGCGAGCTTCTTCGGACCCGCCAAGCTCGGCCAGACGCTGTACGGTGCGGGGCGCTGCCTCAAGCTGGGCAAACGCGTCGCCTTCATGGAGGCCGAGCTCAGCGACGGCGACGGTCGCGTTCTCGCCAAGCTGTCGACGAGCTGCCTGCCGACCCCGATGCCCGAGGACGCCCGACTGGTGGATATCGCATGACCGACGCCGTTCGCACCGAGCATCGTGGCCGCGCGCTGTTCATCACGCTCGACCGGCCAGCCGCGCTCAACGCGCTGAACCGCGAAATGTGCGGGGCCATCCACACCGCGCTCTATGCCAGCCTGAGTGACCCCGAGATCGACCGCGTCGTCATCGAAGGGGCGGGCGAGCGCGCCTTCTGCGCGGGTGGCGATGTCGTCGGCCTGTACCATGCCGGACGAGCGGGCTCACCCGAGTGGGAGGGCTTTTTCCACGACGAATACCGGATGAACCAGGCGATCGCGACATACCGGGACGATTATGTCGCGCTCATCGACGGCGTCACTATGGGCGGCGGAGTCGGGCTGTCGGTCCACGGGCGGTACCGCGTGGCCACCGAGCGGACGCTGGTGGCGATGCCCGAGACCGGCATCGGACTGATCCCGGATGTCGGCGGCACCCATGCGCTGGCGCGGCTGCCCGGCGAGATCGGCACGTGGCTGGCGCTGACCGGCGCGCGCTTGAAGGGTGCGGACTGCCTTTATGCGGGCATCGCGACGCATCATGTACCAGTAGAGCGTATACCGCTGCTCCGCGCGCTGCTCGCCGGCAATGCCGAGCCGGTCGCCGAAATCCTTGCCGTGATGCACACCGACCCCGGACCCGGCGCGCTGGCGACCTTGCGCGAGGCGATCGACTTTCACTTTGCGCACGACCATGTCGAGGACATCCAGGCAAGCCTCGCGGAAGGCGACGACTGGGCGCGCGCCCAGCACGAGGTCATCGCGCGCATGTCGCCGACCTCGCTCAAGCTGTCGCTACGCGGCGTGCGAATGGGGCGTGCGAGCAGCATCGAAGCGGCACTGCGCACTGAGTACCGCATGGTCTGCGCGATCAAGTCGGGGCGCGACTTCTACGAAGGCGTGCGCGCGCAACTGATCGACAAGGACAAGTCACCATTGTGGTCGCCAGCATCGCTCGGCGAGATCGACGAGACGACGATTGCCGGGTACTTGCGCGAGCCGTCGGGTGGAGACCTGCGCTTCGACTGACGACGGCTCAGACGACGGCAACGATCTCGACGTCCTGTCCGCCGACGACTGACGTGTCGGCGACGCCCTTGCCGATCAGCGCGCGTGCCAGGGGCGAGACATAGGAGACGCTGCCGCGCGCCGGATCGGCCTCATCCTCGCCGACGATTGCATAGGTCCGCGTGCGGCCATCGGCCGCCTCGAAGGTGACGCGGCTGCCGAAGACGACGCGGTCGCCCGACTGCGGCGCCACGAGCTGGGCGCTCGCCCGCCGCGCCGACCAATAGCGGAGGTCGCGCGTCGCGCGCGCCATCGCGGTACGGTCGGCGGTGATGCCGCCCTCCGCCTGCGCTGCCTGGTAGGCCGTGCGCGCGGCTGCGAGTTCGGCATCGAGCGACGCCAGCCCGGCCGGGGTGACGAAATTCGGGTGGGGTGAAATCGGGCGGTCGGGCAGGTCGGCGGCGACCGCCTCGGCATCCGACTCTTTGGTGAAAGCCACGCTCATGCGAATGATATGGCGCGCGCGCTGCCCCCTTTACAGGGGGCGGTGTGTTGCTCATCTAGGTCATGTTGCGCGACGGCAACAGCCGCCTGCACATAATCCATGCTACGGACCCGTCCATGAAAGACCCATACACTGTCCTCGGCGTCGCGCGCGGTGCGAGCGAAGCCGAGATCAAGAAGGCGTATCGCAAGATTGCCAAGGACAACCACCCCGATCGCAATGCCGGTAACGCGGCCAAGCTCGAGCGCTTCAAGGAGGCGAGCGCGGCGAACACGCTGCTCAGCGATCCCGACGAACGCGCCAAATTCGATCGGGGCGAAATCGACGCCGACGGCCAGCCGCGCAATCCGTTCGCGGGCGGTGGTGGCTTCGCCGGCGGCGGTGGGCAGGGGCCATGGGGCCAACGCCCGGGCGGCGGTACCTCGCAGAGCTTCGAGTTCGGTGGCGGGTCGGACGCCAGCGATCTGTTCTCCGAGCTGTTCCGCGGTGGTCGCAGCCCGTTCGGTAGCGGCGGCGGTTTCGACGACCAGTTACGCGGCCGCGCCGCACCCAAGGGGGCCGATGTCGCGTACCGCTACGCCGTGCCTTTCGAGGACGCGGCGCTGCTCAAGCCGCAGCGGCTGACCCTGCGCAACGGCAAGACGCTCGACCTCAAGCTGCCGCCCGGCTTTACCGCCGACAAACCGCTGCGCATGGGCGGACAGGGCGAGAGCGGTGCGGGCGGCGCGGGCGACGCGTTGATCACCCTCGAGGTCGCGCCGCACCGCTTCTTCAAACGCGATGGCGACGATATCCGCTTCGACTTGCCGGTGACGCTCAATGAGGCGGTCGACGGGGCCAAGGTGCGGGCGCCGACGGTAGATGGGCCGGTGACGCTGACCATCGCGCCGGGCACGACGTCGGGGCGTGTGCTGCGCCTGCGGGGGCGGGGCTTCACGCGCGCCGACCGGACGCGTGGCGACTGCTTCGCTACCGTGATCGTCGACCTGCCGACCGACGATGCGGAGCTTCGCGCCTTCACGGCGCGTTGGACCGATCCGCGCAATATCAGGAGCGCGCTGGGCGTCGACTAGGGGACCGGGTGAACGTTGCCGCACTCGAACGCGCACTACCGCCGGGGCTGGTCCGGGCTGGACGCGCGTTCGCGTCGTCGCGCGCCTGTCGCGTTGGTTGGCAAACCGTCGTTGGCAGCTGGGCCGACGGCTTCGTCCACGCCGGCAATATCGCCTATCTGTCGCTATTGACGCTCTTCCCCTTTTTCATCGTCGTCGCGACGCTGGGGGGTGCAGTCGGTCGCACCGACGCCGGCGTGCGCGCGGTCCACAGCTTCCTGCGTACGTTGCCCAACGATGTCGCGATCCTGATCGCCAAGCCCGTCGCCGACGTCATCGCGGCGCGCTCGAATTCGGGGCTGCTGACCATCGGTCTGCTGGTCACCCTGTGGTCGGTCAGCGGCTTCATCGAGACGATCCGCGATATCATCCGCAAGAGCTACCGCGCCGTCGGCACGCAGCCGGTGTGGCGCTACCGCGCCGCGTCGATCGTTCTCGTCGTGGGCGCGGTGCTGTTGATGGTCGTGGCGTTCCTGGCGCAGGTCGTTCTTACCGGCGTCGAGCAATTCGTCTTCCACCTGTTGCCCGCCGCCGGCGACCTCGTCGCGCGTCTCGCGCTCGGGCGGCTGGCTCCGGCGCTGGTGCTGTTCGTGGCGCTCTACCTGATCTTCTACGTCCTGACGCCTGACAAATTCCGCAACGGGACATGCCCGATCTGGCCCGGCGCGCTGCTGACCATGGTCGTGTGGATCGGCACGACGATGCTGCTGCCGCCGATCCTGTCGCTGTTCGGCGGCTACAGCCTGACTTACGGCAGCCTCGCCGGGGTCATCGTCGCGCTGCTGTTCTTCTATATCATCGGGCTAGGGCTGGTGTTCGGCGCGCACCTCAACGCCGCGCTGGCACTTGTGCCCAAAACGGGCCAAGAAGCTCGGGCAAGCGACAGCGGAGAGTGATTTGCCGGGATTGATGGAGGGCAAGCGTGGGCTGATCATGGGGGTTGCCAATGACCGTAGCCTGGCGTGGGGTATCGCGCAGGCGGTCGCAGCGCAGGGCGGCGAGATCGCCTTCAGTTATCAGGGTGAGGCGCTCGAGAAGCGCGTGCGGCCGCTCGCTGCCAGCCTCGGTTCAGAGTTTCTCGTCGAGTGCGATGTGTCGGACACGGCCTCGCTCGATGCGTGTTTCGCAGAGGTCGCTGCAAAATGGCCGACCATCGATTTCCTCGTCCATGCCATCGGCTTCTCGGACAAGAACGAACTTCGCGGTCGCTACGTCGATACCAGCCGCGAGAATTTTGCGCAGACGATGGACATCAGCGTGTTCAGCTTCACCACCTGCGCCCAACGCGCGCTGGCGCTGATGCCCGACGGCGGCGCTTTACTGACGCTGAGCTACTACGGCGCCGAAAAGGTCATTCCGCACTACAACGTCATGGGCGTCGCCAAGGCGGCACTCGAGACCAGCGTCCGCTACCTCGCGATGGACCTCGGACCGAACAAGGTGCGCGTCAACGCGATTTCGGCAGGGCCGATCAAGACGCTCGCCGCCAGCGGCATCGGCGACTTCCGCTACATCATGAAATGGAACGAGTATAATTCGCCGCTGCGCCGCAACGTCACGATCGAGGATGTCGGCGGGGCGGGGGTGTACCTTCTCAGCGATCTCGCGAGCGGCGTGACAGGCGAGGTCCATCACGTCGACGCGGGGTATAACGTGATCGGCATGAAGGCCGAAGACGCGCCGGATATTGCGGTCTCCTGATCCGCGCGCTCAGACCCGCGCATACTCCCGATACCAGTCGACAAACCGGGGCAGCCCCTCGTCGAGCGTCATGACCGGCGCATAGCCCAGCTCGGCCCGTGCCGGACCGATGTCGGCGTGCGTCGCGACCACGTCGCCGGGCGGCAGCGGCGCTTTCTCGACGATCGCGCGGCGCCCCGCCGCCGCCTCGATGATCGACAGGAAGTGCGTCAGATCCTCCGCGCGGTCGTTGCCGAGATTGTAAATCCGGTGCGGTCGCGCGCCGCCGGGCGGGCGGTCGAGTGCTGCCAGTACGCCCGCGACGATATCGCCGATCCACGTGAAGTCGCGCGACATCCGACCGCCGTTGTTGAGGCGGATCGGCGTCCCGCGCAAAACCGCCTCGGTGAACAGCCACGGGGCCATGTCGGGCCGCCCCCACGGGCCGTAGACGGTAAAGAAACGCAGGCCCGTCTGCGGAATGTCGAACAGGTGCGCATAGGCATCGCTCATCAACTCGTCGGCGCGCTTGGTCGCGGCATAAAGCGACACCGGATGATCGACCGCGTCGCCGACCGCGAACGGCAGCTTGCTGTTGCCGCCATAGACCGACGACGACGACGCATAGACGAGGTGCGGGCAACGCCGCGCGCGCGCCAGCTCGAGGATGTTGAGGTGCCCCATGACATTGCTGCGGATATAATCCTGCGGCGCGTCGAGCGAGTGGCGCACCCCCGCCTGCGCGCCGAGGTGAACGATCGCGCCGGTCCCAGGAAGGGCGTCCAGCGCCGCCATGTCGGCCAGATCGCCCTCGACGAAAGCGAACCCCGGCCCCGCCAGCCGCGCCAGTCGGTCGCGCTTGAGCGACACCGCGTAATAGGCGTTGAGATTGTCGAGGCCGACCACTGTCTCGCCGCGCTCCAGCAGCGCCACGGCGACGGCGGCGCCGATGAACCCCGCGACGCCCGTCACCAGTATCGTCATCCGCCCCCCGCCGCCCGCGCCATCCGCTCCATGCCGCCGCCGCGACGCGGTGTCGAGCGCCGCGCTGCCGTGGCGGCTTGCCAAGCCTGAACGCCTGACCTAGTCCCCGGCCCGCGCTGTCATTGGGGCGTCGCCAAGTGGTAAGGCAGCGGCTTTTGATGCCGCCATCCGCAGGTTCGAATCCTGCCGCCCCAGCCAGACCTTACAGCGCCTCCGCCACGCCGCCGGCATCGTGCACGGGGACCCGGTCGGGGAGTGCATCGCGCAGGCGCAGGACTATCGCCAGCACCAGCCCGGCCGCCGCGATTGCCGTCATTGCGAGATAGCCCTGCGAGCCCGACCCTTGGGCGTTGAGGCGGTCGTACAGCCATCCCGACAGCAAAGTCGCCGCCGCCTGGGCCGGGGCGCTGGCGAGTGCCATGTAGATCATCTGCGCGGTCGGCACGCGCGCGTCGCCATGGATCGCGTAGATCAGCCGCATCGCCCCGAGGAAAGTCATCGCGAAGGTGCCCGCGTGAAGCAGCTGGAGCGGGTACAGCGCCCACACCGGCGGCAGCATGGCCAGCGCGGTCCAGCGGATGATCGCCGCGACGCCGCCCGCGACAACGAGGCTCTCGGGCCGCCAGCGCTCGGTCAGCCGCCCGAAAGCGATCAGGAACACCACTTCGGTGGCGACGCCGAGCGACCAGAGGTTGCCGATCAGCGTCTTGGAGATATGCTGCTCGTTGCCCCAGATCAGCGTGCCCGCGACGTAGAAATAGCTGTGGCTCGCCTGGATCAGTCCGGCAGCCGCAATCAGCAGCGTGAAGCGCCGGTCCTTGAGCATCCCCAATCCACTGGCGAGACGCGTCGCAAAGGGCGCTTCGCGGTCCCCGGCGACGGGTTCGGGAAACATCCACGCGCTGCCGACGATCAACGCCGCCGAGATACCGAACAGCCAGCCCCAGATCGCCCAGTTGCCGTAATGGTCGATCAGCGCGCCGACGGCGCTCGACCCGAGGACGAAGGCGGCGCTCGCCAGCCCCCGTGCGACGCCGTAGCGCGGCCAACTCTCGCGCGTCAGCCGCAGCAGCGCCGCCTCGACGACGGGCAGCAGGCCCCAAAACGCGATATCGAGCGACAGGATGAGGACGAAGACGCCCCAGAAACTCTGAACGAACCACAGCGCGCCGAAGCCTGCGGTCAGCAGTCCCGAGAACAGGAACAATGGCGCACGCCGGTCGCGCTGCCCGTCGGCCCACGCGGCGGTCAGCGGCCCGGCGAGCACCCGGCTGAACCCGCCGATCGCCAGCACGAGGCCGATCTGCGAACCGCTGAAGCCATGCACCTTCTCCAGCCACAGCGGCAGGAACGGCACGAGGCAGCCGAAGCCTGCGAAGAACAGGCAGGCAAGCACGGTCGAACGGATCGCGGGGGTGAAGGCCACTGGGTACTCCGGGGATGCGGAAGCCTTCATGGCGGAGGTACGCGGGTTTGTCATTCCTTTCCCCCCTCCAGCCTAATCCCCGCCTCACCAGTTCCCGGTCCGCACCGACTCACCGGCATGGGAGCGGGGGGACGACTGTGCGTCGAAGTATCGTCAGCGGCCGACGACGATACCGCGTTTGCCGCCTCTCCTGCGCGTGCTAGTCCAGTGTCATGGGGGGCGCGGGACGGGGCTGGCGCATCGCGCTATGGGGCGAAGTCGCGGTCAATCCGACCGCGAGCGCACTCTCGAAGCGCGCCCGCGCGATGCTGGCGCGGCTGTCCCTATCGCCGACGATGACCTTCGATCGCGCGACGCTGGCGGCGTTGCGTTGGCCCGAGCGCACCGACGCGCAGGCGCTGGGCAACCTGCGTCAGCTGCTCCACGACCACGGCTGGCTGATGCAAGCGCCCGAGCCGCTGCTGATCGTTGCGCGCGACCGGCTCGATCTCGACCCCACGATAAGGACCGATCATAGCGCGCTGCTGGGTACCGCCGCAGGGGAGCCGGAGCCTCTCGCGGACGCCCTCGAAGCGACAGATCCGCGCTTCCTTGCGGGCCTCGACGGCCTTGGCGAGGACTTCGAGGCGTGGCGCAGCTCCGAGACGCGGCGGGCGGTCGCGGTCGTTTGAGTCGCTGCCCCGCCCCGGCAACACCGGGGCGGGGAGAGCGGCCTACGCGATCATCAAGTGCATCGCATCGACGGCATTGACCGGCGCCATCATCGCTGCCGCGGGAATTCCCGTGAAGACCGCGTCGCTGGCGTGGATCGTCGCGGTGTTGAGCGTGAAGGTCTCGACCTGCGTACCGTTGTAGTGGACCTGGAAAACGTTGCCTACGTGGCTGAGATACGCGCCGCGCCCGAAGCCCTCGAAGACGAGGCTGTCGCCCGCTAACGCACCCTTGCCGTCGAAGTCGAGGATCTGGTCGCCCTGCACCTCACCCGGGCGGAAGATGAAGCGGTCATTTCCTGCGCCGCCGGTCATCGTGTCGGCCCCGGCACCGCCGCGGATGCTGTCGTCGCCCATGCCGCCGTCGATGGTGTCGTTGCCGCCGTTGCCGTTGATGATGTCGTTGCCTCCGAGCCCGTTGATCGTCTCGGCAGGCGCGCCGCCGTTGATCGTCTCACCGCTCGCAGTGCCGTTGATCGTCACCGAAAAGTCGAGCAGCGCCAGCAGCGGATCGTGGTCGCTCGACAGCTGCGCGGTGTCGCTCAGCTCGGCGTTCAAGTGGACCGCGTCGAACTGCGAGCCGCCGATGAAATTGCCGCTGGCAAGGAGATGGTCGAGCTCCTGGCTGTTGCCGTCGAAGACATAGGAGTAGCGCTCCTGCGCGGGGAGCAGGTCGGCAAGGTCGGTCAGGCCCTTGGCGACGAGCGCCTGCACGGCGGGCTCCCACGTGAAACCGTTGAAGTCGCCCTGCACGACGATCTTGGCACCCGGTTCGGCGGTCTGCAGCGTCTGGACATAGTTGGCGATCGCCGTCGCCTGCGCGGTGCGTGCGCTGTCGCCGGCATCCGACGGCGGCTGATGCGCGCCGAACTGCGCGTCCGAACCGCCGCGCGAGGTCGAGTGGGTATCGATCAGGTGAACGACCTGGCCGTTGAAGACGAAGTCGGCGGCGAGCGGCTTGCGCGTGCCGTTGAAGATCGCGTCGGGCAGCGCCGTGGCCGAGCCCGCCACATAGTCGACGCGCGAGGCATTGTAGAAATAGGCGTTGCGGATGTTACCGTTGGGCTCGCCGCCACTGACGTTTGTGGCGATCGGCGCGACCTCGACATAGCTGTAGTGCGGCCCGCCGAGCGCGTCGATCGCCGCGATCAGGCGGCCTGCAGTCAGATTGCCGCGCAGGTCGCTGCCGGTGCCGACGCCGTCGTTGTCCTGCACCTCCTGAACGCCGAGGATGTCGGGGCCGCGCAGGTTCTGGACGATGTCGCGCGCGAGGCTGTCGACCTTGGCCTGGCTGTCGTCGAAACCGAAATTGTTGAGGTTGTAGTTGCCCAGCGTCAGGTGCGTCAGGTCGCCGGTCAGCGCCGTGACGTCGCGCGGCGCGGTGACGTCGAGGGTGCGGACGATTGCCTCGGTAACCGACAGATCGTAGCTGCCGCCGCCGTAGCTGATGATGCCCTTGAGGCTGGCGATGTGGTCGCCGACCGACAACTCGGGCTGGACGCCCGCGAACAGGCCGGTGTCGCGGAACAGCTGGAGGCGCTCGGGGTTGCTGTCGGTCGCCGAGATCGTGATCCCGCCGTTGGCGTTGAGGCCCGTTGCGTCGATGCCGAGGCTGGCGACGATGAACGCACCGCCATCGCTGCGCTGCGTCGCGACGACGAGCGGCGTGTCGACGGTGACGAGCATCCCTTCGATCGATTCGTAGAAATCGATGCCGTCCTGCGCCGGGTCGTAGACGCTGAAATTATCGTTATCGACGATGGCGTTCGGCGCGATGAGGCCGTTATGACCGAGGACCACGGTGTCGAAGTTGCCGACGCCAAGATCGGTCACCGTCGCCCCGGTCAACTCGGTGGTGGTCAGGTTGTTGCTGTTCGCAGCGCCCGGCTTGAACTCGGCGACGGTGGCGTCGATCTGGTACAGGTGGCCGAGAATGATGCTCGCCGCCGGTGCCGCACTGGTGAACACGAAGATGCCGTCGGAGGTGCGGATATCACCATCGGTGGCGCCCGTCGCGCTCTGGACGTAGTAGCCGTTGGTGTCGATTGCGGTGACGACGCCCTGCGTGCGGACCTGCGTCCCGGCATAGGCGCTGGTGTGGCCGAGGCCCTGGATCGCCCCGATGGTGATGACCTGGATCGGGTTGGCGATGGTGAAGTCGAAGCCGCCCGTCGCGATGCCCGCGAAGGCGTTGCCCGCGGCGTCGGCGATGACGCCGCTGCCGATGGTCACATCGTAGTGGTGCCCCGCGAGCAGGTCGGCGACCGGGTTGACGGTCAGCGTCGAGCCGACGAACGAGACCTGCGTGCCGTCGGTGATCGCGATGGTGCGCGTGTCGCCCTGGCCGTCGGTGATGACGATGTTGCCGGTGACGCCGTGGACAGCCTCGTTGAAACGCAGCGTCAAATTCGACGCGGCGTCGATGCCGACGCTGTTGTCGCCGGGCGTCGTCGGGTTGACGGCGGCAAGCGTCGGCGGCGTCACGTCGGCGGCGGCGGGCGCGCTCGACACGACGATATTGTCGATGCCGATCCACTCGTCGCTCCCGACCGAGTCAGTTGTCAGGACGCGAATTTCGAGGCTCGACGAGTTGTTGGCGTCCGCACCCAGCGTCACGTCGACGTGCGTGACCAGCGTCGCGATGCTCGGGCCGGTAGAGGCGTCGGCGGTGTAGAAGACGTTGGTCCAGTTACCACCGGCGGTGCGGTACTGGACGGCGATGGGCTGGATCGCGTTGTCGGCCGAGCCGTCGATGTCGCGCAGGTCGCAGCTGAAGTTGACGTTCTGGCGGCCCGTCGAATCGAGGTAGCAGACGATCGACGGTGCCCGCGCGGTGCCCGAGCCCTGGAGTGCGATGGTGTGGTTGGCGATGGTGTCAAACTCGGCGACGCCGCCGGTGGTCAGCGTATTGGGGTTGGTCTGGTTGGCGATGACGTTGACGACAACCGCCGACGACGAAGCGGCGGTGATCGTGCGCGGATCGACGCCCGTCGCGCCGACGACAGCATCACCACGGTAACCGACGATGCTGGCGACGCCAGACCAGTCGTTGTTCGTCGTAATCAGACCGGCGTTGGTCCAATCCTGACTGAAGTTGCCGCTGGCGAGGCTGAAAGCCGTGGTCGTCATCGTCGCAAAATCCCTGTTAAACCGTCGCCCTGTTCGGCGATACGGCGCAACGGCTAGGGACTTTCGGTGACGGTTGCATGACGCTGTTGCCAATATTCAGACACGGTTGCGAAACGATAAATAGGTCTTGCTTCAATCTGTAACATCGCCTCGCTAGGAGACGGGTAACCCTGCGGCGACCGCCGAGGTAACCGTATTTTGCCGGAGTGATCTTGATGTTCAAACTATTCGCCGTCGCCGCACTCGGCGCTGCCGCCTTGACTGCAGCTCCCGCCGCGGCCGTCACTTACGACGCCTTCGCCAGCTTTACCGGCGTTCAGGGCGCGGGCGGCTTCAGCTACGGCACCACCGACGGCACGGTCTTCACGCCCTTCGCAGTCAACACCAACTGCTACGTCGCCGGCGCATTGTGCCTCGCCGACCTGCCGTTCTCGGTCGCCGCAGTCTCGAAATCGGCGACGGCGTTCACGCAGGGCGGTATCGTCGTGCCCAACGACCGCCTCGTCGTCGTGCCAGTCAACACAGCGCTGTCGACCTATGTCGCGTTCACCATCGGCCAGTCGAACGACTATACCTACAGCGCCGAATTCAACCAGCAGACGACCAACCCCGCCGTTGGCGACGTGACGATCACCGAGTTCTACACGCCTTTCGGTGGCGCGACGCAGCTGTTCCCGACTGGCGGCGTCAACCAGGGCCAGCCCGACATCTTCACGGGCTTCAGCACCTTCCTTAACGCGGGCGATGTCATCGGCTACATCATCGACCGCAACGGCGATAACACCAGCGACGCCACCGGCGTCAGCTTCGTCGTGTCGCAGGTTCCCGAGCCCGCCAGCTGGGCGCTGATGATCGCGGGTTTCGGCATGGTCGGCGTCGCGTCGCGCCGCCGCAGCGCGCTCGCCGCCTGAAGTTCGTCGGGGTGGCTCAGGCCACCCCGTTCGCCTTGAAGTGCGCGAGCAGCCGCGTCCAGCCGTCCTTGGCCGCCGCCTCGTTGTAGCTCGGGCGGTAGTCGGCGTGGAAGCCGTGCTCCGCATCCGGGTAGACGATCAAGTCGCTGCCGGTCTTGCCCGCCGCCTTGAGGGCGGCGCGCATCGCCTCGACATCGGCGAGCGGGATGCCCTTGTCGAGACCGCCGTAGAGACCGAGCACCGGCGCCTTGAGGTCGGCGGCGATATCGAGCGGCTGCTTGCGGACGTCGTTTACCGGCTGTCCGGCGCTCGGCCCGCCAAGGCGACCGTACCAGGCTACCCCGGCCTTGATCTGCGGGAAGCGCGACGCCGCCATCCAGACGAAATTGCCACCCCAGCAGAAGCCGGTGATGCCGATATGCTTCGGGGCTACGAACTGCTGCGCCGCCAGCCAGTCGAGGGTGGTCGAGACGTCGCCCATGACCTGTTCGAGCTTGGCGGTGCCGACGATCTTCATCATCGCCGTCCGGTCGGTCAGTGTCGCTAGGCTGCGTTCCGGGTCGGCGCGATAGAAGAACTCGGGCGCGACCGCGACATAACCCAGTCGGGCAAAGCGTCGGCAGATGTCCTTGATGTATTCGTGGACGCCGAAAATCTCGTTGACGACGATGACGGCCGGGTGGCGGCCCTTGCCGTCGGGCCGCGCGACGAACGCCGGGAGACCGTTGCCCAAGGTCGCCGGCCCGGTCACCAGGCCGTCGGCGGGGGTCGCGATCGCCGCTGCTTCAGCGGCTGTTGCGAACGCCGCATAGCCTGCCGCAACGAGCGCCGCGAAGCTGCGTCGCGAGACGTCGAGGTCGCGCGGTTCGGTGCCGTCGGGGCGGGTCAGGGTCAGCGTCATTGCGGGTCTCCGGCGGGGGCAGGGCGGCAACCTAGCCGGGTCGCTCGGCGATGCAAGCGGCTCACGCGCGAAACCGCATCAGCCCCTCTTGCACCGCGCTCGCCACCAGGCGCCCGTCGCGCGCGAACATCAGTCCGCGATTGAAACCGCGCGCGCCGCTCGCGACGGGCGAGTCCTGCGCCGACAACAGCCAGTCGTCGACATCGGGCTCACCGTGGAACCATAGCGCGTGATCGAGCGAAGCGACCTGCAACCGCGGATCGGTCCACGCGACGGCGTGCGGCATCAGTGCGGTGTCGAGCAGCGTCATGTCGCTGGCGTACGCCAGCAGCACGCGCGCCAGGACCGGGTCGGGCGCCACCGGCGCGGCGAGGCGAAACCAGTGATACAGGGTCGGCGGGCGCGCCACGGGTACGCGCGGCTCGGGCGCGACGGGGCGCCACTCGAACGGACGGTCGCGGTTTCGCCACTGGGTCAGATAGGGTTCGGGGACATGGGCCGCACTACGTTCGAGGAGTTCGCGGTCGCTGAGCAAGTCTTCGGGCGGCGTCACAACGGGCATCGCAGCGGCATGCTCGAAACCCGGCTCTGGCGCATGGAACGACGCCGCCATGCTGCACATCGACCGGCCCGACTGGCTCGCGACGACGCGCCGCGTCGCAAAGCTGCGGCCGTCGCGTTCACGCTCGACGGCGAAATCGATCGGCAGCGATGGGTCGCCTGCGCGCAGGAAGCTGGCGTGGAGCGAATGCGCGCGCTTGCCGTCGTCGATCGTGCGCGACGCCGCGACGAGCGCCTGCGCAACGACCTGTCCGCCGTAAACGCGCGTCCAGCCCGCCTCGCAACCGCCGCGAAACCGGTCCGCACCGGTCGTCTCGAGATCGAGCAGTGCGAGCAGCCGGGCGACGGCGGCGGGGCCGGCTGGGTCGGTCGAGGTCATGTAGGCGGTCCGTTGCAGCACGGCGTTGAGCTGCCGTCGCCGACCCCGTACAGCGCGCGTACGACCAAGTCCAAGGAGAGTGGCGATATCCGGCGACGACCGCCTGCACCGGTTGCGGCTGCGTGGCTAAGCAGCGCGCCGACCAGCGCCTTGTCGACCTCGGTCTCGCCGAATCGCGCACGCGTGCGCAGGCGCTAATCCTCGGCGGACACGTCTTCCTCGGCGACCGCAAGGTCGACAAGGCGGGGCAGGGGGTGGCGGCGGACGCCGTGCTCACCGTCAAGGGCCGCGATCACCCTTGGGTATCGCGGGGCGGCATCAAGCTGGCACACGGTCTCGATTACTTCGGCTGGGACGTTGGCGGCGTCACGGCGATCGACGTCGGATCGTCGACGGGCGGTTTCACCGACGTGCTGCTGACGCGCGGTGCCGCCCATGTCTTCGCGGTCGACAGCGGCACCAACCAGCTGGCGTGGAAGCTGCGCGAGGATGCGCGCGTCACGGTGCTCGAACAGACGAGCGCACGAGTGCTCACCGACGCGCTTATCCCGGTGGCGGTCGACCTGATCGTCTGCGATGCGAGTTTCATCGGGCTGGCGAAAGTGCTCGACCGCCCGCTGACCTTCGCGCGGGCGGGCGCGCGCCTGCTCGCGCTGATCAAGCCGCAGTTCGAAGCCGGGCGCGCCGAGGTCGGGAAGGGCGGCGTTGTCCGCGACCCGGCGATCCACGCGCGCGTCTGCACCGAGGTCGCCGCGTGGCTGACGGCGCGGGGCTGGTCGGTCGCGGGCGTTACGCCGAGCCCGATCACCGGTCCCGAGGGCAACGTCGAGTTCCTGATCGCGGCGACGAACTCAATCCAGCATGTCGCCGATGAGGCTGACGGTCAGCGCGATGACGCCGATGTTGAAGAGGAAGGCGATGACGCTGTGCAGCAGTGCGACGCGGCGTAACTTGCTCGCGGTGATCTCGACGTCGGAGACCTGGAAGGTCATGCCGAGCACGAAGGCGAAGTACGCAAAATCCCAATACAGCGGTGCGGCGTCGCCGGGGAAGTCGAGGCCGGCTGCCGGTTTGCCCGATTCCTTGTCGCCGTCGATGTAATAGGCGTGGGCGTAGTGCAGCGCGAACAGCACGTTGCCGAACGTCCAGGCGAGCATCAGCGTCGCGCCGCTGAGCGCCAGGTCGCGCGCTTGTTTGTTGGCAAGTTCGTGACCGACGGCGGCCATGACGACGATGAACACCAGCGCGCCGAGCAGCGACAGGATGTGCTGGTCGGGTTCGTTCTCGGCGGCGCGCTGCTGCATGTCCTCGGCCTTGTCGTTGCCGAGCGTCCTGATCAGCGCGCCGATGAACACCAGCGCGCCGAGATCGAACCCCGCGAGCAGTGCGGTCACAAAGGTGAAGCGGAGGCTGAGCAATGCCGTCGTCACCGCCGTCACGCCGAGGAAAGCCATGAAACGCGCGTAACGCCGGATGAAGCTCATGTGCGTTTCTCCGTCTTGCTGCCGGCAAGCACCGCCGCGCCGCCGATCGCGGCGAGTAGCGAGCCACCGAGAATGCCAAGCTTGGCCGCTTCGTTACGCGTCCCGTCGCCGAACGCCAGCCCCGCGATGAACAGGCTCATCGTGAAGCCGATCCCGCAGAGCAGCGAGACCCCCCACAGCTGCCGCCAGGTGGCGCGCGCCGGACGGCTGGCGAGGCCGAACTGCACCATTATCCAGATCGCCCCGAAGACGCCGAGCTGCTTGCCGAGGATCAGCCCGAGCGCGATGCCCAGGGGCAGCGGCGTGACGATGTCGGCGGGCGCGATACCGCGCAGGTCGATGCCTGCATTGGCGAAACCGAACAGCGGCACGACACCGAACGCGACCAGCGGCGATAGTGCGTGTTCGAGGCGCAGCAGCGGCGACGTGCGGTCCTCGGGCGTCCCGCGCGTCACCGTGAGCGGGATGGCGAAGGCGACGGCGACCCCCGCCAGCGTCGCGTGGACGCCCGATTGCAGCACCGCGACCCAGACACCGACGCCGATCGCCAGATAGGGCCACAGCCCGTTGACGCGGCAGCGGTTGAGAAGTGCCAGTGCCGCCAGCCCGCCCGCTGCAGCGGCGAGCATCGCGACGTCGATACTTGCGGTATAGGCGACCGCAATGACGACGATCGCCCCGAGGTCGTCGATGATCGCGATGCCCGTGATCAACAGCTTGAGCGACCCGGGCACGCGCTTGCCGAGCAGCGCCAGCACGCCGAGCGCGAAGGCGATGTCGGTCGCTGTCGGGATCGCCCAGCCCCTCAGATTGACGGAAGCACTGCGGTTGACCGCAATGAAGATCAGTGCGGGCACAATCATCCCCGCCAGCGCCGCCGCACCGGGCAGAATGCGCCGCGCGGAGGTCGAGAGCTCGCCGTCGATCAGTTCGCGTTTCAGCTCGAGGCCGACGAGCAGGAAGAACAGCGCCATCAGGCCGTCATTGATCCAGTGGCGCAGGCCATGATGCGCGATCTCGACCGCGAACACCGCGTGATAGAGTGCGGCGGCGGGCGAATTCGCGGCGACCAGCGCCGCCGCTGCCGCCGCGATCAGCAGACAGCCGCCCGCCGCCTCATTGTGCAGAAACTGCCGCACCGCGGTGGCGGGGCGGCGCGACACGAGGGCGAGCAGATGCTTCATCGTTCGGCGCACATTCACCCGGCGGTCCGCAAAAAGCACGCGCTATCGGACCGGATGCGCGATGCATCCTTTGCAATGGTTGCAGCGTTGCAACGACCTTGCGGAAGCTTCCGCGGGAACTTGGGAGAGAGACAGATGAAGATGCAATTTCTTGGAGCGGTTGCGGTAATTGCCCTGGCGACCACAGGTGCCGCCGTGGCGCAGGCTGCCGTGTCGACGTCGGCAAGCACGACGACGACGCATTCGACGGTCGAAAAGCCCGCGGTCGTTCACGTCGTCCATCACCGTCATCACCGCAAGCCCGTGCATCACGCGGCCCCCAAGGCGGTGGTCAAGCACACCGAGGCGCAGACCGACGACGGCATGACCAAGTCGTCGACGTCGACCGACACGATGACCGTCCCGAAATAATTCGGCGTCGGGCGAATCCGCCGGTCCGATTCGGGCCGGCGGACGTTCGGTCTCCGACAGATGTTCGAGGACCACGACGATGCACCGCTTCCGCTGGACCGCGCCGCTCGTGCTCGCCACCGCGACGCTCGCCTCGGCGCAGCCGGCCGCACCTGTCGGTGACCTGCCGGTGCCGCCGCACGCGCTACCATCGCAGCCCTTGCAGGCGTCGGGCGACGCGCCGGGTCTCAGCGGCTCGGCAAGCGCCGATGCTGGACAGGGCCAGGCCGGAGCGGCCGATGCCGCGGCCCAGCCGGCGCCGCGCCATGCCCTGGCGCTTCACGCGCGGGTCAGCCCGCCCCGCCCGAAGTCCGCGCCGCCGCGCTGACGCGGTTCAGCGCGCCGAATAGTTCGCGTCGACCCACGCGCGGTAACTGCCGTCGAGCACGCCGCGCCACCACGCCTCGTTAGCGAGGTACCATGCCAGCGTCGCAGCGAAGCCTGTCGTGAAATCGCGCGCCGGGACATAGCCGAGTTCGCTGCGGATTTTCGCCTCGTCGATCGCATAGCGCCGGTCGTGTCCGGGGCGGTCTGTCACCCACGCCTTGAGGCTGGCGGTCGGATTGCCCTGCGCGGCAGGCGCATCGGGGAAGCGCGCCGCCAGCCCAGGGTCGGCAGCGAAAGCGGCATCGACCGCCGCGCACAGTGTGTCGATGACGGTCAGGTTGGGCAGCTCGGCCCCGCCGCCGACGTTGTAGGTCTCGCCGACGCGGCCGCGCTCGATGACCAGTTCGATGCCGCGGCAATGATCCTCGACATGCAGCCAGTCGCGAACGTTCATGCCGTCGCCGTAGATCGGCAGGCTGCGCCCGTGCAACGCGTTGATCAGGAACAACGGAATGAGCTTTTCGGGGAATTGATACGGCCCGTAGTTGTTCGAGCAGTTCGAGGTCGTCACCTCCAGCCCATAGGTATGATGATAGGCGCAGACGAGATGGTCCGACGCCGCCTTCGACGCCGAATAGGGCGAGTTGGGAGCGTAGGGCGTCGTCTCGCTGAACGCCGGATCGGTCGGCGACAGTGAGCCATAGACCTCGTCAGTCGAGACGTGGTGGAAACGGTGCGAACTGCCGCTGCCGCCGAGCCACACGGTCCGCGCGGCCTTGAGCAGGCTATGCGTGCCCAGGACGTTGGTGTCGATGAACGCATCGGGACCGAGGATCGAGCGATCGACGTGGCTCTCGGCAGCGAAGTGGACGAGGGTGTTGATCGCGCGGTCGCGCAACAGGGTCTCGACGAGCGCGGTGTCGCGGATGTCGCCCACCACCAGCTCCGCCGCGACGCCGTCGAGGTTGGCGCGGTTGCCGGCATAGGTCAGCGCGTCGAGGATGGTCAGCGTGTCGCCCGGATGCGCGGCAGACCAGTGACGGACGAAGTTGGCGCCGATGAAGCCCGCGCCACCGGTGACGAGGAGCCTAGCCACGCGCGATCTCCTCGATGCAATCCTTGAGCGTGGCGCGCCAGTGTGCCGCCGGGCCGGTGATTGACCATGTCGCGGTCTTGTCGAGCACCCCATAGGCCGGACGCCGCGCCGGGCTCGGGTAGTCGATGGTGCGGATCGGCACGACGCGCACATCGCGCGTCAGGATACCCGCCGCGCGCGCCTCGTCGAGGATCGCGACCGCGAAGTCGTACCAGCTCGCGACGCCGGCATCGGTAGCGTGAAAAATGCCGCTGCGGTTGCCCTCGAGCAGCGTCCAAAGCGTCCGCGCCAGTGTCGGGACGTGCGTCGGCGTGCCGATCTGGTCGGCGACGACGCGGATTTCGTCGCGTTCGGCCATCAGGCGCAGCATCGTCGCGACGAAGTTCGCGCCGCGCGCGGCATAGACCCACGCGGTGCGGACGATCAGCGGTGCGCCGTGGAACTCGACCGCCGCCGCCTCGCCCTCGGCTTTGGTGCGGCCGTAGACGCCCAAGGGGTTGGGGGCCGCGTCGGGCGGGTAGGGCGCATGCGCGGTGCCATCGAAGACGAAGTCGGTTGAGACATGCGCGAAGCCCGCGCCCGCGTTGCGCGCGGCGGCGGCGAGCAGCCCGACGGCATAGACGTTGACCGCCTGAGCCGCCGCAGTCTCGGTTTCCGCACGGTCGACGGCGGTGTAGGCGGCGGCATTGATGATCACCGTCGGGCGTGCCTCGGCAACGACGCGCGCGACGGCGTCGGCGTCGGTAATATCGAAATCGGCCTCGGGCGGCGCGACGATACCGACGCCCGGCGGGGCACAGGCCTGCAGCGCCCGCCCGAGCTGGCCGCCGCTTCCCGCGATCAAGGCTCTCACGCGAACACCTCGGCATCGGCGAGACGCGGCGCGGCGGCATCCTTCGGCGACAGCAAAGGCGTCGCGCCGCCGAGCGGCCAGTCGATGCCGATGGCGGGGTCGTCCCACGCAATGCTTCGCTCATGCGCCGGGGCGTAGAAGGTCGTGCACTTATACTGGAAATCGGCGGTATCGCTCAGCACGACGAAGCCGTGCGCAAACCCGGGCGGCACCCATAGCATACGCTTGTTTACAGCGCTGAGTTCGTAGCCGACCCAGTGTCCGAAGTGCGGTGACGCGCGGCGCACGTCGACCGCGACGTCGAACACGCTGCCCGCGACGACGCGGACGAGTTTTCCCTGCGGTTCGAGGATCTGGTAATGCAGCCCGCGCAGGACGTTCCGCGCCGAGCGACTGTGGTTGTCCTGCACGAATGCCGCGTCGATGCCCGCCTCGGCGAACGCGCGCGCGTTCCAGCTTTCGAGGAAGAAGCCGCGGTCGTCGCCAAAGACTTTCGGCTCGATCAGCCTGACGCCGGGCAACGCGGTATCGGTGACGATCACCCCGCCACCCGCAGCTGTTCGAGCAGATACTCGCCATAGCCGCTCTTGCGCAGCGGCTGCGCGATGCGTTCGAGCTGGGAAGCGTCGATAAACCCTTGCCGCCACGCGATTTCCTCGGGGCAGCAGATCTTGAGCCCCTGACGCTCCTCGACGATGCGGACGTACAGCGCTGCGTCGAGCAGCGAGCCGTGAGTCCCGGTATCCAGCCACGCGAAGCCGCGCCCCATCAGTTCGACGTTCAACTTGCCCGCGTCGAGATAGGCACGGTTGAGGTCCGTAATCTCCAGTT
>JBBQVB010000035.1:0-21970 GCA_038211965.1 Sphingomonadales bacterium
TGCCAAAGTAGTGCTAGGTCGCGCAGAGTTGTTGGAACAAAGTCGAACCGATCCAAAGTTTTACCCCGTCGCTTAAAACGCTCGATCAACGCCGCGCTAATGCAACTAGGGAGCGGCTATAGCTTTGCATTGTTAGCGATCTGTTGCATTCTCAACAACCCCCGCAAATACCCCCCCGTCCAGCTCCGCTCGCACGCCGCCACCGTCTCGGGCGTCCCCACCGCGACGATCTCCCCGCCCTTGTCGCCCCCGTCGGGCCCCAGGTCGATGACCCAGTCGGCGGTCTTGATGACTTCGAGGTTGTGTTCGATGACGACGACGGTGTTGCCCTGGTCGACGAGGGCGTGGAGGACCTCGAGGAGCTTGCGGACGTCCTCGAAATGCAGGCCCGTCGTGGGTTCGTCGAGGATGTAGAGTGTGCTGCCGGTGGCGCGGCGGCTGAGTTCCTTCGCCAGCTTGACGCGCTGCGCCTCGCCGCCGCTGAGCGTCGTCGCCTGCTGGCCGATCTGGACATAGCCGAGGCCGACCTCGAGGAGCATCGCGAGCTTGTCGCGGATCGGCGGGACGGCCTTGAAGAACTCGACGCCGTCCTCGACGGTCATGTCGAGGACGTCGCTGATCGACTTGCCCTTGAACTTCACCTCGAGCGTCTCGCGGTTGTAGCGGTGCCCGTGGCAGACGTCGCAGGTGACGTAGACGTCGGGGAGAAAGTGCATCTCGATCTTGATCAGCCCGTCGCCGGTGCACGCCTCGCAGCGCCCGCCCTTGACGTTGAAGCTGAAGCGACCGGGCTTGTAGCCGCGCACGAGGCTTTCGGGCAGGCCGGCGAACCAGTCGCGGATGTTGGTGAACGCACCGGTGTAGGTCGCGGGGTTGCTGCGCGGCGTGCGGCCGATCGGCGACTGGTCGATGTCGATGACCTTGTCGAGGTGCTGGAGCCCCGTGACCTCGTCGTGCGCGCCCGCGAGCAGGCGCGCGCCGTTCAAGGTGCGCGCCGCGCTGGCGTAGAGCGTGTCGATGGTGAAGGTCGACTTGCCGCTGCCGCTGACCCCGGTGACGCAGGTGAAGGTGCCGAGCGGGATGCTCGCGGTGACGCCCTGCAGGTTGTTCGAGCGGGCATTCTTGACGGTGAGCTTCTTGCCCGACCCCTTGCGGCGCTTGGCGGGCACGGGGACGCTGCGGCGGCCCGTCAGGTAGTCGGCGGTGATGCTGCCGGGCGTGTCGAGGACCTGCTGCAGCGTGCCGCGCGCGACGACCTCGCCGCCGTGCGCACCCGCGCCCGGACCCATATCGACGACGTAATCGGCGGCGCGGATCGCATCCTCGTCATGCTCGACCACCAACACGGTGTTGCCGAGATCGCGCAGGCGCTTGAGCGTCACGAGGAGCCGGTCGTTGTCGCGCTGGTGGAGGCCGATGGACGGCTCGTCGAGGACGTAGAGGACGCCCGACAGCCCGCTGCCGATCTGGGAGGCCAAGCGGATGCGCTGGCTCTCGCCGCCGCTCAAGGTGCCCGACTTGCGGTCGAGGCTGAGATATTCGAGGCCGACGTTGTTGAGGAAGCCGAGGCGCTCGACGATCTCCTTGAGGATGCGCGCGCCGATCTGCTGCTCCTTGGGGGTGAGCTTTTCAAGCAGCGTCGAGGCCCACGGGTAAGCCTGCGAGACAGGACGCCGGACGGCGTCGGCGATGCTCTCGCCAGCGATCTTGACGCTCAGCGCCTCGGGCTTGAGGCGCGCGCCGTGGCAGACCTCGCACGGCGCCGACGACTGGTAGCGGCCGAGCTCCTCGCGCATCCACGCCGACTCGGTGGCGCGGAAACGCTTGTCGAGGTTGGCGACGACACCTTCGAAGGGCTTGGTGACCTCGTAGGATTTGCGCCCGTCCTCGAAGCGCAGCGCGATGGCGCGGCTGCCGGTGCCGGTGAGGACGGCGGCCTGCTGTTCGGCCGACAGGTCGGCCCACTTCGTCTTCAAGGTGAAGTCGTAGGCGCGCGCCACCGAGGCCAGCACCTGCATGTAATAGGGCGAGGGCGGCTGCGACTTCGCCCACGGCATGACGGCGCCCTGCGCGATGGTCAGCGCCTCGTTGGGGACGATCAGCGCGGGGTCGAAGTAGAGTTTTTCGCCCAGCCCGTCGCAGGCGGGGCAGGCCCCCTGCGGGGCGTTGAAGCTGAACAGCCGGGGTTCGATCTCGGCGATGGTGAAACCGCTGACGGGGCAGGCGAATTTCTCGGAGAAGACGATCTGCTCGGGCTTGGGCGCGGTGACGGGTTCACCGTCGGCGGGGGCATCGACCATTTCGACCACTGCCAGCCCGTCGGCGAGCTTAAGCGCCGCCTCGAAGCTTTCGGCGAGCCGCGCCGCGATGTCGGGGCGGACAACGAGGCGGTCGACGACGACGTCGATGTCGTGCTTGTACTTCTTGTCGAGCGCCGGCGCCTCGTCGATCTCGTAGAGCGTGCCGTCGATCTTGACGCGGGTGTAGCCGTCCTTGGCGAGCGGCCCGAGCTCCTTTTTCTACTCGCCCTTGCGCCCGCGCACGATGGGGGCGAGCAACAGCATCCGCGTGCCCTCGGGCAGCGCCAGCACGCGGTCGACCATCTGGCTGACGGTCTGCGCGGTGATCGGCAGGCCCGTGGCGGGCGAGTAGGGCGTCCCGACGCGCGCCCACAGCAGGCGCATGTAATCGTAGATCTCGGTGACGGTCGCGACGGTCGAGCGCGGGTTCTTGCTGGTGGTCTTCTGCTCGATGCTGATCGCCGGGCTGAGCCCCTCGATGTGATCGACATCGGGCTTCGACATCAGCTCGAGGAACTGGCGGGCGTAGGCCGACAGCGATTCGACGTAGCGGCGTTGTCCCTCGGCATAGATGGTGTCGAAGGCGAGGGACGACTTGCCCGAGCCGCTGAGGCCGGTGATGACGACGAGGCTGTCGCGCGGCAGGTCGACGTCGACGTTCTTGAGATTGTGCTCGCGCGCGCCGCGCACCTGAATGTGGGTCAGCATGACGGGGAGTTGTTCCAGATTTGTTCGCGCGGCGCAAGGTGGCGCGGCGGGGTCGCCCTATCTAGGGGCGCGGGTGCACGGCATCAACCGGCGCGGAACGGCGCACCGCGCCCGCGCGTAGAGGCCGCACCTGTTCCGGAGACCGTCCATGCCTGCCAACGACAATGCCGAGCGTCCGCTGGCGCACGTCGACACGCCGCACATGCCCGAAGCGCGCGAGGCGCACGACGCAGCCGACAAGCCGATGCTGCAACACGATCCCGCGTACGAGGATGCGAAGCTCGACATCGCGCTCGACGAGAGTTTTCCGACGAGCGATCCGCCGTCGAACACCCAGCCGGGCAAGGGCATGGATCCCGCCCCGTCGAGCGGCTTCAAGGACGACGGGGCCACGCCGCCGCCGCTCGACGGCGAGTAGATCAGGGCTGACGACCGCCGCGCATCGCCCGTAGCTTGGTCATCCCGGCCTTGAGTTCAGCGGGGGTCAGGTAACCGTCCTTGTCGGTGTCCATGAAGTCGAAACCGCGCTCCCGACGACCACCCGCCAGCCACTCGGCCCTGCTCCATTTGCCGTCGTGGTCGGTATCCATCGCCATCAGCTTGGCGCGCTGATCGACGGCATCGGACGTCATGGCCGGCGTTGCTGCACCCTCGGCGACGTCGGGCGCGGGCGGTGTCGGCTGGGCCAGCGTGGGCGCGGCGAGCAGGACGGTGGCGAAAGGCAAGAACAGGCGCACGTAGGTCTCCACTTGGATCTCGCCCCTGCTACGGCGGTGGCGAGCGGCTTCCCCCGCGTCCAGGCGGGCTCGGTGCTGGCGCGATGCTGGCGGCGAGCCTAAACCTCGATGGAACACGGCGATGAGGGGAGCGGCATGAAGCAGTCGGGCTGGATAATTGCGCTGGGACTGGTGTTGCCGGTCGCGGCGGCGGCGCAGACCCCTGGACCGACGACCGCGATCTATGCCGGGCACCTGCTCGATCGTCCGGGCACGCCGCCGCGCGGGGCCGCGACGATCATTGTCGCCGACGGCCGGATCGTCTCGGTCGCCGACGGCTATACGCCGGCCCCGGCCGGTGCCACGGTGATCGATCTCAAGGATCGTTTCGTTCTGCCCGGGCTGATCGATGCGCACGTTCATCTCGACAGCGACACCGGCGGGGTCGCGGCGGTCCTCGAAAGCGTCGAGGACTCGCCCGCGACGATCGCCTATCGGACCGAGGTCAATGGCCGCAAGACGCTGTTCGCGGGGTTCACGACGGTGCGCAACCTCGGCGATGGCACGGGCGCGACGCTGGCGCTGCGCGACGCCGTGGCGAAGGGCTGGGCGGTCGGGCCGCGCATCGTCGACGCAGGCCGCGCGATCTCGACGACCAGCGGCCACATGGACGACACGCTGGGCATCGCCGAGGCGCTGCATGGAGGTATCGACCAGTCGAACCTGTGCGACGGTGCCGATGCCTGCCGCCGCGCGGTGCGGCTGCAGATCCGGCGCGGCGTCGATGTCATCAAGATCGCGACGACAGGCGGTGTGAATAGCCGGATCGGCGTCGGGCTGGGCCGCCAGATCTTCGACGACGAGGTCAAGGCGCTCGTCGACACCGCGCATCTGTACGGCAAGAAGGTCGCGGTGCATGCGCATGGCGCAGACGGCATAAACGCGGCACTCGCGGCGGGCGCTGACTCGATCGAGCACGGCACGCTCCTCGACGCTGCGGGGGTCAAGCTCTTCAAGGCGGGCGGCGGTTGGTACGTGCCGACGCTATCGACGATCAACGGCTATCTCGAACGGCTGAAGGCCGATCCCAACGCCTATCCGCCTGCCGTACTGGCGAAGATCAGGTACCGGATCTCGATTACCGGCAAGGCCCTCGAGATGGCGTATCCGGCTGGGGTCAAGATCGCCTTCGGCACCGACGCCGGGGTGTCGAAGCATGGCCGCAATGCTGACGAGTTCGAGCTGATGGTGCAGCACGGCATGCCCGCGAGCGCGGCAATCGCCGCCGCGACGACGGGCGGGGCGGAACTGCTCGGCTTGAAGGACGAGATCGGGCGGCTCGCACCGGGCATGGCGGCGGACATCATCGCCGTCGTGGGTAATCCGCTGAGCGACGTGGGCGTGCTGAAGTCGGTCGGCTTCGTCATGAAGGGCGGCAGCGTCGTCAAGGACGTCAGGTGAGCTTCGACGCGGTCAAGGCGTGGTTCCTGTCGCTCGGCGCGACCTACGGGGTCGATCCGCTGGTGTTCGGCGCGATCTATGTCGGGGCAATCCCGTTCTTTCTGCTGGCGACCGCGTGGGCGGTTCGTCGGTTGCGCGCGAAGCGCTCGGCGACGGTGCCGATCCTGCTGGCGGGGTTCTGCTTCGTCTCGGCCTACCTCTACCTCGCGGTGGTGGGGCACGGCATTCCCTGGTGGGTCTGGGCGTTCCTCGCTGTGCTGATTGCCTACGGCGCGTGGAGCGCGGTGCGTGACGTGCGACGCAAGGCGGGGCGCTGAGCTACTCCCGCCGCACCGAAGTCAGCCGTTCCTCGGTGATCGGATAGTCGCAGCCCTCGGGGATGGTCAGCCAGCGTGCGCCGTCGCGCTCGATCATCGCGGGCTGAATGCGCGTCACCGGCAAGGTCGCGAGGCGGTCGAGCAGTGTCGCGACGCCGTCGTATTGCGCGAGGCGTTCGAGGTTGCGGCGCGTCGGGAAGATCACCGCGATGTCGCCCGCCTCGGCGCGCGCCACCGCGTCGCCCGCCGTCGTCCAGTGCGCCGCCACAGTCTCGGTCCCGTCGGGCCGAGCTTCGGCGTCGACGTCGGCGACCGCGACATAGAACAAAGTATCGAAGCGCCGCGACAGGCCGTGCGCTGGCGGCGGCACCCAGTGCGCGAAAGGTGTCAGGCGCGCGGCGTCGGCGCGGTGGCCGGTGGCGCGCAGGAAGGCCGCATAGGTCGCGGGCTCCGCCGCGTCAGGCACGGTGGCGAAGCGTGCGCGCCAATCGGCGACCGTCGCGGCGTCGAGCGGTGGCCCCGCCGACAACAGGATGCCGACCTCCTCGAAGCTCTCGCGCGCGGCGGCGATGCGCGCGGCGGCGTCGGTGTCGGCGAGCATCTCGAATCCGATCGCCAGGGCCGAACTGCGCGCGATGGCGAGATCGCCGGCGTCGACCTTGCCGCCGGGGAACACCATCGCGCCACCCGCGAAGCCGAGCTTGGCGTGGCGCTCGGTGAGCAGCAGCTCGAAGCCGTCACCCGCATCGCGCACGATGACGACGGTTGCGGCCGCCGACACACTGTCGGGGGCGGACGCCGTTGCCGCGTGTGCCGGTCGTTCGCTGCTCATCGCCGACCTATCCGACGCAGCGCCGCCACCGGTCAAGCCCACGAAAACTTTGCCTGCCAAGTCGTTGTGCACCCGTCGCGAATCGGTTAATCGTTACGCGCCTGTCATCGTGGGGGCCTGCGGCGGCGCGCACAAACTATCCGAAAGAAGGATCGGCCATGCCCGACTACGCGCGTCAGGACTTGATCGAGTACAGCAAGTGGCTGGCGCGGACGAGCGTCATGGGCAAATTCCGCAGCGCCGACCTCAAGGCGGTCGACAAGGCGCTGGAGAATTATGAAAAGCACGGCGGGACGCTCGCTTTCCTGAAACAGGCGCTCGACACGTGGAAGGTGAAGGCGACCAAGGAGCACGGTGACTGGAAGAAGTCGCCGCGCAACGCGAAAGGTGCGATCACCGAGCTGACCGAGAAGATGGCGCAGACCCGCGTCGACACGGTGATGAGCAAGGACTCGTCGCACGCGCGCCTCGGCCTAATCTTTATGTTCGCGCACACCAAGGTCGACAGCGGGCTGTTCAAGCTGATCCTCGAAGGCGGCCTCGACCTTGCGGGCAAGACTTTCTCGCTCGATCAGGTCCAGGACGGCGTCGGCAAAAAGGTGGCGACCGGCGTCGGTATGGCGGCCAAGGGCGTCTCGGTGATCTCGTCGCAGGCGCTCAAGCCCGGCCCCAAGGCCCCGCCGGGCGGATCGCCGCCGGTCATCCAGTCGCTATGGAAGGACCTCACCGACTGGCTCACCGAGTTCGCCGAGAAGGTCTGGAAATCGCTGCAGGCTAAGTTCACCCTCGATCCGACCAAATCATGGATCGACCGCGGCATCGACGCGCTGCCAAAGATCGCCGACCTCGTCGTCGTCATCGTCGGACAGGTTTGCGCCGCTGCGGCACCGTTCGTCGGCGCCGCTGTCGACATCGCCAAGGGGCTCAAGGGCCTCGTGACCGGATGCTACGACCGCTACCAGTCTTACAGCCTTGGCAAGAACGTCGTGATGGCCAACGGTCACCCCGGCGTCGTCGTCGACTCGCTCCACCGCGCGATGAACTTCGGCATCCTCAAGGGCTGCTACGATACGCTCAAGGGTGCCGCGTCGCTCGGCATGGCGATCGCATCTTACGGTGGTTCGGCGATCGTCGACCTCGTCATCGCCGGGTGCGAAGCAATCGCGTCGCTCGTCCACCGGCTGTGGGAAACGTCGCGGATGAACGCTTTTTTCGCCGATTGCGCCGTCAAGTGGAAATCGCGCGACGAGAAGTCGGGCATCCAGCACAGCGCCATCGCGTTCGGCGCATGGTACCGGGCGGCAGCGGTGGCGATCCCGGCGATCTCGGCGCTGGCACTCAACAGCGGCATCACCGGCGACAAGATGCAATATCTCCAGATGTTCAACACCAAGGGCGAGGAGATCTCGAAGGAAGACTTCTCGCGCGGCGTCAAGTTCGTCGACAATCTCAAAGTCTGGTCGAAATCCTACCTCAAGGATACTGGCTATCACTTCCATTCAGAGGACAAGCTGGTCAGCTCGCTGCACAAGGGCACGCAGGAAAACGACTTTAAGCCCCTGTCGATCATCAACGGGCCCTTGTTCATCGGCGCACCATCGAACCCCAGCCTCGGCAGCTACGACAAAAAGGGCCTACTGACGCTTGCCGAGGCGCAGCAGAAGTTCAAGGGCACCGGCGGGGGCTGACAGCGCGGGATAACTCCGCCCTGCGCCTTGCGCCCCGCCGAGTCCCGCCGACATAACGCGCGATGCCTCACGCGCCCTTCGTCCATCTCCGCGTCCAGTCGTCATACTCGATGCTCGAGAGCGCGGCGCAGCCCAAGGCCATCGCCAAGGCGTGCCGCGCCTTGGGCTTTCCCGCTGTAGCGCTCGCCGACCGCAACAACATGTTCGGCGCGATGGAGTTTTCCGACGCCTGCTCCGACGCGGGCGTCCAGCCGATTATCGGCGCGCTGCTCGCCATCGAGCGCCCCGGCGCGCGGACGGTGCTCAGCCGCGCCGTCGTCGACTGGCTTGTGCTGCTCGCGCAGGACGAGGCGGGTTACGCCAACCTCATCGCGCTGGTCAGCGACGCGCATCTCGGCAGCGAGGGAACCTATGAGCCGCGCCTCAGCTTCGCGCAGCTCGAAGGTCGGACGGGCGGGCTGATCGCGCTGACCGGCGGTGCCGAGGGCGCGCTCGCCCGCCTGCTCGCCGAGGGACAGGACGCCGACGCCTATGCCGATGCGCTCGTCGCGCTATTCCCCGAGCGGCTCTATGTCGAGGTCTCGCGCACCGGTGACCCGGTCGAGGCCAGGTCCGAAGCGGCACTGCTGGCGCTCGCCCACACGCGTCACCTGCCGCTCGTCGCAACCAACCCGGTGCGCTTCCTGACCCCTGAAATCCACCCCGCGCACGACGCCATGCTGTGCATCGCCGACAGCGCCTATGTCGACGCCGAGGATCGTCGTCGCTCGAACCCCGAGCACTGGCTGAAATCCGCCGCGACGCTCGCCGAGACTTTCGCCGACCTGCCCGAGGCGGTCGCCAACACCCTTGTCGTGGCGCGCCGCTGCGCCGTCGCGGCCCCGTCGCGCCAGCCGATCCTGCCGAGCCTTGTCGCGGGCGATGCCGAGGCCGAGAAGACGGCGCTCGCGGCGCAGGCCGCCGCCGGACTCGACGTGCGTCTCGCGACCGCCGGGATCGCGGGCGACGCGCGCGCGCCCTACGCCGACCGTCTCGCCTTCGAGGTCAAGGTCATCCAGGACATGGGTTTCGCGGCCTATTTCCTGATCGTCGCCGACTTCATCGTCTGGGCCAAGCAGCACGGCATTCCCGTCGGCCCCGGGCGCGGCTCGGGGGCCGGCTCGGTCGTCGCGTGGGCGCTGACGATCACCGAACTCGACCCGATCTTTCATGGCCTGCTGTTCGAGCGTTTCCTTAACCCCGAGCGCGTGTCGATGCCCGACTTCGATATCGACTTCTGCGAAACCCGTCGCGACGAGGTCATCCAGTACGTCCAGTCGCGCTACGGTCGCGACCGGGTGGCGCAGATCATCACCTTCGGGCGCCTCAAAGCGCGCGCCGTGCTCAAGGACGTCGGCCGCGTCCTCCAGATGCCCTATGGCCAGATCGACCGGCTGGCGAAGCAGGTGCCCAACCTCCCCGCCGACCCGTGGACGCTGGCGCGGACGCTCGGCATCGGCGCCGACAAGGACGGGCGCAAATACCCCGGCATCCCCGAGCTGATCGCCGAGCGCCGCAACGACGCCAAGGTCGAGCGGATGTTCGACATCGCGCTCCAGCTTGAAGGCCTGCCGCGCCATGCCTCGACGCACGCCGCCGGGGTGGTGATCGGCGACCGTCCGCTCGACCAGCTCGTGCCGATGTACCGCGACCCGCGCAGCGACATGGGCGTCACGCAATTCGACATGAAATACGTCGAGAAGGCGGGGCTGGTGAAGTTCGACTTCCTCGGCCTGAAGACCCTGTCGGTGCTCAACCGCGCGGTCCAGTTGCTGGCGCAGCGCGGCGTGACGGTCGATCTGGCGACGCTGCCACTCGACGACCCGGCGGTCTTTGCGCTGCTGTCGCGCGGCGACACCGTCGGGGTGTTCCAATTCGAATCCGAGGGCATGCGGCGGATGCTTGGCAGCGTGCGCCCGACGGTGTTCGACGACATCACCGCGCTCGGCGCGCTCTACCGTCCGGGACCGATGGATAACATCCCGCAGTTCGCGGCGCGCAAGAACGGCCGCGAGGCGGTGACCTATCCGCACCCGCTGCTCGAGGACGTGCTGCGCGAGACCTATGGCATCATCGTCTACCAGGAGCAGGTGATGCAGGCCGCGCGCGTGCTCGCGGGCTTCAGCTTGGGTGACGCCGACCTGCTGCGCCGCGCGATGGGCAAGAAGATCCAGGCCGAGATGACCGCGCAGCGCGCGCGTTTCGTCGAAGGCGCGGCGGCCAACGCGATCGAACCCAAGCGCGCGTCGGAGCTGTTCGACCTTATCGACAAGTTCGCCGGCTATGGCTTCAACAAGAGCCACGCCGCCGCCTACGCGCTGATCGCCTATCAGACGGCGTGGCTCAAGGCGCACCATCCGGTCGAGTTCTTCGCCGCGTCGATGGCATACGACCGCACCAATACCGACAAGCTCGCGCTGTTCGTCGACGATGCGCGGCGCTCGGGGGTCAAGGTCCTGCCGCCGTGTGTCAACGCCAGCGAGGCTGACTTCGCGGTCGAAGGCGATGCGGTGCGTTATGCCCTCGCGGGCCTCAAGGGCGTCGGCGAGAAGGCGATGGAGGCGGTCGTCGTGACGCGCGTCGCGGGCGGTGCGTTTTCGAGCCTCGGCGACCTTGCCCACCGCATCGACCCCAAGCTGCTCAACAAGCGCCAGGTCGAAAGCCTCGTCGGGGCAGGGGCCTTCGACAGCCTCGTGCCCGGCAAGGCGGCGAGCCGTGCCGGCGTCCACATGCTCGCCGAGGCCGTCCTCGGCACCGCGCAGGCCGCCGCCGCCGCGCGCGAGAGTGCGCAGGTCGCGATGTTCGGCGACGCCCCCGAGCGCGCCACCGCGATGCTCGTACCCCCCGCCGCGCGCTGGACGCTCGCCGAGAGCATGGCGAAGGAGAAGGAGGCATTCGGCTTCTACTTCTCGGGCCACCCCGCCGACGCCTTCGCGCACGTGCTGGCGGCGAACGGCGCGCAGACCTGGGCGCAGGTCGCCGGAATGCCCGCGCCACGCGACGGCGGCAAGCTGTCGGTGGTCATGGCGGGTCTGATCGAGGAGGCGCGCTGGCGCACCCCGCAGAACGGCAAGTCCGAGCGCTACCTGCTGCTGACCCTGAGCGACGCCAGCGGCCAGTATGTCGCGAGCTGTTTCGAGGCGATCGCGCAGGGCCTCTGCGAAGCCGCACTCAAGGCGGGCGAGCCCGTCCAGATCCAGGGCGAACTGCAATGGCGCGCCGGCGACGATGCCCCGCGCATCCGCCTCCACGGCCTGATCCCGCTCGCCGAACTCGCGAAGCGCACGCGCTGTCGGCTGACGGTCGACCTGCGTCTCGGCGCGGCGGGCGCACTGGCGGCGGCGCTCGGCAGCGCGAAAGGCGGGCGGGGCGAAATCTGCGCGCGCATCGCGCTGCCCGGCGGGCGGGTGGCGCAGTTGTCGCTCGGGCGGGACTATATGATCGACGCCGAGCTCAAGGGGCGGGTAGAGCGGGTCCGCGGGGTCGAGGGGGTCGCGTTGGGGGCGGCGTAGGGACGCGCCAGGAGCGGCGGCGAACAGCGTTAGGGTGGGCAATGGCAACGGGCTTGCGCTCTCCCGCGACAGTACAGCATCAATATCACGGTCGCGGCGCTGATCCAATATCGTTCCGGGCGCGACCCGTTCACGCTTGGCGCTGCGCAGCGCCAAGCGTGCCGTTGGCCCATCCCCGTTCAGAACACACTCCACCCCATCCGCTCGGCCAGTCGCTCGAGCGCCAGCGTACCCAGCACCGAATTGCCCTGTAGCCCCAACCCCGGCGACCACACTGCGATCGTCGCGCAGCCCGGTACCACCGCGACGATGCCGCCGCCGACGCCGCTTTTCGCCGGCAGCCCGACCCGGAAGGCGAAGTCGCCGCTGGCGTCGTAGTGGCCACAGGTCAGCATCAGCGCGAGGGTGCGGCGGACGCGCGCGGGGCTGGCGATGCGCGCAGCGCTCGCGGGGTCGATGCCGCCGGTCGCCAGATAGCGTGCGGCGCGGGCGAGCTGGCGGCAGCTCAGCGCCAGCGCGCACTGCTGGAAATAGGTCGCGAGCGCGTCGTCGACTGCGCCGTGGAGCGTACCAAAGCTCTTCATATAATTGGCAAGCGCGACGTTCCGGAAGCCCGTCGCCGCTTCGGACCACGCCACCGACGGATCGACCGCGATGCTGGTATCGGGTCCGTCGGCGGTGGCGGCGCGCGCCTGCACGAAATCGAGGATGCGCCCGATGCCGCCGCGCGCATCGCAGGCTCCGCCCTCGCAGGCACCGCCGATAATATCGGCGACGACGATCGCCCCGGCGTTGATGAACGGGTTGCGCGGGACACCCTGCTCGGCTTCGAGCTGAACGATCGAGTTGAACGCGCTGCCCGACGGCTCGCGCCCGACGTGGTCCCAGACTGCGCCGCCCACGAGGTCAAGCGCGACGCCGAGCGCAAAGACCTTCGAGACGCTCTGGATCGAAAACGCCTCGTCGGCGTCGCCGGCGACGTGCTCGGTGCCGTCGGCGGCGACGACCGCGAGGCCGAACTTTGCGAGCGACACGCACCCGAGTTCGGGAATATAGGTCGCGACGCGCCCGCGGTCGGTCTCGCCCGCCATCTCGGCGGCAACGGCGGCAACGGCGGCGGCGAGATCGGGCATCGGCGAAGGTGTAGCGGTCCGGCGGGGCGGCGGGAACCGCCTGCGGCGCTTGCACTGACCGGCGGTTCGCGCGACCCTAACCGCGATGATCGCGGCCATTTCCCTCCTGCTGCTCGGCGCGGCATCGCCGGTCGCGGTGCCTGTTGCGATACCGGTGCCGCACCATGTCCTCGATCCAGGGCAGCGCAGCGTCGCGGTCGAGGCGGGTGACACGGTCGTCGTTCGCCTCCCCGAGGCCGGGAGCGCAGCGTGGCGGCGTGCAGGGCCGCTGCCCGACCTCGTGATCCCGCGCGGCGCGACCGACGGGACGTTGCAATCGCTACGCGGCGCGCGGCTGCGCGTGTTCGCCTTTCAGCTTCGCGCGGCCGGACACGCTGACCTGCGCTTCACGCGCCCTGGCGTTCCGCCCGACGCGCTGAGCTTCCGGATCGTGTCGCGCTGAGTCGGGTTCAGTTGACGAAGATCGGGATGTAGGTCGCGTTATTGCTCTCGACCGCCTCGGCGATATGGTTGTTCTCGTCGATGACGACGCCGAGCCAGAACGCCGTATTGTGCGGCAGGTCGTTGGGGATGGTCAGCGTCACCGTCGTCGTCAGCACGTTGTCGCGGGCAAGATTCCACGTTGCCCCGCCGATGCGCCGGTCGCCGGTGCTGATCGTGTCGTTGGTCGAGATGAAATAGCCCGTCGCGATATTGCTCTGAAACGACTTGCCGTTGTTCTCGTAGGTGAATTCGGCGCGGATGACCTGGCCGCGGTTGACGCGGAAACCGGTCTCGCCGGCGACGTTGATCGTCGGCAGCGCGCCGCCGCCCGAATTGGTGATGACGGTCTTGGTATGGTCGCTGTATTCGCCACTCGGCCCCTGGTATTTCCAGTGGACGACACCGACATCCTCGTAGTTGTCGCGCGCGCCGTACAGGAATACCATGCCGTCGGCGGCATCTTCGCCGGTATAAGCGGTCGCGGTCGACCCGTTGACATGGATATGCTCGAAGTCCGAGCCCATGATATTATACTCGGTATTGACGTGATTGAGAATCATGCCGTGGCCGAGCTCGTGCGCGCCGGTAGTCTGGATCGCGCGCTTGGTGCCGGTGTAGCGGATCAGCGACGACTTGACGGTGTCGGCGGTCCACTGGAACGGCGCAGTATAGTCGAAGATCACGTCGACTTCGTCCATGTGCACGTGATCGCCGAAGAGCCAGTAGCAGGTCCAGTTCTGGTAGGCGATCGCCGGTGCGCCCTGCAGCACGCCCTGGTCCGAACTGCCCCAGACTTCTGAGGTACCGTTGCCGATGCCCTTGCTGCCCGAATCCATCACGAGGCTGTAACGGAAGTTGCTCGGGTTGCGGTTGAACTTGTTGACCGTATCGGTGATGCCGTTCTGCCAGTACCCCGCCGGGAAGCTGATCGTCCCGGCGTGGAGCGTCCGGCTGTTGCTGTCGAAGCGCAGGCTGTGGCCGAGGCACGACTTGGTACTGAACGCGCTCGCGCCCGAAGCGGCGGCGAGCAGCGCGGTACCGAGCGCGGTGATGACATAGGTCTTCATTGTCTCTCTCCCCCTTGGCCGGTCAGCGCTTGATCACCGGGTTGAAGTCCTGCGCGGCGAGGGCGCGCACCTCGGCGGTCTCGGCAGCGGTCGGCGGGCGCAGCGGTTTGGGCGTCGTCTTGACGGGGGCCGCAGGCTGCGCGAGCGCGATCTTCGGCAGGACGATCGTGGCATCGGGATTGGCGTTGCGGAATGCGGTCGGCGCGCGCGTCGTGCGCCCGATGATCTCGGTGATCTTGGCGGTGAAGGTATTGAGCGCGATCGGGCCGTCGGCCAGCTGCGGCTTGTCGGTCCCGGGCTTGATCGCGCCGGCATTGTCCGCGCCTTCGTCCTTGGCGTCGGGGGCGGAATAGGGCGACGTCATCTCAATCTGCTTGGGCGCGCCTTCGGCATAGCGTTTGCGCGCGTCGTCGGCGCTCAGCCCGGCTTTCTTGAGCTGCGCCTGGACCTCGGGATTCCTGAGCAGGTCGTCGAACTTCGGCGTCGGGTAGCTGAAGCTCAGCAATTCCTTGGGCGGTTCGCCACGCGCGATCGCGCCGTCCTTGACGATGGCGCGCACCGGCGCACCGTGGGTGTCGAAGACTCGCTCGCCGAGCAGGCGGTAGCGCCCGTATTCGCAGTTGACGAGCGCGCACGCGCCTTCGCCGTTGCCCGACACGAACAGCATATCGCGGTCGCCGGGCTGGAACTTGGGCACGCCCTGAACTTCGAGGAAGCGGCCCATGCCGTCGCTGCCGCCAATGAAGCGCAGCACCAGCACGTCGCCGGGAACCTTGCCGCGATAGGTCTTGCCGACACGGTAGGTGACGATGGTGTGCGGCACGATCCCGCCTTCGGCACTGCGAGCGTTGCGGTATTGCACCGAGGCAACCTCGCCGACGACGACGAGGTTCGATCTGGTGACGAGCGTCGCGAGATCGTCCGATTTCTCGTTGAGCATCGGACTGTGCGCGCCGACGGCAGTGGCAAGGGTCAGCGCCAGTGCGGCGGTCGCAGTGCGCCACGTGCGGTAGGTCATGCTCGGGTCCCCCTCGGTCACGAAGGCAGCCGTTCGGCGGCTGCCGGGTCATGAAGGCGAACGCAACGAGCGACGCGGGTGGCGTCGGAACGCCACCGTCATGATTAGCAATATTAGGTAAAGAGAGTCTTACTGGTTCGGGCTATCACCCGAATTTTACCGGAGCGGGCGAGCGGCAGGTCGGGCGAGCGCGGCGAGACCGCCGACAACGCGCTTGACCCCCGGGCCCGGTCCCGCTAACCGCGCCGCCTCGACCAATCGACACACGCGTGGGGCAACCCATCCGGTGCCGGGCTCAGCCCGGTCCACCCCTACGCGGCGGCTTAACCGGATAGAGGAGAGAGACTTATGGCAGCTCCGGTTGTCTCGATGGCGCAGCTGTTGGAAGCGGGCGCCCACTTCGGCCACCAGACGCATCGCTGGAATCCGAAGATGAAGCCCTACATCTTCGGCGACCGCAACGGCGTCCATATCATCGATCTGTCGCAGTCGGTGCCACTGTTTGCGCGCGCGCTCGATTTCGTCCGCGGCACTGTCCAGGCGGGCGGCAAGGTGCTGTTCGTCGGCACCAAGCGCCAGGCGCAGGAGCCGATCGCCGAGGCTGCAAACCGTTCGGGCCAGTTCTACGTCAACCATCGCTGGCTCGGCGGCATGCTGACCAACTGGAAGACGATCAGCGGCTCGATCAAGCGCTTCAAGATGATGGAGGAGCAGCTGTCGGGCGACACCGCCGGGCTGACCAAGAAGGAAATCCTCAAGCTGACGCGCGAGCGCGACAAGTTCGAGCTTAGCCTCGGCGGCATCCGCGACATGGGCGGGCTGCCCGACGTGATCTTCGTCATCGACGTCAACAAGGAAGAGCTGGCGATCAAGGAAGCCAACGTCCTCGGCATCCCCGTCGTCGCAATCCTCGACACCAACACCGACCCGTCGGGCATCGCCTTCCCGGTGCCGGGCAACGACGACGCCAGCCGTGCGATCCTGCTGTATTGCAACGCGATTGCCGACACGATCATCGAAGCGCGTCAGGGTCGGCAGGCGAACCAGGGCCTCGACTTGGGCGCGATGGACGAGCCGCCGGTCGAGACCTACACGCCCGCACCGTCGCCCGAGCCCTTGCCGACGACGATGGTCGAGGCGCTCGGCGAAGTCGGCGTGACGGTCGCCGAGCAGCCCGATGTGGCCGCCGATTCAACGGTCGGCGACGATGCCGAAGCGTCGGCACCGGTGGCGGACGCGACCGCGTAACTTACTTTCGTCATTCCGGCGAACGCCGGAACCCATCTCCCGAACGCAGGCGATGGGTCCCGGCTTACGCCGGGTTGACGGCAATCAGATAGCAAGGACGATTCTCATGGCCGAGATCACCGCAACCATGGTCAAGGACCTGCGCGACCGCACCGGCGCAGGCATGATGGACTGCAAGAAGGCGCTCACCGAGACCAACGGCGACATGGAGCCGGCGGTCGATTGGCTCCGCACCAAGGGCCTCGCTGCAGCCGCCAAGAAGGCCGGGCGCACCGCCGCCGAAGGCCTCGTCGGCGTCGCGACGTCGGGCACGCGTGGCGCGGCGGTCGAGGTAAACTCGGAGACCGACTTCGTCGCCAAAAACGAGCAGTTCCAGGAGTTCGTACGCACCGTGACGGCGATCGCGCTGGCATCGGGCGACGACCTCGCGACGATCGCTGCCGCGCCCTATCCGGGCAGCGACGGCAACGTGCAGGACCGGCTGACGCACAATATCGCGACCATCGGCGAGAACCAGTCGCTGCGTCGCGCCAAGCTCGTCGAAGTCGGGCAGGGGCTCGTCGTCAGCTACACGCACAACGCGACGGCACCGGGCCTCGGCAAGATCGGCGTCCTCGTCGGTCTCGAGTCCGAGGCCGACACGGCGGCGCTCGATGCGCTCGGTCGCCAGCTGGCAATGCACATCGCGGCGGCGAACCCGCTGGCGCTCGACGAGAATGGCCTCGACGCCGAGACGGTCGAACGCGAGCGCAATATCGCGCGCGAAAAGGCCATCGCGAGCGGCAAGACGCCCGAGATCGCCGAGAAGATGATCGAGGGCGGCGTCCGCAAGTACCGCCAGGAGAACAGCCTGCTGACGCAGGTCTTCGTCATCGACGGCAAGTCGAAGGTTTCGGACGTCGTCGCCGCGGCGGCGAAGGCGGCGGGCACGGCGATCACCGTCACCGAGTTCGTGCGCTTCCAGCTGGGCGAGGGCATCGAGCGCGACGAGAAGGATTTCGCGGCGGAAGTCGCGGCGGCTGCAGGGGTCTGAGCTGCTCCCTCGCTCCGCCTCGCGGGGCGGGGAGGGGGCTGAACTGATGACAATGGCGCGAGCGGTCTCTACGGTGCCCGTCACTTCATAACTCGGGGGAGGAACAGACCGACGATGCCAGCCCCCGCGCGCTTCAAACGCATCCTCCTCAAGCTCTCGGGCGAGGCCCTGATGGGCAGCGGATCCTATGGCATCGATCCCGCCGAGACCGCGCGCATCGCTGCCGAGGTCAAGCACGCGCGCGACGCCGGGTTCGAACTGTGCCTCGTCGTCGGCGGTGGCAACATCTTCCGCGGCCTGTCGGCGGCGGCGGCGGGGTTCGACCGTGCCAATGCCGATTATATGGGCATGCTCGCCACCGTCATGAACGCGCTGGCGGTTCAGAACGCGCTCGAACAGGCGGGCGTCGATACGCGCGTCCAGTCGGCGATCCCGATGCCGAGCGTCTGCGAGCCGTATATCCGCAGGCGTGCCGAGCGGCACCTCGAGAAGGGCCGCGTCGTCATCTTCGCCGCTGGAACGGGCAATCCGTTCTTCACCACCGATACCGGCGCAGCGCTGCGCGCGGCGGAAATGAAGTGCGACGCGCTGTTCAAGGGCACCAGCGTCGACGGCGTCTACGATGCCGACCCCAAAAAGGTCGCAAGCGCGACCCGTTATGCCGAACTGACTTTTTCAAAGGTCCTTGCCGACGACCTGCGGGTCATGGATGCGAGTGCCGTCGCGATGTGCCGCGACAACGACATTCCGATTGTCGTGTTCAACATACGCGAGCAGGGCAATCTGGCGCGCGTGCTGGCGGGCGAGGGCGTCTCGACGATCGTCAGGAACGAGGACTAGACAGATGGCGGACTTCGATGCGGCGGCGTTCAGGGCGGATCTCGAACGGCGGATGACCGGCGGGCTCGACGCCCTCAAGCACGATCTCGGCGGGCTGCGCACCGGGCGCGCATCGGTGTCGATCCTCGATCCGGTGCAGGTCGAGGTCTACGGCGCGAACATGCCGCTTAACCAGGTCGCGACGGTGACCGTCCCCGAGCCGCGGATGATGTCGGTGCAGGTTTGGGACAAGTCGAACGTCAATGCCGTCGACCGTGCGATCCGCGCGGCGGGGCTGGGCCTCAACCCGATCGTCGACGGCACGACGCTGCGCCTGCCGATCCCCGACCTGACCGAGGAACGCCGCAAGGAGCTGGCGAAGCTCGCGAGCAAATATGCCGAGGCCGCGCGCATCGCGGCGCGCAACGTCCGGCGCGACGGCATGGAGACGCTCAAGGCGGCGGAGAAGAAGGGCAAGATCAGCCAGGACGATCAGAAGCGCCTCGAGGCCGAGGTCCAGAAGCTCACCGACAAGTCGATTGCCGATCTCGATACCGCCACGTCGTCGAAGGAAAAGGAAATCCTCGGCAAGTGAGCGCCGCCGCAGCCCGCACTGCGACCGGCGAAGCGAGCGCAGTCCCGCGACATGTCGCGATCATCATGGACGGGAATGGGCGCTGGGCGGCGGCGCGCCACCTGCCGCGCCTCGCTGGCCACCGTGCCGGGGTCGAGGCGGTACGCTGCATCGTAGAGGCGGCCCCCACCCTCGGTATCGAAGTGCTGACGCTTTACGCCTTCAGCTCCGAGAACTGGAAGCGCCCTGCTGACGAGGTCGGCGACCTGATGGGTCTGCTGCGCCACTATGTCCGCAGCGAGATCGCCGAGCTCGCTGCCAGCGGTGTGCGGCTGCGCTTCATCGGCGACTGGCAGCGGTTGAAGCCTGACATCGTCGCCATGCTCACCGACGCGGCGGCGCGGACCGCGGGCAACACGAAGCTGACGCTCGTCATCGCGCTTAACTACGGCGGGCAGGACGAGCTGGTGCGTGCCGCGCGCGCGCTCGCTGGTACGCCGCCGGAGCAGATCGACGCCCCCGCGATCGAGGCGCGGCTCGACACCGCCGGGCTGCCACCACCCGATCTGGTGGTGCGCACATCGGGCGAGCAGCGACTGTCGAACTTCCTGCTATGGCAGGCAGCCTATGCCGAGTTCGTCGTATCCGAGCGGCTGTGGCCCGATTTCGACCGCGCCGCGCTCGCCGAGACGGTCGCGGAATTCGCCACCCGCGAGCGGCGCTATGGCGGCCGCTGAGATGGCAGCGCCCCGCAGCGCCCCCGGAAATGCGCTTGGGCTGCGCGTGGCGACGGGCGCCGTGCTGATTGCGGTGGCGCTCGCGGCGGTGTGGACGGGAGGCCTCGCGTTCACCGCGCTGGTCGCAGTCGCAGTGCTGCTGATGTTCGCCGAATGGTGCGTCATGCACGGTATCCCGCGAGGCTTCCGGCAGGTCGGGCTCGTCATCCTCGCGGTTGTCGTCGCGCTCGCGAGCTATGGGTCGGCGGTTCAAGCGTTGATTTGCGCACTGGCGGGCGGGTTCTTGCTCGGCCTGTTCGCGCGTGGATACGACCGTCGGCGCGCGCTGTGGCTCGGCGCGGGGGTCATTTACTGCGGTCTGCCTGCCGTTGCTCTGCTCGCGCTGCGCGGGCTGCCGCAGGGTTTTGCGCTGACCGTCTGGACGCTCGCCATCGTCTGGGCGACCGACATCTTCGCTTACTTCGCTGGTCGCGCCATCGGCGGCGCGAAGCTTGCGCCCGGCATCAGCCCGAACAAGACGTGGGCTGGGCTAGCTGGCGGCATGGCGGGGGCGGCGCTGACGGCGTGGCTGCTCGCGCAATATTTCGGCGGGTCGATTGCCGTGCAGCGGTATGCGTTGCTCGTCGGGCCGGTCATGGCGCTGCTCGCGCAGGGCGGCGACCTGTTCGAAAGCTGGATGAAGCGCCGGGCCGGGGTCAAGGATTCGGGCGCACTGCTGCCGGGGCACGGCGGTGTCCTCGACCGGCTCGACGGGCTGGTGCCGGTAGCGGTGGCGAGTGCGGCGGGCTTTGCATGGGTATTGTCATGAGGGGGATTACGGTTCTCGGCAGCACCGGGTCGGTGGGGCAGTCGACGCTCGACCTGCTCCGCCGTGCGCCGGACAAGTGGCGCGTCGACGCGCTGACCGCCAACACCGATGCAGCGGCGCTGGCGGCGCAGGCGCGCGAGGTCGGCGCACGCCTCGCGGTGGTCGCCGACGAGAGCGCCTATGCCGCGCTCAAGGACGCGCTATCTGGCAGCGGCATCGCGGCGGCGGCGGGCAAGCAGGCGCTGTGCGACGCGGCGCGCGGCGACTCCGACATCGTCATGGCCGCGATCGTCGGCGCGGCAGGACTGCCGCCGACGCTTGCCGCTATCGAACGCGGTGCGACCATCGCCATCGCCAACAAGGAGACGCTGGTGTGTGCGGGCGATCTCGTCACCGCGACCGCACGCGCCACCGGCGCGACGCTGCTACCCGTCGACAGCGAGCACAATGCGATCTTCCAGTGCTTCGACCACGACGACCCCGCGCGCGTCGCGCGCGTCATCCTGACTGCGAGCGGGGGGCCGTTCCGTACCGCCAGCCACGCCGAGATGCGGGCCGCGACGGTCGCGCAGGCGTGCAAGCACCCCGTGTGGTCGATGGGCGCAAAGATTTCGGTCGACTCGGCTACCCTGATGAATAAGGGCCTCGAACTCATCGAGGCGCATCATCTGTTTCCCGTCCGCGCCGACCAGCTCGAAGTCATCGTCCACCCGCAGTCGGTGGTGCATTCGATGGTCGAATATATCGATGGCTCGGTGCTGGCGCAGCTCGGCACCCCCGACATGCGCACCCCTATCGCCTACACGCTGGCGTGGCCCGAGCGGATGGCGACGCCTTCGGCGCGCCTCGACCTTGCTGCCATCGGTGCGCTGACCTTCGAGGCCCCCGATTTCGACCGCTTTCCGGCGCTCGGGCTGGCGTGGGATGCACTGCGCGCGGGAGGGTCGGCGCCGTGCATCCTCAACGCCGCGAACGAGGTTGCCGTGGCGGCGTTCATCGCGGGTCAAGTCTCGTTCCTCGATATAGCCGCAATCGTCGGCGACACGCTCGATCGGATGTCCGCGCAGGCGTGCGCGTCGCTGGACGAGGTGGTCGAAGTCGATGCGGCGGCGCGCGTCGCGGCGGGCGAGGCGATGAGCAGGAGGCTGCACTGACGACAATCGCGCAGCCCGGATTTTTCTACACCGCCGGCGTTTTCGTCTGCGTCATCGGGCTGCTGGTTTTCGTACACGAGTTTGGACATTATTACATCGCGCGGCTGTGCCGAGTGCGCGCCGACACCTTCTCGATCGGCTTCGGGCGCGAAATAATCGGCTGGAGCGACCGCCGGGGTACGCGCTGGAAGCTCGGCTGGCTGCCGCTCGGCGGCTACGTCAAGTTCGCGGGCGACCTCAACGCCGCCAGCGAGACCGCGCCGGACATCGACGACACGCCGATCGCCGAGCGCGCGGGTCTCTTCCATTTCGCGCCGCTGTGG
>JBBQVB010000036.1:0-21812 GCA_038211965.1 Sphingomonadales bacterium
GAGACCATGTCGCGCAGCAGCCGCGCGACGCGCAAGCTGCCCGACAGAGTCTCGCGATCGCCGATGACGCGGGTGCGCATCTGGGTCCAGCCGGCGAGGAAGAAATAGATCAGCAGGATCGAGAAGAAGACCTCGATCAGCACACCTGGCGCGGCGGTCGCGACCATCGCGATGGCCGACGTCGGCGCGGCGGCGACCACCGCCGTGCGCGGCGTCGCCGCCGGACCGACAACATGCGACAACTGCGTCGTCAGGTGCTGGAGCGACGCCATCGCCTTCAATGCAGGCGCAAGATTGGCGCGGATCTGCGCGGTGTGCTGGGGCAGCAACCGGATCCAGTCGGCGGCCGGGATGACGATCATGACCAGCGTCGCGATGGCGATGACGATGAAACCGAGCAATACGAGCAGTGCGGCGACCCCTGACGGGATCCGCCGTCGCTCGCACCACTCGAGCGCCGGCACGAGCATCAGGCTGATCACCAGTGCGACGGTGACCGGCATGAAGAAGACGGCACCCTCGCGCAATGCGAACGGCGCGGCGAGCGCCAGCGCAAGGCCGAAAAGGATGACGAGCGCCGACAACAGGCGGTCGCGCCGGAAATTGGGATCGGGGGGCGTAACCGCTTCGGACGACGCGGCGACGGATGGCGTCGCGCTATCGGGCAACGCCCTCGCGGCTGCCGTTGTTGCGTGGGGGGTTGCGTTGCTATCGAAGGTCATGATGCCGCTGCAACAATCGACTGCAGCGGAAGTGCCCGACCTTCGATAATTGGCTAGGCCCGCGCCCCTTCCGCCATCCCCACGCTGTTGTGCCGCAATGCCTCGAGCACCGTCGCCACGATTGCAGGCGCATCGAGTCCCGCCGTGACGTACTGCGCCCCCGGCCCGTCATGCTCCTGGAACACGTCGGGCAGCCGCATCGTGCGGACCTTGAGGCCGTTGTCGGTCAGGCCCTCGTCGCTGAGCCACGTCAGCACGTGTGCGCCGAAACCGCCGATCGCGCCCTCCTCGATCGTCACCAGCACGTCGTGGGTGACAGCGAGGCGGCGGATCAGGTCATGGTCGAGGGGCTTGGCGAAGCGCAGATCGGCGACCGTGGTAGACAGCCCGCGCGCTTCGAGGTCGTCGGCGGCAAGCATTGCCTCACCAAGCCGCGTGCCGAGCGACAGGATCGCGACAGTCTTGCCCTCGCGGATGATGCGCCCCTTGCCGATTTCGAGGCGGAGCGGCACTTCCGGGAGCGGCACGCCGGTGCCCTCGCCGCGCGGGTAGCGCACCGCGCTGGGGCCGTCGTCGTACATCGCGCAGGTGTGGACCATGTGGACCAGCTCGGCCTCGTCTGCCGCCGCCATGACGACCATGTTGGGCAGCGTCGCGAGATAGGTCACGTCGAATGATCCGGCATGCGTTGCGCCGTCGGCACCGACGAGGCCCGCGCGGTCGATGGCGAAGCGCACCGGAAGGTTCTGGATGGCGACGTCGTGGACAACCTGGTCGTAGGCGCGCTGGAGAAAGGTCGAGTAGATTGTCGCGAACGGCCGCATGCCCTGCGCCGCCAGCCCTGCTGCGAAGGTCACGGCGTGCTGCTCGGCGATGCCGACATCGAACAAGCGGTCGGGGAACGCCGCCTCGAACTTGTCGAGGCCCGTCCCCGACGGCATCGCGGCGGTGATCGCGACGATGCTAGGGTCGCGCGTCGCTTCGGCGATCAGCGCCTTGGCGAAGACATTGGTGTAACTCGGCGGTCCCGCCTTGCCCTTGACCTGGCCGCCGGTGACGACATCGAACTTCTGCACCGCATGGTATTTGTCGGGCGCGGACTCGGCGTGGGTGTAGCCCTTGCCCTTCTGCGTCACGACATGGACGAGAATCGGCCCTTCGGCGGCGTCGCGGACGTTTTCGAGGACGGGCACGAGATGGTCGAGATTGTGGCCGTCGATGGGGCCAACGTAGTAGAAGCCCAGTTCCTCGAACAAAGTTCCGCCGGTCGCCAGCGTGCGGAAATACTCCTCGGCGCGCTTGGCGGTGCGCTGGAGATTCGGGCCGAAGGTACGCTTGGCGAGCTGCTTGACCGCATCGCGCAGCTCGAGGAACGGGCGTGACGAATAGATGCGCGCCAGATACGCCGAAAGGGCTCCGACCGGCGGCGCGATCGACATGTCATTGTCGTTGAGGATGACGACGAGCCGGTTGCCCGCCGCCTGGGCGTTGTTCATCGCCTCATACGCCATGCCCGCCGACATCGCACCGTCGCCGATCACCGCGATCGCCTTGCCGGGACGGCCCTGCAGCTTGTTGGCGACCGCGAAGCCGAGCGCTGCCGAGATCGAGGTCGAGCTGTGCGCCGCGCCGAACGGGTCGTACTCGCTTTCGCTACGCCGCGTGAAACCACTGAGGCCCCCGCCGGTCCGCAGCGTGCGGATGCGGTCGCGGCGGCCGGTGAGGATCTTGTGCGGATAGGCCTGATGGCCGACGTCCCAGATCAGCCGGTCGTCGGGGGTATCGAAAACATGGTGGAGCGCGACGGTCAGCTCGACGACACCGAGGCCCGCACCCAGATGCCCGCCGGTAACGCTGACCGCGTCGATCAGCTCGGCGCGAAGTTCGTCGGCGACCTGACGCAGCTGCGGCACGTCGAAGTGGCGGAGGTCGGCGGGAAAGGACACCTGGTCGAGAAGCGGCGTCGCGGGACGTCCGGTCATTGGGAACTCGCTGTGGCTTCGGTCAGTCGGCAAGATTTAGCGTTCGCGGAAGGCCTTGTCGATTGCAAGCGTGCCGCACAGCGCGCGCAATCGATGCCAGCTCAGATACAATCGACGCAATGCCCGCGCACTTCCATGACGGGCCGGACGGGGACGAAGCCCGTGGCGCTCGCTCGCGCGCGGAGCTGACGGCTGAGCGAATCGTCGTCGAGGTGGGTCGTCTTCCCGCAGCCGTCGCAGACGAGGAAGATGCAGTCGTGCAGGCAGTCGGGGTGCGCGTTGACCATATAGGCGTTGCGGCTCTCGACACGCATCGCGACGTTACTGCCGACGAACAGGTCGAGAATGCGGTAGACGCTGTTCGCCGCGATGCGCCGCCCGAGGCTGGCGGATACCGCTTCGGTGACGTCGTAGGCACTGGCGGGCCGATCGAAGGTCGCGAGCGCCGCGAAGACATGGCCGCGCAGGTCGGTCCACTGCTCGCCGGCGCGTTCGATCGCACCGCGCGCGGCAGCGGCGAGCGCGGCGCCGGCCGGCTGATGATGGCGGTGAGCGGCGACGACGGTCATGCTCCCGGATATGCGCCCGGTAGCAGGTCGCGACAAGCTCAGGCCGCGTCGCGCGACCAGCGGAGGTTGAGCAGATGCGCGGAGGCGAGCAACGCGACGCCGAGGACCGACACCGCGATTTCGCTGCCCCCGTGGGGGATCAGTAGCGATGCCGCCATCAGCGCGAGCCCGACGCCGCCAAGCGCCAGCACAAGGCCGCGCCGGTGCCGCCGCGCGCCCCGCACCAGCCCGAAGGCGGCCAGCGGCAGTGCGATTCCGAGGCCGACGACGTGGACGCTATGGCTCCAGAAACCGCCCGTCGCCGATAGTCCGGCGAGCAGCACGCTGCCCGCCAGGCAATGGATCAGGCACAAACCGGACAGCCCCATCGCCGAGCGGTCGATCCAGCCGGAGAGGCGCGTCGTCATCGGACAATGATATGTTGTTACATGACGTTTTGCAAGTGTCGCTTGCCCGCGCTGCTGGCACACCGCACCATCGCCTCATACTTCGGGGAGACCGTCATGCTCGACCGCATCTTCACCAGCCTCGCCAACCGCATCGCCTGGTTCGTCGGCCAGCCGCTGGCGTTCGCGCTAGCCGTGTCGGCGATCCTGCTGTGGGGGGCGACCGGGCCGCTGTTCCAATATTCGGACACGTGGCAGCTGGTGGTCAACACTTCGACCACGATCGTCACCTTCCTGATCGTCTTCTTGATCCAGAACTCGCAAAACCGCGATGCAGCGGCACTTCACGCCAAGCTCGACGAACTGATCCGCGCAACGACCGACGCACGCAACGCCTTCGTCGGGATCGAGCACATGACCGAGCACCAACTCGCAGAGATCCGCGACGCGCTCGAAAAAGAGTGTGAAGCGTTGGGCATCAATGCGGGGCACGAGACATCGACGAGCACGGTCGAGCGCCTGTTACGGCGGCTGTGAGGTGACCGCGACCCCACGTCGCTTCCAAAATCCGATCGCACGCGGCATAGGCGCCAGCATGGTCGCTGCCGCTGCTACCCTGCCCCGCCCTGCCGATGCCGCACGCACCCGCCCCCACGCCGTCGCGACGTGGCTGTTCGCTGTCGCCGCGCTGGTCTTCTTCATGGTCGTTGTCGGCGGCATCACGCGGCTGACCGAATCGGGCCTATCGATCGTGCGCTGGGAGCCGCTGTCGGGGACGCTGCCACCGCTGTCCGCGAGCGATTGGGACGCGGCGTTCGCGGCATATCGTGCCAGCCCCCAGGGCGCGCTGGTCAATGCGGGAATGGACCTCGCGGCGTTCAAGGGCATCTTCTGGTGGGAGTATCTGCACCGGCTGCTCGGGCGCGTCATCGGCGTCGCATTCGCCGCGCCGCTGCTGTGGTTCGCCGCGACGCGGGCGATCCCCAAGGGATATGGTTGGCGGCTGACGGCAATCCTCATGCTTGGCGCGTTGCAGGGCGCAATCGGCTGGTGGATGGTCGCGTCGGGCCTCGTCGATCGCCCGAGCGTCGCGCACGAGAGGCTTGCGGTGCACCTCGTCACCGCGCTGGCGATCATGGCAGCGTGCGTTTGGACCGCGCTCGACCTGTCCGAGGGCCCGGCGCGCAAGCTACCGCGCTGGACGCCCCCCCTGCTCGCGCTGCTCGGCGTGCAGATCGTCTGGGGGGCATTCACCGCAGGGCTGCGCGCGGGACATGCCGCCGACACCTGGCCGCTGATGTTCGGCCGGATCGTCCCGCCGATCGCCAGCCTCGTCGACGATCCGCTGAGCGTACAATGGGTCCACCGCAGCCTTGCCTACGCAGTCGCGGCGGCGGCACTGGGCATCGCGTGGCACGCACGCGCCGCGGGCGGGCGCGCGGCGCTTGTCGCGGGTCTGGTGCTGCTCCAGTTCGCGCTCGGCGTGCTTACCGTCGTTGGCGGCGTGCCGGTCGCGCTTGCGGCGGCGCATCAGGCGGGGGCGGCGTTGCTGCTGCTGAGCATTTTGTGGCTTGCCCATCGGCCCGAAAAGGCGGCGCGATGACCGCGAGAAACGTGCTGGGCGGCACGCTTATGCTATGTTCGACCGATCCGTTGACCGGGTGGACGCGTGACGGCTGCTGCACCACCGACGACGCCGACGGCGGCGTCCACACCGTCTGCGCCGAAGTCACCGACGAATTTCTCGACTTCAGCCGCGCCGTCGGCAACGACCTATCGACGCCGCGCCCCGAATACGGGTTTCCGGGCCTGAGCGCGGGCGACCGCTGGTGCCTGTGCGCGTCGCGCTGGGAGGAGGCACGCGTCGCAGGCTTCGCGCCGCTGGTGGTGCTCGATGCGTGTCACGAGCGGACGCTAGAGCACACCGCGCTGGGGCACTTGCAGGCGCACGCCACCGAAGGGTGAACGCGCGAAATGCATTGCGGTATTATAATACCGCTTCCAGAACCCGCCAAAAACCTTGCTTAGCGCGTCCATTTGCGCGATAGAGCGCGTGTTCCGGCCTGCATCCGCAGGCCGGTTTTGCATTTCGGGACGTTATCCATGCCAACCACCCTCTCCCGCACGACGGCGGCGGCGAAGCCCGCCGAGGTCGAGAAGAAATGGCTGCTGATCGATGCCGACGGCCTCGTCGTCGGTCGCCTGGCATCGATCATCGCTGACCGGCTGCGCGGCAAGCACAAGCCGAGCTTCACTCCGCACGTCGACTGCGGCGACAACATCATCGTCATCAACGCCGAGAAGGTCCGCTTCACGGGCCGCAAGGCGGGGCAGAAGATTTACTACCGCCACACCGGCCACCCGGGCGGCATCAAGGAAATCACCGCCGCGAAGCTGCTCGAAGGCCGCTTCCCCGAGCGTGTCATCGAGAAGGCCGTCGAGCGCATGGTACCGCGTGGCCCGCTCGGCCGCCAGCAGATGCGCAACCTGCGCGTCTTCGCAGGCACCGAGCATCCCCATGTCGCCCAGTCGCCCGAGACGCTCGACGTCGCCGCGATGAACCCCAAGAACAGCCTCGGCAACGCCGACCGCAAAGCCATCAACAAGGTCACCGTCTGATGTCCGACGATCTCCAGTCGCAGCTTTCGTCGCTCGCCGGTCTCGGCGCGGCGATGGGCACCGAGCCTGCCGGTCACGACGGTGTGTCGCCCGCACCGCTGCGCGAGCAGCAGATCGACGCGCAGGGCCGCGCTTATGCCACCGGCAAGCGCAAGAACGCCATCGCGCGCGTCTGGCTGCGTCCGGGCTCGGGCAAGATTACCGTCAACGGTCGCGACCAGACGGTGTATTTCGCACGTCCGACGCTGCGTCTCGTCATCAACCAGCCGTTCGACGTCGCCGAGCGTCGCGAGCAGTATGACGTCGTCTGCACCGTCGCGGGTGGTGGCCTGTCGGGCCAGGCGGGGGCGGTAAAGCACGGCATCGCGCAGGCGCTGACCCGCTATGAGCCGACCCTGCGGACAGCGGTCAAGCACGCCGGTTTCCTGACGCGCGACCCGCGCGTCGTCGAGCGCAAGAAGTACGGTAAAGCCAAGGCGCGCCGTAGCTTCCAGTTCAGCAAGCGATAAGTGGCCGAGGCGGAGGCGAAATTTGCCCTTTTGGCGAATTTTGTCTTCGCCCTCGAAGTCGCGCTTGCGCCGGACCGCGCGCTGCGGGCCACACCCGCCGCCCGTCCTACGGCGCGGCTTTGCCGCGTGGCGCTGCCTCTTATTAATAATTCACAATTTTCGCGCTTCCCCCGTGTCGTGCCCATCGACGGGTAATTACTAACAAATCACTAATTTGATCTTGACGGCCCCGTTACAGTCGCAAGTAGCAGTCGTCGCTTGGGGGTCACCGCTCTGCGGTCCGGGCGTCGCCTTTTTTGAGCACTGGGGCAGTTTTCCATGATGACCGTAAATCGCGCCGCACTGGCGCTCTTCGGCGCTTGCGCGCTCTCGGTTCCCGTCGTCGCCAATGCGGCCGCGACGCTGCTCACCACCCAGTCGAACGACGCTGCTTTTGAAGGCGCGGGCGGCTATTTGCAGACAAGCTACGGCCTGCCGCTTTTCGGCAACACCGTCCTGCCGCCGCTCGAGCGCGCCGTCGGTCAGGTGAAGGCCGGAAGCAACGTCCGTCGCGGTCTATACACGCCCAATGCCTTCACCGGCATCCCGACGCCGGTCGGTACCGGCGTGACACAGGCGCTGACCAATGCCGCGCCTTTTACAGGCGGCAACGACGGCAATTTCACGTCGGGCACGCCGATCGCCTTCTCCTTCAGCCGCACGGGCAATACCGTGACCTACACTGTCGGAAGCACCTCATGGAGCGACACGCAAAGCTATTACGGTCAGATCGACGCCTTCGAGGCGCGCATCCGGTCCGAGGGTGCGAGTGCCGGTACGCCGAGCGATTCGCTCGCGATTACCGATCTGATGCTGACCGACACAGTGACCGTCACGCAGGCGCTCGGCGGGCTGAGCGCTGCCGACGGCGCGGTTGCGAACAAATTGTGGAGCGGTTTGAGCGGCGACTTCACGCTGACCGGCAACTACACGTTCGCGTGGACGGGCAACCAGCCGAGCGGCTCGCGCCTTGCGTCGCAGATCAAGCTGCTCGACCTTCCTGCCACACCCGGCGTCCCCGAGCCCGCCAGCTGGGCGCTGCTGATCGCGGGCTTCGGCTTCGTCGGCGCAGGCATGCGTCGCCGGGTCGCGGTCGCCGCCTGACGGGTCGGGACCGGGGCGGCTTGCCGCTCCGGTCGCACCGCGTGTATCCGAAGCGGGTTGCCCGCCGAAAGGCGAGGTCAGGCGGCGCATCGGCCGTCGCCGCCCGACCCCCGGAGACCCGCTGCCGTGCCTTTCCAGATCTGGCTTAAAGCTTTTCTCGCAGCGCTAGTCGCGGTTTTCGCGCTGAACCCGGCGGTGGCACAGATTGCCGGACCGCGACACGTCACGGTGACGCTGACCGCCGAGAGCGCGACGCCTGCGCCGGGCAAGCTGCTGACGCTGGCGCTGAACTTCGCACCTGCCAAAGGCTGGCACACCTATTGGCAGAACCCCGGTGACGCGGGCATCGAGACGCGCGCGGCGTGGACCCTGCCGGGCGGTGGTACCGCCGCGCCGCTGCGCTATCCCGTACCGGGGACGCTGCTCATCTCGGGGCTGATGAACTATGTCTACGAAAAGCCCGCGACTCTGCTGACCGAGATCGCCGTGCCTGCAGGACTTGCCCTCGGCAGCAAATACCCCGTCAAGGTCGCGCTGCAATATCTCGTCTGCACCGACGAGATGTGCGTGCCCGAAGCGGCGACGGTCGAGACCGCGCTGATCATCGGCGACGGCGCGCCCGATGCGGCTGCTGCGCCGGTACTGGCGGCAGCGCGGCGGGCGCTGCCGATGCCGTTCGCCGAGGCCGGGGCTTACCGGGTCGCGGGTGGGCGGCTGACGCTGGCGGTGCCGCTGGCGGGGCTCAACCGTATCAAGTCCGCCTATTTCTTCGCCGCACGCGACGGCATCGTCGAATACAGCGCGCCACAGAGCGTAACCGTTGCTGGCGACCGGCTACGGCTCGAAACCAAGGCGAACGGCGTGTCGACCGGCCTTGTCGAGGGCGTCCTCCGCATCGACCGCGTGGGCGAGAGCGAGGCGCGTGGCTTCCTCATCCGCGCTACTCCCGGCGACGTTCCGGCAGCGGGAACGGCGCTCGGCGGCGCGACGAGCAAAAACGGGGCCGATAGCGGCGGCGGCGGCACCCTCGGCTTTCTGCCCGCCCTCCTCCTCGCCGTCGCGGGCGGCATCCTCCTCAACGTCATGCCGTGCGTCTTTCCGATCCTCAGCCTCAAGGCGCTGAGCCTCGCCAAGGGCAACACCGCACCTGCCGCCGCACGCCGCGACGCGCTCGCCTATGCGGGTGGGGTGATGCTGGTCTGCGTGGCACTCGGCGGCACGATCCTGGGGTTGCGCGCGGCGGGAACGCAGGTCGGCTGGGCGTTCCAGTTGCAGAATCCGCACGTCATTCTGGGCCTGTTGTTGCTCGTCACGACAATCGCGCTCAACCTCGCAGGGCTGTTCGAGATCGCGCTGCCCGGCAGCGGCGGCGGCCAGTCGCTGGCGTCGCAGCCGGGTGCGGCGGGGAGCTTCTGGACGGGCGCGCTCGCCGCCTTTGTCGCGACACCGTGCACGGGGCCGTTCATGGCAGGCGCGCTCGGCGCGGCGCTGGTGCTGCCGCCGGTTGCCGGGCTCGCGGTCTTCGCCGGCTTGGGCTTGGGTCTCGCGCTGCCATTCATGGCGATCGGCTTCGTCCCGGCGCTACGCCGCCGCCTTCCGCGACCGGGGGCTTGGATGAATATATTCCGCCATATCCTGAGCGTCCCGATGTTCCTCACCGCTTTGGCGCTGGCGTGGGTACTGGGCCGGCAGGCAGGGGTGTCTGGCATGACGCTGGGCATCGGTGGCGCGCTGGCGCTGGGTCTGCTGCTGTGGTGGCTCGGCGCGAAGCAGGCGAGCGGCGGGCGCGCGTGGCTGCCGTTGGCGGGCGTCGCGGCGGCGTTCGTCGCGGTGCTCGTCGCGCTGCCGACACCCACCCCCGCCGGAGCCGCGACCACGGTCGATGCCCCCGACGATCTCGCCGCCGAACCCTTCACCGAGACCCGCCTCGCCGCGCTGCAGGCCGCGCGCACGCCGACGCTGGTCTATTTCACCGCCGACTGGTGCCTGACGTGCAAGGTCAACGAGCGCGGCGCCCTTGCCGATGCGGGCGTCGCGGCCGCTTTCAGAGCAAGGGGCGTCAAGACGCTCGTCGGCGACTGGACCAACGGCGATCCCGTGCTGGGCCGGTTCATCGAGGCGCACAACCGCGCCGGGGTGCCGCTGTACCTGTTCTACCATGCCGACGGGCGTATCGAGACGCTGCCGCAGTTGCTCACGGCGGCGACGCTCATCGCGCTGGCCGCCTAGTTCGGCAGGCGGTTACAGTCGTTCGGCGACGGGGTACCAGCGAAGCGTGCCGCGATCCATGCCACCGCCTCGGGCGCGGCGCGCTTGCCGGCTGTTACATGATCGCCGCCGTCCATCGGCAGGTAACGCACGGTCGCATTGCGACTGCAGAGTTGGGCCACGAACTGGCGCGTCACGGTAGGGGCGACGATGACATCGGCGCTGCCCTGCGCGACGAGGACGGGAACAGCGATCCGGTCGGGAACCGAATTCTGCGCCATCAATGCGGCCCAGCGCCGATTCGCTGCGAGATCGACGTTTCGGAGTTGCGCAGCGAGGCGCAACATGCCGATCTTGGTCTGCAGCTTGAAGCCGTCGAGGCTGACACAATTTTTTGCCAGCGCGCGGATCAACGTCGCAGTGCGCGGCTTGACGACGCCATTGAGCGGCAGGCGATAGACCTGTTCCCAGCTGGTCGCCGTATACGCGGTCAGGAAGGCACGCACGGCGGCGTTCGTGCCGCCGGTAAGATTGGCGCCGAGGTCAGTCGGTGGCGCGGCAGCAACCACCCCCACGAGCGTCATGTCGGGCGCATAGCGGGCCGCTTGGCTGCCCGCCCACAACGCGGAAAAGCCGCCGAGCGACTCGCCGAATACCGCGTAGCGTGCCGACGCCGAAGCGGCGGACATGGCGCGGGCCGCGCGGGCAGCGTCGATCACGGCGTGCGCGGCGGCAGCGCCAACGAGAAACGGATGCGGACCGGGGCTGCCGAGCCCCTGATAATCGGGTGCGACGACGACATTGCCCGCCGCGAGCAGCGCCTCGAGACCGGCGATCTGCCCAAATAATCCGGGCTTGTCCGACAGGCCGCAGCTCTCCGCGACCCCCGACGCGCCGTGTGCCCAGACGACGATGTCGCGCCCGCCGCTCGGCGCGCGCCCGCCCGGCACGACGACCGCGCCGGTGACGACGACGGGGTGATTGGCGGCGTCAGTCGAGCGGTAGCGTATCCGGTAGGCCACAGCGCCATTCGGTCCCCCCGACAGCGTCGTGGTCGCGACGAGCGCACCGGGCTGGGCATGGCTGATCGACGCGGGGGCGGCGACAGCGACGGCGAGAGCACACAGGGCAAACCGGATTCGCATCGCCAACACCGTCGTTAAACGAAAACCAGCCGGTCGGGATCAAGCTCGCCCGGCGTCTGGCTTCCGCGTACCACGCCCGAGACGGGCTTCAAACCGCCAGCCCCGCCGCGTGGATTGCAACGCCGACGAGGCCACCGATCACGGTGCCGTTGATCCTGATATACTGAAGGTCGCGACCAACGGCGGCTTCGAGCTTGTCGGTGACGGTGGCGGCGTCCCAGCCCCGAATCGTGTCGCTGACGAGGCGCACGATGCCGTCGCCGTAAGTGGCCACCACGCTGACCGCCGCGCGGCGCGCCAGCGTATTGATTGCATCGGCGAGCGCGGCGTTGCCCAGGATGACGTTGCCCGCCGCCACCGCGACCCGCCCGGTTCCGCTGCCCGGGGGCGCGTTCGCCATGTCGGCGAGCATCGCCTTGATCGTGGTCCACAGCGAGGCGAACACCGCTGCCGTCGCGGGCGCGTCGAAAATCTCGCGCTTGATGTCCTCGACTGCCTGCGCGGCTGCGCTGCGGGGCTCGAGCAGATCGTCGGCAAAGGCACGCAGCCGACGGGTGATCGCTTGCCGGTCAGGATGGTCTTCGCCCATCGGCAGTACGGGTGACGGTGGCGGCAGCGGCGTGCCGTGGCCCTCATGCGCGGCGAGGCGTTCACGGAAGCCCTGGACGACGAGCGCGGCATCGCGACGCTGCGCCTCCGCGGCTTCCTGCGTCATTGCGTAGAGATGGTCCTGAATTGCGTCGATGAAGGCTTGTGCATAGCCCCGATCGACGAAGCCCGGCATATATTTGGGCGCGCGCACCGCGACTGCCGCGTGTATCTCGGCCTGGCGTGCGTCGACGGCGGTCATCGCGGCGCGCAGCAACGCCTCGACCAAGGCTTCGTGGCGACCCGCGTCGATCAGCGGGCGGATCAGGCGCCCAAGCACGGGGGCAAGTGCGCGGTCGCGCAGCCGGTCCGTAACGGTGACACCGATCAGCTTCGCGATGACCTCGTCGTCGAGCGCATCGACGAATTGCAGCAGCAGTTTCGACAACGCGCGCCGCAGCCGCCCGGCCTTGACCCCGGCGCGCGTCGGCGGCGCGACGAGCCAGCGTCCAAGCCCACCCGCGAGGTCGAAGCCCTCGAGCCGCCGCGCCATGACGGCGGGAGTCAGGAAATTTTCCTTCAGGAACTGCGCGAGACTGTCGCCGATACGATCCTTGTTCGACGGGATGATAGCGGTGTGCGGGATCGGCAGACCGAGCGGACGGCGGAACAGCGCCGTTACCGCGAACCAGTCGGCGAGCCCGCCGACCATTGCAGCTTCGAAAAAGGCGCGCGCATAGGCGAGCTCGCGGACATGCTCGGGATAGCGCGGCAACAGCCACAGGTTCGTCGCCCAGGCCAGCGCCATCGCCAGGAGCAGCAACGTCGCGACCAGTCGCATCCGGTGAAAGGGCGTCACCGCGCCGACGATGCGAAAGGGGCGCAGGACAAAGGCTTCGCGCGGCGCAAGCGGTACGGGGCGGCTGACTTGCATCAGCCCCGACAACTCACTCGGCGGGCATCGGTGCCGGGACCGCCTTACCACTGCGGTCGGCACCGTTGGTGAACCAGCGCCCGAAGCGCGGGGCCAGCCACTTCTCGATGTCGTCGGCGATGGTGAACGCGGCGGGGACGATGATCAGCGTCAGGATCGTCGACAGCGTGATTCCGCCGATGACGCACACCGCCATCGGCGCGCGCCACGATCCGTCGCCGCCGAGCGACAGCGCGATCGGCAGCATCCCCGCGACCATCGCGACAGACGTCATGACGATCGGCTGGGCGCGCTTGCGACCCGCATCGAGGATCGCCTCGACGCGGTCGATGCCGACGCGCATCTCCTCGATCGCGAAGTCGATCAGCAGGATCGAGTTCTTGGCGACGATCCCGAACAGCATCAGCAGCCCGATGAACACCGGCATCGACAGCGCATAGCCGCAGATCAGCAGCGCGATCACCGCCCCCAGCGGCGCGAGGAACAGCGACGCCATGTTGACGAAGGGCGGCATGACGCGGCGATACAGCAGCACCAGCACGGCGAACACCAGCAGCACGCCAGCCACCAGCGCGTAGATGAAGTTGGTCAGCAGCTCGCCGAGCCACTCGGCCTGACCGACGGCGATCTCCTTCACCCCCTCGGGCAAGTTCTTGTATTCGGGCAGTTCGTGCATCGCCTTGACCGCGTCGCCGCCCTGCGCGCCGGGGCCCAGGTCGGCGACGACGGCGATGCGGCGCCCCTGGTTGTAGCGGCGGATCTTCACCGCGCCCTCGCCGAAGCCGATGTCGGCGAGCGTCTTGAGCGGCACCGTCGTCGCACTCTGCAAACCGCCCGCGCCGCCGAACTGGCCGACGCTGATCGGCACCGGCAGGTTCTCGATCGTCGCGAGGTCGAGCCGCGCGCTCTCGGGCAGCTGCACGCGGATCGGCACCTGCCGGTCGGACAGCGAGAACTTGGCGAGGTTCTGCGGCACGTCGCCGAGCGTCGCGATGCGGATCGTCTGGCTCAGCGCCTGCACCGAAACGCCGAGCTGCGCGGCGATGTCGAAATGCGGCTTAATGACGATCTCGGGGCGCTGCAGGTCTGCGTCGATGTGCGCGTCGCGGAGCTGCCCCATACGCTTCATGCCGATCACGAGCGATTCGGCGGATTTGTGCAGCAACTCCGGGTCCTCGCCGACGAGCACCACCGAAATGTCGTGACCGCCATAGCCGCCGGTCTGCGACTGGAAATTCACCCGCGCGTCGGGGAGCGTGCGCAGCGCCGGTGCCATGTCGCGCTCGAAGTCGTTGGTCGACATCGTGCGCTGCTTGCGCGGCTTGAGCGTCACGAGGATGTCGGCGAAGCGCACCTCTTCCGACCCGCCGATCGTCTCGAGCGTCGACTCGACCTCGGGCCGTGCTTCGAGCAGCGCACGCGCCTGCGCGGCGACGCGCGACACATCCTGCAGGCGCACGCCCGGAGCCATCTCGATCTTGACCTGGCTTTGCCCGGTATCGACGGGCGGCTGGAACGCCAGCGGCAGCTTCATGCCGAGGAAGATCGTCAGCGCGAACGCCGCGACGCCCGACAGCACCGTCCACCAGCGATGCCGGATCGACCAGCGCAGGAAGCCGATGTAGCGCAGCATCACCGGTCCCGACGCGTGCGCGCGCTCGCCGTGGGGCTTGAGGAAATAGGCCGCGCACAGCGGCGTGATCAGCCGCGCGACGAGCAGCGACATCAGCACCGAGATCACGACGGTCAGTCCGAACTGCTTGAAGAACTGCCCCGAAATGCCGGGCATCAGGGCGACGGGCAGAAACACTGCGACGATCGCCATCGTCGTCGCGACGACCGCGAGGCCGATCTCGTCGGCGGCGTCGAGCGAGGCCTGCCACGCCGATTTGCCCATGCGCATATGCCGCACGATATTCTCGATCTCGACGATCGCGTCGTCGACGAGGATGCCCGCGACGAGGCTCAGCGCGAGCAGGCTGAGACCGTTGAGCGTGAAGCCGAGCGCATCCATGAAGAAGAACGCCGGGATGCACGACAAGGGAATCGCGATCGCCGAGATCAGCGTCGCGCGCCAGTCGCGCAGGAACAGGAAAACTACCGCGACCGCGAGCACCGCGCCCTCGACCAGCGCGCGGATCGCCGAGTCGTACTGCTCGCGGGTGTATTTGACCTGGTCGTTGGTCAGCTCAATGTGGGCCTTGGGAAACTCCTTCGAAATCTTGGCGAGCTCGGCGGTGACCTTGTCCATCGTCTGAACTTCGGATGCGCCCTTGGCCTTGAGCACGTCGAACGAGGTGACCTCGCGGCCGTTGCGACGCACGATGATCCGCTGCTCGGCATTCGCATCATGGACCCGCGCGACGTCGCCGAGGCGAACGGTGCGCCCGCCGGTCAGCGAGATCCGTGCCTCCGAAAGTGCGCTCGCGGTCGCGGCGCTGCCGAGCACGCGCACCGACTGCTCGGCACCGGCGATCTGCGTCCGCCCGCCCGCCGCGTCGATGTTGAGAGCGCGCAGGCTGTTGTTGATCTGCGCGGCGGTGACGCCGTACGCCTGCATCCGCGCCGGATCGAGATCGACACGGATTTCGCGCCGCACGCCGCCGAGCTGCGATGCCCCAGCGACGCCGGGTATCTGCAACAGCCGCTTGGTGATGACATTCTCGACGAACCAGCTCAGCTGCTCGAGGCTCATGTCGGTGGTCGTCACCGCATAGCTGCCCAGCGAGCCGTCGAAGTCCTGCCGCGACACCGTCGGCTCGAGAATACCCTCGGGCAGGTCGCCGCGAATCTTCGACACCGCGTCGCGGACGTCGTTGACCGCGCGGTCGGTCGTCGTGCCGATGGCGAACTCGATGCTCGTGTTCGACAGGCCCTCGACCGCGAACGAGGTGATGTGCTCGACGTTGCCGATCGACGCCACCGCACCCTCGACGCGCTGGGTGACCTGCTTCTCCATCTCGGTCGGGGCCGCACCGGGCTGGCTGACCTGAACGTTGACGATCGGAAAGCTGATGTCGGGGTTCTGGTTGATCGCCATCCGGTTGAAGCTGACGATGCCGAGGAAGCTCAGCATCAGGAACAGCACGATCGGGAAGGTCGGGTTCTTGATCGCCCAGCTCGAGATGTTGCGCATGTCAGTTCGCTCCGGCAGCGACGGTAACAGGCTTGACGGTTTCGCCAACGGCGAGGAACGCCCCGGCGCTGCGCACGACTTTCTCGGTACCCGACAGGCCGTCGACGATGCTCAGCCCGGCGACGCCGATCGGGCCGACGCGGACATTGCGCCGCGTCACCTTGCCGTCGGCGGCGACGACATAGACGAAGCTGCCCTGCCCATCGACCATCACCGCCGATTGCGGCAGCACCGGCTGGGTCGCCTCGCCTGCCGCGATGCGCGCGTTGGCGAAAGCTCCGACACGCAGGCCCGGCGCATAGGCGACGGCGATGCGCGCGATGCCCTGGCGGCTGGCGGCGTCGATGACGGGGTCGATCAGCCAGATGCGGCCGCGGAACACCTGCGCCGACCCGGCGGGCATGATCTCGGCGGGCATGCCGGGCCGCAGCCGCGCGAGATCCTGCTCGGCGACCTGCGCGCGCATCTCTAGAACGCTATCCTCGGCGATGCGGAACAGCGGCGTGCCGCCCGAGCCCGCTATCTGTCCGGTCTCGACGTTACGCGTTAGAACGAGGCCGCTGGCGGGCGCACGGACGTCGAGGCGCGCGACGCGCGCCACCATCTCGCCGCGTTGCGCTTCGGCGACCGCGACGCGCGCGAGGCTGGCGTCGCGAGTCGCGGTCTTGCGGTCGACATCGGCCTTCGAGACGAAACCCTTGCTGACCAGACGCGCGGCGCGATCGACCTCGGCCTGCGCCAGCGCGGCATCGGCCTTCGCGGTGCGGATCGCTGCCGTCATCTGCGCCAATTGCTGCGTCTGGACAGTGCGGTCGATGCTCGCGAGAATCTGCCCCTTGCGCACGAAATTACCGGCATCGACGAACACCGCGGTGACCAGTCCGCCCTCGCCCTGCACGCCGACGGGCATGTCGCGGCGCGCGGCGATCGAGCCGGTGACGCGCACGCTGTCGGCAACCGTCTGCTGGCCCGGCACGACCACGGTCACCTCGGGGATCGTCGTAGTCGGGGCAGTTACCACCGGCGGCTTGGCCCGCCCGAACAACGCCCAGGTCGCCACCAGCGCGGCCGCGATGGCGAGTCCGATGAATATCCAGCGGCGACGCGGACGCTGCCCCGCGTCCCCCGCCGCCGCATAGGGTCGAACGCTCGCGTCCATGACAATCGGAGTCTGCATGTTCATTCGGAGCCTGCCCGCATTCGTCGCCTATCCGCTGTATTACACGTCTAGTGCACTGGCGGCAAGTGCGGGATATAGCGCGAAAGTCGGGGCTTGCGAAGGGCCGTCCCGGAACCGCTGGGCCTGATTGGGAATCGGCAGTATTGCCGCTATTCGAGTGCCATGACGACTTCGCTGCGCCCCTATCTGCAAGCCGCCGGAGGCGTTGCCGCGCTATGTGCGCTCGATGCGGCGGTCAAGCAGTTGACCTTCACCAATGCGTTGCTGGTCTGCGTCTTCGGACGCTACGTCGCAGGGACGCTCTTCGCAGGGTTGATCTGGTGGCAGCAGGGCCGTGCGCCATTGCGCCGCGAGATGATGCGCGCGCACCTGTTGCGCGGTGGCCTGATCGCGGTCACGGCGACGCTATTCTTTTTCGCGATCACGCGGCTGCCGCTGGCCGAGGCGATCACGCTAAGCTTCATCGCACCGCTGCTGATCCCGCCGCTCGCGCAGCTGTGCCTCGGCGAGCGCATGCGCGGGCCGGTGCTGGCCGCAGCAGCGCTGGGCTTCGTCGGCGTCCTCGTCACCGTCCAGGGGGCACCGGCCTTTACCGGCGACCGCGGCCCGGCGCTGGCGGCGATCCTGACCGCCGCGCTGACCTACGCGCTCGCCGCGATCGTCATGCGGGCTCGCGCCGCCAGCGACGGCTCGACGCTGCTGACGCTGACGGGTGCGGCGATCCCGATGCTGCTGCTCGCGCCGTTCGTCTTTCGCGAGCCGTTTCCGGTCCCCGCCGACTGGATCTGGTTCGGCGTCGCCGGACTATTCGGCAATCTCGGCATCCAGTTGCTTGCCCGCGCTTACGCCAAAGTCGAAGTGCAGGTGCTCGGCGTTCTCGAATTCACCGCGCTGCCTTGGGCGGCGTTGTTCGGATGGCTGTGCTTCGGGCAAGCGGTGCGCCCGCAGGTCTGGCTCGGCGCAGCGATCATTGCAGGCGCGTGCTTGTGGGCGGCGCGCAGCGACCGGAAGGGCCTCGACGCGGCACCTCTCGCGACTTAGAGTGTCGGCATGGCAAAGGTCACCGGCATCGGCGGCGTGTTCATGAAGGTCGCGGACCCGGCACGGACGCGCGCGTGGTACGCCGAACACCTTGGGCTCAGCACCGACGACTATGGCTGCACATTCGCATCCGATGGCGGCCAGACGGTCTGGTCGCCGTTCACGGCGACCACCGATTATTTCGGGCCCGGGTCGCAGCCGTTCATGGTCAACTTCCGTGTCGACGACCTCGCCGCCCTGCTTGCCGACCTTGGCGCAAAGGGGATCATGCCCGTCGGCGAGCCGCTCGACGAATCCTATGGTAAATTCGCCTGGATCGTCGACTGCGACGGCGCGCGGATCGAACTATGGCAGCCTGTGGGCGAAGGCTTCGCAGTCGACGATGACCTGCCGACCGCTCCACCCACCGCCTAAGCCAACGCGCGCACGCCGCCGCTGCACCCCTTCGCTGCGCTAGTTGGCGTAGGCCTCGTTGCCGACGAAGCCCATCTTGGTCACGCCCGCCTGCTGCGCAGTCGCCATGACCTTGTCGACGACCTCGTACTTAGCCAGCCCCTCGGGGTGAAGGCGGAGCTCGGGCTCCTCGGGGAGCGCCACCGCCTGCTTGAGATAGGCGTTCAAGGTCGGGACATCGACCTCCTTCTTGTTCCAATAGATGTTGCCCAGAAAATCGATATCGATCTGGTTGAATACCGGATCGACGGTCTGCGGCAGCGGATTGGGCGGCGGCAGGTCGAGCTTGACCGCGTGCGTCTGGATCGGGATCGTGATGATGAACATGATCAGCAACACCAGCATGACGTCGATCAGCGGCGTCGTGTTGATGTCCATCATGGGGGCGCCGTCGCTGCTGTCCCCGCCTACCGACATTGACATTCGTATCTACTCCTGACGACCCCCCGCCGAAGCGGGGGGCGTAATCCTAGCCGTTGCCGCCGGGCAGCACGGGCTCCGAGATGAAACCGATCTTGAGGAACCCGGCGCGCTGCATCGTGAAGATCACGCCGCCAACGCAGCGATACTCCATATCCTTGTCGCCGCGGATATGGACCTCGGGCAGTTCGATCTTGCCACCCGCTGCCTTCTGGCGCGCGATCTCGGCCTTGAGCGCTGCGACGCCGCGCGTCAGCAGTTCCTCCTTCGAGTCGACCTTCTGCTGCCCCCAATAGGTTTCGCAGGTATTGGTGACCGAAATCAGGACGTTCTCGGGCTTGGTCTCGGTCGCGATATTGGTGACCACCGGAAGCTTGACCGGCACCGTCTGCAACACCGCTGGAATGGTGATCAGGAAGATGATCAGCAGGACGAGCATGACGTCGACGAGCGGCGTCGTGTTGATATCCGACATCGGCGGCTCGCTGCCGTCCTCGTTCGGTTGGCCGACACTCATCGACATGCGCGAACTCCTGTCACGGTGCCGATCAAACCGTCTTCGCGGCGGTCGCCGGCGAAGCCTGGATGACGCGCGAACCCGACATCAGAGCGCCGTGCACGTCGCTGGCGAAGTTACCGATGCGCTCCGAAACTTCCTTGTTGCGACGGATCAGCCAGTTGTAGCCGAGCACCGCAGGCACCGCGACCGCAAGACCGATGGCGGTCATGATCAGCGCTTCACCGACGGGACCCGCGACCTTGTCGATCGATGCCTGGCCCGACGCGCCGATCGCGATCAGTGCGCCATAGATGCCGACGACGGTGCCGAACAGCCCGACGAACGGCGACGTCGACCCGACCGAGGCGAGGAAGGCGAGGCCGCTCTGTAGCTTTGACTGGACGTTCGCACTCGACCGGTTGAGCGCCATCGTCACCCACTCGTGCTGATCGATCTTGTCGGTCAGGCGACCTTCGTGGTGATCGGTGGCGCGCAGTCCGTCGTCGACGATCTGGCGGAAGGCCGAGTTCTTGTCGAGCTTCTTGGCGCCATCAGCAAGGCTGGGGGCACCCCAGAACTTCTTCTCGAGGTCGCGCGCTTCGGCGAGCACCTTACGCTGGTCGAGATACTTGGTGATGATGATGTACCACGAGCCGAGCGACATGATCGCGAGGATAATAACAACGCCCCAGGTCAGCGGACCGCCCTGCTCGAGCGCCTGCATCAGGCCGAATTTGTTTTCCATCGAAGGTTCCTTGTCTTTATCTGAAAAGCGGTCTGCGGTGTCGGTTACTTGCGGTTGATCTGCCAACGGATGCGCTTGCTGAGTGTCGAGGCGACCGGCGTGCCGTCCTGCAGCGCCGGTTTGAAGCGCCAACGCGCCGACAGCTTGCACGTCCGCTCGTCGAGCTTGGGGAAATTGCTCGACGCAGTCACTTCGCAGGCTTCGACGCGACCCGTGGCACCGATCTGCACCTTGACCTGCGTCACGCCCTCTTCCTCGGCGCGCAGCGACGACGGCGGATAATCGTCCTCGGTGACGTCGAAAACATGGGCGTTGGCGGGCTGCGCGGCTTGCGACGGCCCCTTGGGAGCAGGCGGCGGAGGTTCGGCGCGCGGCGGCGCAGGCGGCGTGAACACCGGCGGCGGCGTCGGAGCCTCGCGCTGCACCGTCAACGTCGGCGGCGGCGGCGAATCGTTGGCGACGGTCACCTCGGGCGGCGGCACGTAGGGCGGGATTTCCTGCTCCTTCGGCGGCGGCGGCGGCGGCTCGTCGGGGAGGACGACCTTCTCCTTGACCTGTACGGCCTCGATCGGCGCAATGATCTTCTTGACGAATTTCTGCGCGAGGCCCGTCACCAGCGCCCAGCCGAGGAAGACGTGAATCAACACGACGGCCCCGAGGCCGATCATGCGATTGCTGCTCATTTTCTGATCCGCATAAGCCATAGGCCGTGCGACACTCCCTCCAGTAGTCCAACCCTAACCGGCATTAGCCGGCCCGTGATCCCCCGCCGGTTTCCCCGGTCGGAAGCAGCGATCCCCCACAAGGTCCGCACGGTGGCGCATTGTCCCCGCGCCAGTCCCGTAGCGGCGGCAGTGCCTCGACCCGGGAACGAAGAGTGCCGGTTCGCGTCGTGCCGTCGAGCAAGTGTTAGCGGCGTGTCCTTTGCGCCGCAACCGCTTTGTCACCTTGTTGTCGATGCACTAACGCATCGAATGCAAGACGGCTGCATGACAGCGAAGCGAGAGTTCAGATGGCGGTTCGATTTCCTCCCGCGCGATTGCTGCTACCGCTGCTGCTGCCGCTGCTTGGCGCCGCCGCACAATTACCGGTGGTGCCGGGTCCGGTGCCGACCTACGCCGACCTCGCCGGACTCGCGCTGAGCGCGCCGGTGATCGTCCGCGCCACCATCGTCAAGGCCGAGCGGCTGGGGAAGGCTGATGCGGCGGACGTCGCGGCGGGTCAGGCGCGGCTGCTCGTCACGGCGACCGTCGATGCGGCGCTGCGCGCACCCACCGCAATCGCTGCCGGGGTTTCGTACCTCGTCGAACTGCCGCTCGACGCGCGCGGCAGGCCGCCGACGCTGAAGGGGGCCGAAGTGCTGCTCTTCCTGCGGCCCGGTGGCGCTCCGGGCCAATATGTCCTCGCTGCACCACGCGCGCAGCTGGCGGCGGATCCCGCGCGCGAAGCGACCGTGCGCGGTGTCCTCGCCGAGAATGTCGCTGGCGCAGTTCCCGTCGTTACCGGGGTCGGCAGCGGCTTTCACGTTCCCGG
>JBBQVB010000037.1:0-20859 GCA_038211965.1 Sphingomonadales bacterium
ACGAAAAGTTGCTGACTTTTACCGGTGGGCGGCGTGCGGACCCCGAAGTTGATCTCGATGGCCCCATTAATCTTCGGCATCGAGGTATAGGCAACGCGTTGCGAACTTTTCATCGTGAAGTTGCCCTCGTCGCCCGACGGCACTGCGGCGCGGAGCTTGCCGATAATGTCGCAGGTCTCCGAGCTGGGCGAAGCGATTGTCGCCGCATCGCTGCTGTCGAGGACATAGCCCTGCGGCGCCCGTGGCATCGTCGTTCCGGCCTGCCGCCACCCGGTCAGCGACAGATGTCCGTCGGCGTCGGGTTCGCCCGCCAGCCGAAGGTCGCTGCACGGTACGGCGGCAAGCGCGGCGAGGAGTTGCGGGCGTGCCTCCGCCCAAGGGGTGCGCGAGGGAACGCCGGCCACGGGAGAAGCGGTGGTCGCATCGGACGCCGCGGCGACCGTTTCAGCAGGCTTCTTGTCGCCGCCGCTCAGCGCAAAATATCCACCGACCACGGCGACCAGCACCGCCGCGCCGATGCCACCGAACAGCGGCAACTTGCTTTTCGCTACCGGCGGTGTCGCGGCGGTGGCTGCATCGCTGCGGACGAAGCTGGGCTTCGACGCGGGACGGTCGTCGTCGAGCGCCGAATCGGGCGTGCCGAAGGCACTGCGGAGGTTCGCGCCCATATTCGCCACGGCGGGGGCGTCGAGCGCCTCGATCACCGCGTCCATCGAGCGGTAGCGCGTTTCGGGGTCGGGCTCGAGCATCCCTGCGAACACCGGTACGAGGTCCGGCGCCAGGAAGTCGAGGTTCGGAACGTGGTCGCGCGCGTCGAGGGCGTCGACGATCGTGACGCCCATGTCGAGCGGCGAGCCCTTGGCATAGGCGAGCACCGTCAGCGCGAGACTGTAGACGTCGGTCCACGGCCCGACCGAGCGCTTGTACTTGCCGAAGATTTCGGGCGCGGCATAGCCGAACTTGCCCGCGAACGCATCGCCGACGACCGATTTCTCGCCGGGGTTGGTGTCCTTGGCGATGCCGAAGTCGATGATCTTGGCGCGCGCCACGTCGCCATCGGGGAGCAGGATATTGTCGGGCGACAGATCGCGGTGGATGACGCCCGCCGCATGCGCGTTGCCCAACCCCGCGGCGAGGCGGCGCAAAACGATGCGCACCATGTTGGCCTCGGCAGGCACCCCATCAAGGACGTCGGACATCGGTACGCCGTCGACGAACTCGATGGCGAGATAGTTGAGTTGCGTCGTGCGGTCGAAGGCGAGCGTGCGGTACTTGACCAGCGCGTCGTGGCCGAGACGTTCGAGCGCCGAGGCTTCACGGCGGAACAGCGACATGAACTGCGCATCGGCGGCGTATTGCGGCAGGATGACCTTGATCGCGACGCGCTCGCCCGACGCGAGGTTGCGGCCCTCGTAGACCTCGCCCATGCCACCACGCGCGATGAAGCGGACGATCTCGAACAGGTCGTTGAGCTGATAGCCGACGAGGCTCCCCGGCGGTCCCGAGCCGAACGACGGCACCGCAGGCTGCGCTGTCTGCGCCTCGGGCAGCGCCTCGATCTTGGCCTCGGCGTCGGCCAGCTGGTCGCGGGAGGGTGCGGCACCGCCGAAAGGGTCGGATGACGGTGCGACCGTGCCGCCGAACGGATCGGGGGCACGGTGGCGCGCTTCATAGGCGTCGGGCGCGGGCGCGAACGGGTCGGCCTCGGGCGTACCGAACGGATCGCCCTCGGGGGCCACGCTCGCACCGAACGGATCGGCGGCGGGGTCGGCACCCGGCCAGGCCGGCGCAGGCGGCGGGGCGCTCTTTGCGGCGTGGGCGTCGAGCGCGGCGGCAAGGCTGTCGGCACTCGCGACGACGGTGCGCTCACCGGCATTGGCCCCGGCGTGGGGGTTGGGTGCGGGCAGATCGTCGTCGTCGCTCATAGTCCGTCCTGTCCGCTGAGCGCCGTGGTTTCTTCGACCGACACGATGACGATGCTGGTGTTGTCGGGGGCACCGCGTTCGAGCGTCTCGGCAATCAATTGATCGGCGGCGGCGTCGATGTTGCCGCGCGCCAGTATACGCGCAATCAGCACTTCGGGCACGACTTTCGTCAAGCCGTCGCTGCACAGCAGATAGCGGTCGCCGGGCCACGCCTTGTCGACGATGCAGTCGTAGCGCAGCGCCGCCTCGGTCCCGACGGCGCGGCTGAGCACATGGCTCATCGGATGCGTCTCGGCGTCCTCGGGGGCGAGGCTGCCGCGGTCGACGAGTTCCTGCACGACCGTGTGGTCGCGCGTCACCTGCGTCATCTCGCCTCGCCGCGAGCGGTAGATGCGGCTGTCGCCGACCCACAGGAACAGCGCGTCGTCGCCGTTCAAGTGAAACAATACGGCAGTCGTGCCCATCTGCTTGCCGGCGGTCGTCGCGGCGTCGTTGATCGCCGTGTTGCCCGCTTCGAACGCCGCGACCAGCGCACTGCCGCGGGCCGCCGGGTCGGGCGGCATGTCCATTTCGGCGAATTGCGCGATCAGTGTCTGTGATGCCCATTGGCCGTTTTCGTGGCCGCCCATGCCGTCGGCGACGACCCATAGCGCGGCGTCGTCGCGCGCCAGCAGCGAATCCTCGTTGACCTTGCGGACCATGCCGACGTGCGTGCGCGGGGCCGAGCGGTGGCGCAGGTGCATCATGCCTCTCCCCCGCTGAGCAGCAGATCAATCAGCGCGCGGTCGGCGCTAGCGCGGCGGACGAGGACCGGTGCGCCGTCGGCGGGGTCGCCGACCCACCATGCGGTCCCGTCGGGCAGCGCGAGACCGCCGAGCATCGCCGCACGCGCGTCGGGGGTGTCCACCGCATCGGCGACGACGCCGAGCATGGCGTCGGCATCGAGGTCGCCACCGAGTGCATCGTACATCGCGGTTTCGAGCGCGCTGCCAAAGCGCGGCTGCTGCGCGGCGACCGACCAGACCAGATCGGCAGGGCCGGCGACTCCGGCGGTCAGGAAGAAATAGCGACCCGCCTTGTCGATCGAGGGGGCGAGCGCGAGGTGCAGTGCGAGCGGCCCTGCCAGCCCCGGCGCGACATAGCCCTGCCATAGCGGCGCGGCGTTCATTCGGGCCTCGAAAGTGTCGTCGTCGATGCCTTCGCGTTCGGCGGCGACGGCAGCGGTCAGCCACGTGTCGAGTGCGCCGGTCACCTCGGGTGGCCAGCCGCGCTCGACGAAATCGCCGTGCGCGGGCAGCTTGCCGAAGAGGCCAGCCACCAGACCACCAGGGCTACCGGCGTCGCTCACAGCTTCGCCGGGCATCGCAGTGCAAACGGGCCGTCGGGCGCAAAGGGGTCGGGGCCGCCGACGACTTCGATATCGACCGCGCTGTCGGGCGAGAAGATGAAGCGGTATTTCGCCGGTCCGGTGACCTGCTTCTTGGCGTGGTCGAGGACGCGGAATAGCGCCCATGGGCCCTCCTCGCGGAGCGGCGGTGCGACGCCGCCGTTGGTCGCGGCCATTTCGGCGATCTGGCTGCCACCGCTCGACCAGCTGAAGCGCTCGCCCCCGGCACCGGGGTTGAGGTCCATCGGGACGCCCCCCGCCCGCAGCCGGACGCCACCCTTGTTGGTCGCCGCGGCGCTGATCCGCAGCACGAGATTGCCGCCCATCAACTGACTGACCGCTTCGGCGCGCTGGAAGCTGTGCGCGCTTTCGGGGGTGAAGTTCTTGACTGTCGGTTCGCTGATCCAGTGCCACATCTTGCCGTCGCGTGCGAGATAAGTGCCAAGCTGGTTCTGCCCGAAGCCTGTCACGATCCCGGTGGCGCGCGACACGTCGCCGGTCTGCAGGTCGCTACCGGTCCCGAACGGATAGCCCTTGCCGAATACCGCCTGACACGCCTGGACGACGCTGCGGGCATAGCCGTCACGCAGTTCGGAGGTCCGCGTGGTTTCTGCGGCCTTGCTCGACCCGCCCGCGACCTGCGTGACGAAGTCGCCGAGCGCCGGGGCGGCAGCGCCTGCGTTCTGCGCGGCGACCTTGAGATCGACCGCCGCCGCCGCGATGGCCCCGGAGGCTCCACCGCCGCCGCCACCGCCACTGCCGCCGCCACCGCCGCCACCGCCGCCGCCACCTGCGACGGCAGCCTGCGCAAGCGCGAGCTGATATTTGCCGAGTGCGCCGAGCAGGCCCTTGAGCGGCTCGCCGGCATAGTCCTTGAGGCCGAGGTAGTTGGTCTCGATCGCCTGCGCCGCGATCGTCGTCGCCGAGCCCTTCATCTGGCCCATCGCAGCCTTGCCCGCGAGCTGGCCGAGCGCGCCGCCCGGCAGTGTCGGCGCGGTGATCTTGGGCATCAGTCTCGTCGTGTTGGCGACGACCTGATCGGTCAGTTTCTTGAGCGGCGACGCGCCCTGATTGGCGATCCGCGCCAGCGCGGTCGGGTTGCGCGCATAGTCGCCCGGTTGCGGCAACGCGAGCATCGCGTTCCAATGCTTGGTGTATTCCGCGGCATAGAGCTGCCCGAGCTCGTAGGGGTTGAGCACCGTCGCGGCCGCTGCACCCGAACCGAGCATCCAGCGATCCTTGTCGAGCGCCGCACCGATGGTCGATGCTTGCGCGACGAAGCCCTCCTGGAAACCCTTTTTGGTGAACAGATACGGGACCTTGGCGGCGTTGACCTCCTGCGGATTGCCGAACGCGTCGGCCTCGCCGCGCAGCAGCGCGCCACCGACGAGGTGCCAGTCTTCGCCCGTCACCTGCTGCTTCATCAGCGCCAGCGCCCGTTCAGCGGGCGACATCGCGGCGATCGACGCCTGTGCCTGCTCGACGAGCCCGGGGTCGAGCAGTGGCCCGGTGAGCTGCCGCCCGAACCGCCCGGTATCGGCGAGCAGCGCCTTGGCGTGGCTGAGGACGCGCGCCCGCGTCGCTTCGTTCTCGGGGCCGGGAAAATCGCGCGCCGCGAGCTCGCCCTCCAGCCAGCGCAGAATGTAGCTGTCGTCGCGCTTCGCCCCGGCGCGGTTGCCGAGCATCAGATAGACCTTGAGCGGTTCGTAGATCGCCACCGGGTCGGTGCCGCCCGCCGTCAACGCCCGCTCGGCGGTGACGATCAGGCGCGGCAGCAGGTAACGCTGCAGGGCGTCGTAATAGCCGCGCGAGCTCTCGTCGGCGAGGCTGGTGCGGTACAGGCCGAAACGCTCGCCGAGCGGCGGATGCGCGGCCTTGGTGACGCCGTAGGGCAGGCCGTCGCGCGCCGCGTCGAGCAGGTCGAGGACATCGCCCGCCGTCGCGCTCGGCGAGACCTTGTCGCCGGGATCGATGGCGCGCGCGTTGTTGGTGATCGCCGTCGTCGCCTCCGCCGTCTGGCGCTGGCCCCCGAGGTTCGACGTCAGGCTCCAGATCCACGCCCCGAGCAGCAGCAGCCCGACGAGGCCCATCGCCGCGTACGCTGCGATCTGCAGGTTGCGGACGCGCCGCCGCCGCTTGGCATCGGGCCCCGCGAGCCCGGCCTCGGCGATGACGACGTCCTTGAGCAGCCGATTGACGAAGAACGCGCGGGGTGTTCCGGCACGCGCGCGCTGACCCTTGCCGAGCGTCGCGCCCATCGCGCCGAGCAGCCGGTCGAACGGCGTACCCTGCTGGACGCCGCTGGTGAAATAGAAGCCGCGCAGACGGCCCGGCGCGGCGTTGATCCCCGCGCTCACGCCGAAGACGCCGTCGAGCAGCCGGACGATGCGCGCGCGCAGGTCGATGAAGCGCGCCGGCAGGCTGAGCGCCGCGCCGCGCCGGATCGGGTCACCCTCGGCCTGCAACCGTGCCGGGATGCGGTCGGCGAGCGCCTGAACCATGTTGTCGTAACCGCTCGCCAGTTCGGCGAGCGACGGCTTCTCGTCTCGGAGCGCCAGCGTGTGCCCGACGACGGCGCGCCGCCCCTCGACCGACAGGTCGTCGAAGAACTCGACGAAGCCCGCGACGAGGTCGGCCTTGGTGAACAGCACATAGATCGGCAGTTCGAGGCCCAGAATGCGCGACAGCTCGGCGATGCGCGCGCGGATCTGCACGACATGGCGGTCGATCGCCTCGGCAGGCGCGGTGCCGACCTCGTCGAGGCCGATCGCGATGATGACGCCGTTGAGCGGCTGCAAGGGCCGCGCCTTCTTGAGCGTGCCGAGGAAGGCCGCCCAGCCCTGCGCGTCGCGCTCGGCCTGCGAATCCTGGCTGGTGTAGCGTCCAGCGGTGTCGATCAGCACCGCGTCGTCGGTGAACCACCAATCGCAGTTTCGCGTCCCGCCGACGCCCTGCGCGGCCTCGTCGGTGATCAGTCGCAGGCCCGATTTCTGGATCAGCGTCGTCTTGCCCGCGCCCGGCGGGCCGATGATGACGTACCACGGCAGTTGGTAGAGCGAATTCTTGCCGGTCGTCTTGGCCTGCGCCAGCGCGCCCTTCATCTTTTCGCCGATCGCTTCGGCTTCCTTGTCCTTGGGCTCGGGGTCGACCATCACTGCGGTCAGTGCCTTGGCCGCGCGTCGCTGCGCGAGGACATGCCAGATTGCGCAGCCCGCGAAGATCAGCCAGACGAGCCCGATCAGCCACCAGCGCAGGAACAGCGCCGAGCCGATCACCAGCCCGCACAGGATGAAGACGATCAGCGTCAGGAACAGCGTCGCGCCGACCGCGAGCACCCACCAGTTGGTGAAAATCCGCTTCAACATCACTCGCTCCGCGGCAGGATGAGTTCGACACGGCGGTTCTTCGCCTTGGCGTCGGCGCTGTCGCCGCGGTCGACCGGCTCGCGGTCGCCGCGCCCCTCGGCACTCAGCCGCGCCGGGTCGCCGATGACGGGGGTCAGCAGTTGCTTGACGTTGTCGGCTCGCGCCTGGCTGAGCGCCAGATTGTCGGGGTACGACACCGCCAGCGAGCCGCGGATCGGGTCGCTGTCGGTGTGCGCCGCGACGGCGATCGCGCCGGGCTCGGGCTTTAGCGCATTGCCCGCCTCGACGATCAGGTCGCGATAGGCGTCGGAGACGGTCCCCGCGCCCTTGTCGAACATGCCCGCCGGCAGCCCGGGGCAGGCGGCGATGACGAGGCGGATCGTCGCGCCGTCGTCCTTGGCCTCGATGCACTTGCTCGTCAGGCGCGCCCGGACGCGCTCGAGCTGCCCCGACACCGGCTGTGCAATGTCGCTGACGACGCGGTCGATCGACGCGGCGTTGACCGGCGGCAGCTGGCGCAGCGCGAGCCACGCGGGCTCGTCCTTGGCGTCGAGGAACAGCTTCATCGCGAAAAAGATCAGCAGCAGCACCGCAAAGAGCGCTGCCGCCACGATCAGCAGCCGGATCAGGAAGCCGACCTTGCGCATCGGCGTCGGTACGCCCTTCCACGATGGCACGAGATCGTCCTCGGGGCGCGGGCGGATGTCGCTGAGCGTCGCGTAGATCGACTTCATGCGCTCGGCGAGCTGCCCCTGCGCGCCCGGCACAGTGCGGTAGCGGCCCTGAAAGCCGACCGCGAGGCAGGCGTGGTAGAGTTCGAGCATGTCGCGGTGCGCGGCGGGCCGCTTGAGCATCGCGTCGAGGATCGTCCAGAACTGGTCGCCGCCGAACGCCTGCCCGAAGCTCTGCACGACGAGGCTGTTGCGCGCCCAGTCCGACGCCATGCCGCCCGGCAGGTTCTGGACGATGTCGTCCATCGTCGCCAACGTCGCGAAGCGCGCGCGGGCGTTGTCCTCGCCGGACAGGCCGAGTTCGGTCAGCGTCTTCTCGAACGCCTTGGTCTCCGCCGACGCGGTGCGCATCAGCGCGGGGGCGTCGCTGACTTGGCGCTCGGCCTGCACCGCCGCGGCGAGCGCGAGGATGCGCGCGCTGGCGGCCATCAGCGGGTTGCGCACCGACATCGGCGCGTCGATCGGCGGCACGTCGTCGGTCATCGATGCCGGACCCGCGCGCTGGGCGTATTGGGGCTGCGCCTGCTGCGCGGCAGCACCGCGCGGCTGCGGCGCTGCGGGTGTCTCGCCGCCGCGCGCCGCGAGCGGGGAGGGGCGGAAGACCGTCTTCTGGCCGCGCGCGCCGTCGTCTTCGGGGGTCATCGCGACTGCCTCCTCACGCACCAGAGTTCGAGATCGAGTTCGGGCCATTCGCCCGCGATATGCAGACCGAGCGCCGGCGCGGTGGCGAAGTCGCGCCAGTCGGGCGAGGCGCGATCGAGCTCGAAATAGACGTAATTGGGCATGACGCGGATCTGCGGCGGCGGCGACGACACGGGCGTCACCGGCACGCCGGGCAGCGCGGCCTGCACAAGCTGCTGCATCTTGGCGACCGAGCCGATCTTGACCACCGACGGCAGCGCGCGGCGAATGTCGTCGGCGGGCCGCCGCGACGCGACCGCGAGATAGAACCGCCCCTGATCGTAGAGCGTCCGGTCGGTGATCGTCGAGATATACGCGCCCGGCTGGAGCAGCTTGAGCTCGAGCTGCACCGCCGAACGGCTGAACTCGGTCGACAGCCCGGCGCGCAACGCCTCGATGACGGGCTTGAAGCACATCTCCAGATTTTCGTGGTCGTAGTCGGGGTAGACCTGCGGTTTGCGGTCGGCGCGCGTGAAGGTCGCGAGTTCGCCCGCAAACGCGACGAACGAGGTGAACAGCCGCTCGGGGTGGACGCGATCGAGGCGTTGATAGTGGCGCAGCTCGGGCTGCCAGCGATTGAGCAGTTGAAGCAGCAGATACGCCGCAAACGTCTCTGTGCCGCCCTGCGTGCCCTCGACGGCGCGTTGCGACAGCTCGTCCTGACGGCTGTCGAGGCGGCCGAGAATGTCGATCAGGAAGCCCGTCAGCGTCGGCGACGCCTTGAGGTCGAGGCACGGCGGGATATACGCCTCGTCCCAGATGACGCGCTTGCCCTGCCGCTCCTTGATGCGGGCCAGCCCGATCTTGATGCGCCCGGCAAGATCGGCCTCCTCGATGCCGTAGCGCAGATTGGGTAGCCCGACCTCGATCGTGTCCTGCGCGCGGTCGGGGTCGGTCGCGTCGATCAACTCGCGCTCGACGATGTGATAGCGCGCGATGCCCGCGTCGCGCGCCGTCGGATAGGCGAAGGCGACGGCACCCTCCTGCACGGCGGGCAGGGTGAGATACAGGATTTCGCCGCGCACCTGATCGTCGATGTCGAACGGCGGGGGAGGGGGCAGGCCGCCCGGGATGCTGACGACCTCACCGTCGGGCAACACCGCGATCAACCGGTCGATCCCCGCCTGCGCACCCTGCGCGAGGTCGTCCGACAGCGCCAGTTCGACGATTCCCCACGGATGCGCCTGCGCCCCGTCGAAGCGCGCATGCAGGTTCGACGCCGCCGCGCCGCCCGCCGCCTGAAAATGCTGCGGCCGGAGGAACAGACCCTCGGACCAGACGGGCGTGGTCAAATCCTCGCCCTCCAATGCCGGTCAAGGCTGTCGCGCCCTGCGTTGAACACTCTCATTCCCCCAAAGCCGACAGCAGCGCCTTGCTGTATAAACAGTTTTGGCCGCAGCCGAAACTATTCCGCCGCGACCTCCGCCATCTCCTCGTCGGGCATCGCGCCGTCGGAGACCGCCTCCTCGACGCGCCGCTCGGTCGAGATCGCGCTGGCGGTGTCGGCTTCGAGGAAATCATAGACGAGTTCGTTGTCGACCGCCTTGATCTCGATGCCCGTTACCGTCTTGCCCTCGGCCATGCGGCCGAGCAGTTCGGTCGACAGCGTCGGCAGCATCGAATTGGTCAGGATATTGTCGATCATGCGCCCGCCGCTGGCGAGTTCGGTGCAGCGCGACACGACATACTCGATCACCGACTGGTCGAAGTTGAGCTTGATCTTGTGGTTCTCGCGGACGCGCTTGACGATGCGGCCGAGCTGCAGCTTGACGATGCCGCCGAGCATCTCGGGACTCAACGGGTAGTAGGGCAGCACGATCAGGCGGCCGAGCAGCGCGGGCGGGAAGACCTTGAGGAGGTCGGGGCGCAGCGCGGTGGCGAGGCTCTCGGGCTCGGGTGCGGTTTCGGGATCGCTCGCCATCTCGGTGATCAGGTCGGTCCCGGCGTTCGAGGTCAGCAGGATCAGGCAGTTCTTGAAGTCGATGTGACGGCCTTCGCTGTCGTCCATATAGCCCTTGTCGAAGACCTGGAAGAACATCTCGTGGACGTCGCTGTGCGCCTTCTCGACCTCGTCGAGGAGGACGATCGAATAGGGCCGCCGCCGCACCGCTTCGGTCAGCACGCCGCCCTGGCCGTACCCGACGTAACCGGCCGGCGCACCCTTGAGCGTCGAGACCGTGTGCGCCTCCTGGAACTCGCTCATGTTGATGACGATCATCGAATCGTCGCCGGCGTAGAGGAGTTCGGCGAGCGCGTGCGCGGTCTCGGTTTTGCCGACGCCGCTGGGTCCGCACAGCATGAACACCCCGACGGGCTTGTTGGGGTTGTCGAGCTTGGCGCGGCTCGTCTGCATGCGCTTGGCGATCGCCTCCATCGCATGGTCCTGGCCGATGACGCGCTTCTTGAGATTGTCGGCGATCTTGAGCACCCCGGCGATCTCGTCCTTGACCATCCGTCCGACGGGGACGCCGGTCCAGTCGCCGACCACCGCCGCGACGGCGTTGGCGTCGACCTGCGCGAACACCATCGGACTATCGCCCTGCGCCACGTCGAGCGCCGCCATCGCATCGCGGATCGTCGCGGTGTGCGCGTCGAGGTCCTCGCCCTTCTCGGCGGCCTCGCCGCGCGCCCCGCGTGCCGCGATCACCGCCTCGACGGCAGCCTTCTCGCTCTCCCATTTCTCGGTGATCTTGGCGAGCGCGGCATGCGCCTCCTCGAGCAGCGCATCGACTTCGGCAACGCGGCGCGGGTCGCCCATGCCGCTGTTGGCTTCGCGCGCGACGATCTCGCGCTCGACATCGAGGAGTTCGACGCGGCGCGCGCGGTCCTCGACGGGGGCGGGGCGGCCGTGCTGGCTGACCGAGACGCGCGCGGCGGCGGTGTCGAGCAGGCTGACCGCCTTGTCGGGCAGCTGGCGCGCCGGGATATAGCGCTGGCTGAGCTTGACCGCGGCTTCGAGCGCCTCGTCGAGAACGATGACCTTGTGGTGCTTGACCATCACGTCGGCGACCGAGCGCAGCATGTTGATCGCCTTCTCGGTCTCGGGTTCGCCGACGGCAACGGTCTGGAAGCGCCGCGTCAGCGCCGGGTCCTTCTCGAAATACTGGCGGTATTCGCTCCACGTCGTCGCGGCGATCGTGCGCAGCTTGCCGCGTGCCAGTGCTGGCTTGAGCAGGTTGGCGGCGTCGCCGGTCCCTGCTGCGCCGCCTGCGCCGATCAGCGTGTGCGCCTCGTCGATGAACAGGATGATCGGCGTCGGGCTCGCCTCGACCTCGTCGATGACCTGGCGCAGGCGCTTCTCGAACTCGCCCTTGACGCTTGCGCCCGCCTGCAACAGCCCGATGTCGAGCGCGCGCAGCGTCACGTCCTTGAGCACCGGCGGTACGTCGCCGTCGACGATGCGGCGCGCGAAGCCTTCGGCGATCGCACTCTTGCCGACGCCCGCTTCGCCGGTGAGGATCGGGTTGTTCTGCCGCCGCCGCAGCAGGATATCGATGACCTGGCGAATTTCGGCGTCGCGCCCGACGATCTTGTCGATCTCGCCGCTGCGCGCCTTGGCGGTCAGGTCGACCGAGAATTTCTCGAGCGCGGTGCCGCCTTCGCCCGCGCCCGCGCCGCCCGCCGCCGCGCCGCCGCCGGCGCCGCTACCGGGCCCGCTGCCCGCGCCGATCGAGCCGCCTTCGTTGGCCTCCGAACTCGACGAGGTCATCGCGCCGAAGGCGTCACCGAGCTTGTCGGCGTCGATCTTGCGATATTCCTTCGATGCCGCGAGCAGGACGTTGCGCAGGTTCGGTGTCTTGAGCATCGCGTACATCAGATGCCCCGAGCGCACGCGCCCCGCGCCGAACATCAGCGAGGCGTATAGCCAGCCCTTTTCGACCGCCTCCTCGATATGCGCCGAGAAGTCCGAGATCGCGCTCGCCCCGCGCGGTAACTGGTCGAGCGCGGTGACGAGGTCGCGCGCCAGCACGCCCTCGTCGACGCCGAACTTCGCCTTGATCACCGACAGGTCGCCGTTGGCGTCCTGGTTGAGCGTGTGGAGCCAGTGGACCAGCTCGACATAGGGGTTGCCGCGCATCTTGCAAAAGCCCGTCGCGGTCTCGATCGCCTTGAGTGCGCTCGGCCCAAGGCGCCCGAAAAGTGCCGCCCTGCTGATCTCGGTCATCGCTCTTCCCCTGCTATGCCGCGAGACGGGCGCCGCGCCCGCCTGCCAGTTTAAGGTCCGCACGGACGCCGCTGCGCGCCCGCGGTTTGATCCACCCCGTCAGCCCGAGGCGCGCACCGGGGCGCCCCTTGCCACCGAGGCGCGCCGGAACGATCTTCGCCTCGTCGATCTCGACCCGCGCCTCCCAGTCGAGGTGGGCGGGCAGGATCGCCTTCGCCGCCTCGCCGAGCAGACGGTTCGCATCGCCGCCCGGCAGGAATTGTTCGAGGTCGTCCATCGACTGCGCCCGCACGCTGAACGCGACATTCCATTCGACCGCGAAGAACCGACCCCCGAGCGTCGCCCCTTGGCCGAGACTGTTGTGGGCGCCCGATTTGCCGAGACGGCTGCGCGCTTCGGCCGGAATGACCCGCCAGCGCCCGACCGCCTCCTCGACGCGCACCGGGCGCTCGAGCAGGTGGCTGAGCAGGTCGACCGTCGCCGCCGCACTGTGCAGTCCCGCGAGGTGGCCGCCGTAGGCCAGCCGCCGCCAGTCGTCGAAACCGTGCGCATCGTACGGCGGACGCGACGCCAGCGTGACGAAGCGCAGGTCGGTCGCGCCGCTCGTCGCACCGAGATAGGTCGCGAAATTGTCGTCCATCGGCCGGTCGGCCTGCGTGCACGGCGATGCCGAAGACCACGCCCGGTAATAAGCCTGGAGCATCCGCGACGACACCATGTCGAGGAAATCCGAAAACGGCGACGGCCCTTTGATGCGCCGCTCGAATTCGGACAATTCGGTCAGATGCGCGGGCAGGGGCCCCATCGGCCCGGTCAGCCCGATATGCTGCGAACGCACGCGCGGCCGCCGCCACGTGCGGTCGAACGCGGCAATCGTCGTGCGCGGAAAATTGGCGCTCGGCTCGTGGGTCAGCTCGAGTAACTCGACCGCCGGGTCGAGCGACGTGCCGATGCGCGGCACATCCGGGCGGGCCTGCTCGACGCCGCGCGCGAGCGCGAAGAATTCCCACGCCGTGGGCTCGGCGGCGACCGCGTCGAACAACAGGGTCAGATCGTCGGACGTTGACCGGGACATGTCCCCCACCCCCATGTCAGGCCGTTATCGGCGCGAACCTCCGTCTCGGTAAAGCTGTTTATCGTGGCGAACTCCGCCAGAAAGCGGGCGATGACGCTGGTGAACAGATAGGCACTGCCCGCTTCGTACGAACCGGCGGCAAGCGACATCGTCAGCTTCTGGCCGCGCTGGAAGGCAAGGCGTGCCTGCCCCCCGGCGCGCCGTGTCACCGTCTCTGCAGTCAGGCCGGTCAGCCCCTGAATCTCGCGGCGCAGGGCGGGTGCCTCGTCGCGGAGATAGAGCGACAGATGATCGGCGAGCAGGTCGGGCGTGCCGTCCGAATTGACGAAGCCGTGGTGGCCCGGCGCAAGATGGCTGACGATCCGCCACGCCGCGTCGCCCAACCCCAGTGGCGGTTGCGGGCGCGTCGGGCCGCGCAGGATGCGGACCGAATCGATACCCTCGGCGGTGGCGGCGGTCAGGTTGAGGTTCGCCGCCCCGGGGCGCAGCCGCGTCGCCAGCGCGCGATTGGTGACGAGCCCGCGCACCCCGAGTTCGACGATGCCCTGCACCAGCGCGGGATCGTCGGGCGACGACAGCGCGATCCATGTCTCGGTGCCGATATAATCGCTCTCGCGTCGCCGCCGCGTCTCGGCCTCCGACAGCCGCCGTAGCCGCCGCCGAAGCGAATAGAAGAGTGGCCGCACGCCGCGCTGAGCCCGCCGGGCGTAGAGCGGCAACGCCGGCGCACCGTCGGTGTCGCCCTTGGCATAGCCGGTCACCGCGTCGAGCCGGTAGACCTCGTGGTCGAGCACGCCGACGCGGTCGGGAATGACGATATGCTCGTCGCGGCGGCGGTCGACGATGACGCGGTCGAAGCGTTTTTCGAACAGGTTGATCATCGGCGTCGTGAACAGCCGCAGCGAATCGACCGACAGCGCCCCGGTCAGTGCCGCGACCGGGCGGTCGAACAGCACGACGACGTCGACTTCCTTGGCGCCGCGTGCGAACCCGGCGCGCAGCCCCGTCAGGCGCACGAAGCGGAATTTCTCGGGCATCGCGAAATATTCGCAGAGCAGCCGATAGCCGCGGAACGATCGCGCGTCGCCGGGCAGCAGCGCCTCGTTGGCGGCAAACCCCATCGCCTCGACAGGGCCGGCCTTCATCGACCACGCGTCGCGCCGCCCACGGTCGGGAGCACAGACCCGTACCCCGACGCAATCGGCGAGCATCTGCTGGTATAGCAAATTGGGCACGTCCTGGCCACCGTCGATGAACAGCGGGAGTTCGTCGATGTCGAGGTCGGCGAGCGCCAATGCCGCCGTCATCGCGAAGCGAATGCGCAGCCCGGCGACGCCGAGCGCCGCGCCGGTGGCGCTCGCTACCGCCGCGCGCGTCGGCAGATATTCGACCGCCGCGACCTTGATCGGCCATAGCCGCACGTCGAAGCCGGTCCGGAACTGCACCGGCGTGTGCGAATCGCCGGTCAGGGTCGCGGCGATCTCCGATCCGCGCGGGTGGACAACACCGTCCTTCAGTCCTTCGTCGCCGTCGCGCGGCCGATATTCGAGGATCGCCATCGCCGGCGTCGGTGCCAGATAATGCGGATACAGCGCGTCGAGCAGATATTGCGTGAATGCCGGAAACTGGTCCTCCAGCTTCAACTGGACGCGCGCGTTGAGATACGCGACGCCTTCGAGCAGGCGTTCGACATGCGGGTCGGGGTCGGTCGGCGCGTCGATGCCGAGGCGCCCCGCGACCTGACGGTGATCCTCCGAGAACTCGACCGCGCGCCGCCGCAGATAGCCGAGTTCGCGGTTGTAGAAACCGAGCAGGCGCGGATCGACCGCGCTCACGTCCCGATCTCCGGCGCTCCGGCGACGCTCACGTGCCGACCTCGATATGGCCGTCGTCGAGATCGACGGTGCTCTTAAACTCGATCCACGATTCGTCGACGGCGTTGCGGATTTCGCCGTTGATTGCGAAGGTCAGCTTGTTGTCGGTACCGACGATATCCTTGTCGAAAACGACCTTGATCGAGTCGGGGCGCAGGCGTTCCTCGAAGGCGCGCACCGCACCCGTCACCTCGACCGCGCGCCGCAGCAGCGTCGCCTTGTCGAGCGAGCGGCCGGTCAGCTCGGGCATCCCCTGGTTGAGCACCGAAGTCTTGACCTCGGGATAATCGTCGAGCGGGACCGCCGCCTCGAAATTGATATCGTTCAAAATCCACGCGATGTCGCGCTGGATGCAGGCGCGCAACTCGGACTCGTTGAACCGGTCGAGCTGCGGGAGGAAGCAGGGCGCGCGCTCGCGGCTGCTGTCGGCGCGCACCTTGCCCATATCGGCGATCAGCTTGTCGAGGATCGAGGGTTTTAGGGGGAGCGCACTCGGCATGGCTGCGGCTCAGCCGAGCCGGAGGTCGCGCATCGCCAGTATGCCGGTTTCGGGGCCGTCGGTGCCGATCAGCTTCTGCCCCAGGCCCGCTTCGAGCCCACCGCGCTCGACCCAGTCGGTACGCCGCCCGAGCATCAGCGCGGCATCGCCGCTCGCCGCCGTGCCGGGATAGATCACGGGTATGAACGCCATCGTCGTCTGGCCGGTGCGCGACTCGAGTTCGGCCGGCAGCCAGACGGTATCGCGAAGGTCGGTCGGATCGTCGATCTTGACGCGTTTCAGCGCCGCGAACGGCACGAAGCCATAACGGTCACCGATGACCGCCTCGAGCATCGGACCGAAGCGCGCGTCGGCGTCGGCGATCCATTCGAAAGTCACGCCGTCGAGATTGCCGGGAGTCGCGGGTGCGGCGTCGAGGGCGGCTTCAACCGCCGCCGCCGCGCCGCCGGGGCTCGCCGCATGCTGCTGGAACGCATCGAGCAGGCCTTCGACCCACGGTTCGCTGCCAACCAGCGACATGCCGCGCTCGGTGCCCGCGATGACGCGTTCGCGCTGGCGCATGGCGTTGATCGCCTGACCGTAGACGCTCGACATCATCATCGCCTTGGGGTCGGCGGAGGCCAGCGTGACGAGCTGCTGCTCGGCCTTGTCCCACTCGCCCGCGATGGCGATCAACTGCCAGAAGAACTGGCGTAAATTCGTGTCGCCTGGCTTGCGGCGGAGTTCCCCCGCAAGCCAGGCGCGCGCACCCGCAAGATCCCCACTCCGGAGGAGCGTTTCGGCTTCCATCTGCCCAGCTCCCCCGGAGTTTTGGATCAAGTGGCCTTGTTTTCCTGGATGCTGTAGTTCAGCGGGGTGCCACCCGCCGAGACCGTGCCATCCTTGGCCTGCTTGAAGTATTCGACCTTGACCTTGCCGAAGTTCAGCGAGACGTTCTCGGTCAGACGGTCTTCACCGCCCGAACCGCCGGTGCTGATCGACGAGATGAGCACGTCTTCCATCGAGATCTTGATGTAGACGAGCGGCTTGTCGCCGGCCTTGCGAACGCTGAGCGTCGCCTTGGTCAGGTGGGTGCCCTTGGCGCAGGCGCCCATCATTGTCGTCGAGGCACTGTCGACATACTTGGTCAGCGAGATGTCCTGGATGTTCACCTTGCCGGCACCGCCGCCCGCACCGGCGTGGAAGGTGCCCGACTGCGACATCCCCCACGACCAAGCGAGAACTTCGATGTCACCGACGGTCGCCTTGGCCGAATCCTGCGATTCACCCGGAATCGCGGGTTCGATCTTGAGGAACATGTCCATTGCCATGATAAGTCTCCGTAGTCCGTATTCAAGTTGATCGTTTCTTTATGTAACGTCAGGCCTCAACCCGGAGCCTGGCGCAGCGACGAAGTCATGCTCAGCGAAATGTCCATGCCTTCCATCTGGAAGTGCGGCACGAACGAGAACTTGGCACTGTAGAAACCGGGATTTTCTTCATCCTCGGTCAGATCGATCTGCGCGGCCTTGAGCGGCTGGCGCGCCTTGTTTTCTTCGCTCGACAGATCGGGCGACTGATCGATGTACATGCTGATCCAGCTGTTGAGCCGCCCCTCGAGTTGCCGCGCGGTCGGCGTGCCGCCGACCCAGTCGCGCACCATGCACTTGAGATAATGCGCGAAGCGCGTGCTGGTGAAGAGATACGGCAGGCGCGCCGACAGACGTGCGTTGGCCGTTGCGCCCTTGTCGACATATTCCTTGGGCATGTGCAGCGTCTGGCCACCGATGAAGGTCGCCTGGTCGGTGTTCTTGCGGTGGATCAGGCCGATCAGGCCCGCCGCCGACAATTCGCCCTCGCGACGGTCGCTGATCGCGACCTCGGTCGGGCACTTGACCGCCGTGTCGCCCTCATCGGTGGGGAACATCGCCGTCGGCAGCCCCTCGACCGTGCCACCCGACTGGACACCGCGGATGCGCGTGCACCAGCCGAATTCCTTGTAGGCGGCATTGATCCGCACCGCCATTGCATGCGCGGCGTTCATCCAGCTGTACTTGTCGTGATCGCCCGCCGTGTCCTCTTCGAAGGCGAATTCTTCGACAGGTTCCGACGTCGCGCCATAAGTCTTGCGCGCCAGCACGCGCGGCATCGTCAGCGCGATGTAGCGCGAGTCGTCCTTGTTGCGCAGCGCGCGCCACGACGCATATTCGGGCGTGTCGAAAATCTTGCCGAGGTCGCGCGGCTTGGTCAGGTCCTGCCAGCTGTCCATGCCGAACAGCGTCGGCGAGGTGCCCGAGATAAACGGGGCGTGCGAGGCGCTCGCGACCTTCGCCATGCCTTCGAGGACTTCGACATCGGTCGGCATCTGGCTGAAATAATAGTCACCGACGAGGCAGCCATAGGGCTGGCCGCCGAGCTGGCCGAATTCGGCTTCGTAGACACGCTTGAACAACGGGCTCTGGTCCCATGCCGCGCCACGGTAGCTGCCGAACATCTTGCGCAGTTCGTCCTTCGAGACGTTCATCACCTTGATCTTGAGATCGGTGCTCGTCTCGGTATTGAACACCGTATACTGCAGCCCGCGCCACGCCGACTCGAGCGCCTGGAAGTCGGGATGGTGGATGACGAGATTGACCTGCTCGGTCAGCTTGCGGTCGAGTGCCGAGATCATCGACTCGATCGTCCCGATGACGTCGCCGGGCATGACGTTCGAACCGGCGAGCGCCTGCTCGGCGAGCGTGCGCACCGCCATCTCGACGCGGCTCTTGGCTTCGTCCGACTTGGGCTTGAATTCCTTCTGCAGCAGCGCCGAGAAGTCGTCGATGGTCACCTCGGCGGCGGCGGGTGCGCCACCGGCTGCGAGGGCGTTCGGATCGGTCGCCATGATGTCGTCACCCCTTGGCTAAATCACGCCCCGGCCGAGCCGGAGCCGGATATCTGGTCAGGCCGCGTCGCCATCGTTGCGCGCCTTCGATTCGGCAGCGAGCGACGACAGCAGGTCGGGATTGGCGAGTAGCGCGTCGATGACGCCCTCGGCCTTGTCCTTGCCGTCCATGTAGGCGAGCAGGTCGCTCAATTGCTGGCGCGCGTCGAGCAGCTTGGCAGTCGCGGGTAACTGTTTGGCAACACCACCAGGAGTGAAGTCGTCCATCTTGTTGAACGTCAAGTCGACCGCAAGCTTACCTTCACCGGTCAGCGTATTCTCGGTGTAGAACGTCGCACGCGGCGCAATGCTCTTCTGGAATTCGCCGAAATTATCCATGTCGACATTGACGAAATCGCGTTCGCCCATTTCCTTCTTCTCGCGCTCGGACTTGCCCGACAGATCGGACATGATCCCCATCACGAATGGCAGCGACACTTTTTCCACCGAACCATAGGTCGCAACTTCGTATTCGATGTGGACGCGCGGCGCGCGATTGCGCCGAATGAATTTCTGACCGTCCTGTGCCATGCCCAGCTCCCTTGGTCACATCCCCACACGATCCGAATCTCGAATCGCGACGCGCGACACTGTGCGCTATTCTTCCCGGCTTGCCAACAGGCTGCGAACCTCGTCGACCCCTGAAGGATTGATTTCGTTCATCAACTGCATGAAATCCATGTGGACCCAGTTGCGCACCCGGCGAAGAATGATCGGTACCGGGCTCGTCGGCTCCGAATCGGCGTAGTAACGACCGATCATATCGAGTGCCGCAACGACGTCGCTGCGGCTCCGAGGTACGCCGGCGGTAAAGGACTTTGCCGGACCGCTGCTCGACGCGGCCTCGCCACCGCCGCCGCCATCGGATCCGGGATCGCCGTCGCCCGCCCCCTCATCTTCGGGAAACATCTCGAGAAATTTCTCGGTCTCCGACTGCATCGCCTTGATCTGGTTGTAGATCGGTCCAAAGCTCGGGCTGTCGCCGCCTTTCGCTTCATAGACCTCGGCGATCTCGTAGAGCAGGTTCGACATGTCGGTCAGTCCGGCATGCGAAGTCACCACGGTCTCGCGCAGGAAAAGCGCCAGCTTGCGCGCCGCCTCGGGGTCGCCGGTCTCACCGCCAGTAATGCCCGCGGCCGCGTCGGCCTCGCGCACCGACGCCGACAGCGCGCGCGCCAGCATCCGGAGCGTCCGGCCACCCTCGCGGATGGGTTTCATCGTGCGCGCATTCGCCGCGGTGATCTGGCCGTTCTCGATCTTGGCCTGCAGCTCGGTCTCGTCGTCTTCGCTCCACTCGGCGGTTGGCGTACACGCCTGCGCGATCATCTGGGCGGTGAACTCGATCGTCGACGGCGCAGGCAGACGTGCCAGTCCCGCGCGCTGCAGCGGCAGGATCATCGCCGCCGGTCGGGTCAGCGCGGTCAGCTCGTTGATCCGCCCGACGAGCATCTCGGCGGCCGGTCCGGGATGGAAATCCTCCCAATATTCTTCGGCATAGCCCTTGACGATGCGCAGCGCAGTGTTGGCCTCGGCAAAGTCGCCGATCCGCACCGCCGCCTGCAGCGCGACGATTGCCGGGGCCTGATCCTTGGTGCGCCCGAGAAAGGCGTTGCACGTGGCAATAGTCTTCTTGAGATCGGGCGCCTTGAGGTTGGCGAAACCGCCGGGTGCATCCTCGATATCGCGGAAATCGGGCTCGTCGCGCAGGTCGGGGCCGACCGGATTACCGTCGAGCGGCGCGATCAGGCGTTCGTAGTCGAGCACACCCATGGTCAGGATGCCCGCGCGAACATCGACTTCTCACCGTCGCCGACGACTGCGAAGGCCCCCCAGTAATAGGGGTGCGAGGTGTCGGCGTTACCGATCATACCGGCCTGCGACGCGCGCATCGAGCTGGCGATCGATTGTGTCGCGCCAGTCTTGAAGAACGTCTCGATGAGCTGCGTCGATGCGGCGACCTGACGCCCGTCGCGGGTCTTGAAGCCGTCGGGGATCGCCCAGTGCGTCGTTACCACCGTCCGGCTGCCCGCGACGAGAAAGGCGCGGACGAGGCCGTTCAATGTCGCGCCTTGTCCGGCGCGCCCGGCGCGGAAACCGCCGGCCGCGCTCGAGGCGCCGCGCGCGCGCGAGATATTGGTCTCGGCAGCGGTATTGCACGCCGACAGAACGACGAGATTGGCGTCGAAATGCAGATTGGCGATTTCCTCGAAGCTCAGCAGGCCGTCCGAATCGCCGGTTGGGGCGATCGAGGTCAG
>JBBQVB010000038.1:0-19587 GCA_038211965.1 Sphingomonadales bacterium
CTCGCCGAGCAGGAACTGCAGCGTATAGAGATTGAGGTCGTAGCCAAAGAAGCCCGCCAGTCCGATACAGAGCAGGCGGATGCCCGTCCGGCTGGCCGGTGCGGCGTTGACATAGAGATTGTGGAGCAGCACCAGACCCGAAATCGCGACGGTCAGCCGCAGGATGACGAACAGCGCACCGAGCCACGGCGTCGCGGCGTCGATCCGGGACGACGCTATGTCGAGCAGGTCGAGCATAAGCTGCACGGTCGTGACGAAGCCGATCGCGCCCGCCACCGCGAACGACGAGCGCAGTCGGTCGTCGAGCCGCCACGACACGCGCAACAGCGAAATGACGAACGCCAGCCACGCTGCCGTGCGCAGCGTCTCGAGCGGCGAGAGGATCGGCGCGTACGCCGCGCCGTAGCGTGCCACGACGACGACGCCGAACGCCCATAGCGCGGTCATTGCCGCCGCGCCGCCGAGCCACAGGCTCGCCCCGCTGCGGCGCCATAAGATTTTTCCCGCGAGCGCGGCAAAGCCGATCCCGCCGATCAGATGGCTGAACAGACCGACGTCGGTCAGTTTCACGGTTACTCCACGCCCCCGTCGGCGCAACCGCCGGACAACGGAAACCCTAGCGCCAAACCGCGCGCATTGTCACCACGTGTCGCAAACGGATCGGCGGCCTAGAATGTGACCGCCACTCGCCCGTAGACGAAGCGTCCGTTGAAGCCGAACGGCGAGAAATTGCTGTAGGGTGCGACATAGCGCGTCGCCGCGTAGTTCTGCCCGAGCCCCGTCGCCGGATTGACCGCGCGTCCCGTCGGGATGGTGTCGGGATATTCGTCGAGGACATTGTCCGCGCCCACCGCGAGTTCGAGGAACTTGACGGGGTGAATGCGGACTTCGAGATCGACGAGCCACTTCGCACCGAGATAGACGTCGTTGAACGCCTCGGTGCCGCCATCGACAACCTTGCCGTAGCGGTTGCCGCGCGCCGTTGCCCCGAACACCTTGTAATCATAGTCGAGGCCGAGATTGATCTTGGTGCGCGGCTGGCCTTGCTCGATGCGCAGCGATTCCTGGCGACCGAACAATACGAGGCCGGGAACCTGGCTGACTGCGCCCGGCGTTGCGCTGCGCCCGGTGATCTTCGTCTTGTTATAATTGAAGCCCGCCGTGGCGCGTAGCTTGCCATACTCGCCGAGATCGAAGCGGTAGGTCGCAACCGCGTCGATACCCTGGGTGCGCGTGTCGATGCCGTTGATGAAGAAGCGCGCTGCCGAGATCGTCCGGAAGCCGGCGTTGTTGAGGATCGTCGCGATCTGGAAGCCGGCGGTGGTCGGCGCGCCGCTCGGGTTGCCGAGCGCGTCGCGCGTCGCGGTCAGGTTCTCCGTGACGACGATCCGGTCGTCGATCTTGATGTTGTAATAGTCGACCGTCAGGCTGAGTGCGGGAAGCGGGTTCGCGACGACGCCGCCCGAATAGCTTACCGACGTCTCCGCCTTGAGCGGCTTCGACCCCAGCGCGAGCGCGACGGGATTGTTGACCGGCAGCGTCACTGCATCGACGAGCGTGCCGTTGACGTTGTTGGTCGCGGCGGCGGCGAAATACTGCTGCTGTAGCGACGGTGCGCGGAAGCCGGTCGAGACCGAGCCCCGCAGCGCATAGCCCTTGACGGGCTCGTAGCGCGCCGAGAGCTTGCCGTTCACGTCGCTGCCGAAGTCGGTATAATGTTCGAAGCGCCCCGCCGCCTGGACGGTGAAGCTGTCGGTGACGTCGGCATCGCCTTCGATATAAGCCGAGATGTTGCTGCGCTGGCGCTTGCGACCCGTCACCTGCTGGCCGCCGATGACGGGCTGGAAGCCCGGGAACACCTGGGCGCCCGGGGCTGCACCCGCCGCAAAGCCGCTTGCCGGCGACGACGGGTTGTTGGCACCGACAAGGGCAGGCCCGGCGCGATAGCTGTCGGGCTCGCCGGCGCGGATGGTATAGTCTTCGTTCCTGAACTCGAGGCCGCCGGCGAGATTGAAGGACTTCAGAAATCCGATCTCGAAGTCGCGGTTGGCGTCGAGGTTCGCAGTGAACTGGCCGTAGCGCAGCCCGCCCGCATCGAAGCGGTTACCCGAGGCCGTCCCGAGCGAGGCGTTGAGGGTGTTCGAGATGAGGAAGTCGAAGCTGTTGTGGGCGTACGACACCGACAGGTCGATTTTCGTCTCGGCGATTTCGGCGCGCGCGCCGCCGGTCAGCGAATAGTCGTTCAGCTCGGAGTTGATCTGCGGCAGGAAGCCGTTGGGATAGATCGACAGGATATTCCGGGCATCGTTCGACAGCCGATAGAAGCCCGCCGAATTGCCGTTGCGGTGGCCGTAGCTGCCGAAGGCATAGATTTCGAGCGTCTCGCTCAACGGCGTGCCGCTGTTGATGAAGATGTTGTAATCCTTGGTCGCCGCGTCGCCGTAACGGTGCGACAGCCGGTTGAAGCTGAATTCGCGTGCATCGAAGGCACCGGTCGAGCCGAACTGGCGGCGCGGGTCGTAGCCCGTGCGGTTGGTCGGGTCGCGGTCGCGGTACTCGGCAGTGACGTTGACGAAACCCTCCTTGAACAGCGGGATACCGATGTTGCCGGAGATGGTCAGCGTCTTGCCGTCTTCGGCGTGGCGATCCTTGCCGTTGTTGACCAGCGTCAGTGTGCCGTCGGGGGCGATGACGGGTACGCCGGGGGCACTCGTTGCGACGCCGGTGACTTCCTTGATGCCCTTCACGTCGGTGACATACTCGCCGTAGGTTGCGCTGAAGCGCGCGCCTTCGCGGGCCTTGCGGAGCTGGAAGTTGATGACGCCCGCGATCGCGTCGGAGCCGTATTGCGCCGCCGCGCCGTCGCGCAGCACCTCGACGCGCTCGAGGGCCGCCGAGGGGATCAGGTTGATATCGACCGCCGACGAGCCGCGCCCGACCGAGCCGTTGATGTTGAGCAGCGCGGTGGTGTGGCGACGCTTGCCGTTGACCAGCACGAGCGTCTGGTCGGGGCTCAGCCCGCGCAGCGTCGCTGGGCGGATGACGTCGGTGCCGTCGGTAATCGACGGTTGCGGAAAGTTGAACGACGGCACGAGCTGCGCGAGGACGCGATTGGTTTCGGTATAACCCTGGCTGACCAGTACGTCGCCCCCGATGACGTCGATCGGCACGGTCGAATCGGCGACGGTGCGGTCGAGGCGGCGCGTGCCGGTGACGATGATCGTGTCGGCATCGCCGGTCTCGGCAGCCGCGACGGCAGCGGGCGCGGCGGGCGCCGGGGTCTGGGCGAGGACGGGCGAAACCGCTGCGGCGGCGAGGCCGCCGAGCAAGGCGGCGCGTACGGTGAAGGCCATCGAAATCCCCTGATGAGTCCGTGCACAGAGTGCCGCGGATCGACGGTAGCGCAAGCGGATTGTTGCTGCCTTGCAAGGCTTTGCCGTAAAGCGTGGCCGTTATGGCACAGTTGTGGTGGGAGTGAGCGCGGTCTCCAGCGCCCGGCGATCGAGCTGCCCCTCCCACGCCGCGACGACGATGGTGGCGACCGCATTGCCGATGAAATTAGTCAGGCTGCGGCATTCGCTCATGAAGCGGTCGATACCGAGGATCAGCGCCATGCCCGCGACGGGCAGGCTGGGCACGACCGACAGTGTTGCGGCCAGCGTGATGAAGCCCGCGCCCGTCACCCCGGCCGCCCCCTTCGAACTGAGCATCGCGACACCGAGCAGCAATGCCTGGTCGCCGAAACTCAGGTGGACGTCGCAGGCTTGGGCGATAAACAGCGCCGCAAGCGTCATGTAGATGTTGGTGCCGTCGAGGTTGAACGAATAACCCGTCGGCACGACCAGCCCGACGACTTCGGGGGCACATCCCGCCGCCTCCATCTTGCCGATCAGGCTGGGCAGCGCGGCTTCCGACGATGAGGTACCGAGAACGAGTAGCAGCTCGGCCTTGAGATAGACGATCAGCCGAATGATCGAGAAGCCGCACGCCCAGCCGACCGCGCCAAGGATGACCAGGACGAACAGCAGTGAGGTCAGATAGAAAGTGCCGACCAGCGCAGCGAGGTGGGCCACTGCCCCGATACCGTATTTGCCGATGGTGAAGGCGATCGCCCCGAAGGCACCGATCGGCGCAGCGCGCATCAGGATGGCGACGAGGCGGAAAATGACCGCTTGGACGGCTTCGAGGAAATCGAACACCGGCTTGCCGCGCTCGCCCGCCAGCGTCAGCGCGCTGCCGAACAGGATCGCGACGAACAGAACCTGCAGGATCTCGCCGTCGGCGAATGCGCCGACCATCGTCTTGGGGATGATGTTCGACAGGAAGCCGACGATGGTCAGGTCGTGCGTTTTGGCGGTGTATTCCGAGATCGATCCGGCATCGAGGCTGGAAACTGCGATGTGCAGCCCGTCGCCGGGGCGGACGACATTGGCGACGATCAGTCCCAGAATCAGCGCCAGCGTCGAAAAGCACAGGAAATAGCCGAACGCCTTCGCTGCGACGCGCCCGACGCTGCCGAGGTCGCGCACGCCGGCGATGCCCGTGACGACGGTCAGGAAGATCACCGGCGCGATGATCATCTTGACGAGCTTGATGAACGCGTCGCCGAGCGGTTTGAGCGCGGCGCCCGTCGCGGGCCACACCGCGCCGACGATGACGCCGAGCGCGATCGCGACGAGCACCTGAACGTAGAGCTGCCGGTAGAACGGCCCCGGTGCGGCCGTTGCCTGCGGCGTATCGATCTGCATCGTCGGTCCCCCCGGCGGCGACTGTCGCGGCTGCGGCGGCGCGATGCAAGACGCGCTGCTCTGTGGCGATGGTGCGACGCTGCGGCGTTTGCGCGGGGCGGCAGCGCGCCCTAGCCCGCGACGGCAGGAGAATGACTATGCGCACGAGATTGATCGCTGGTGGCGTCGTGATCGCCCTCGGCTGGAGTGCGTCGGCGGCGGCCAGCGACAGCGGCTTGCGGACCTTCGCCGATATCGGGGCACTCGGGATCCCACTCGCGGCGGGCGCAATCACGATCTACGAACATGATCGCCCGGGACTTCTCCAGCTTGGCGAAACCGCCGCACTCGGCTTCGGGGTCACCGAAGCGCTCAAATACGGCATCGACGAACGCCGGCCTAACGGCGGCCACCTGAGCTTTCCGTCGGGGCATACGTCGCTGGCGTTCTCGGGCGCAGGCTATCTCCACGCGCGCTACGGCTGGAAGGTCGGGCTGCCGTTCGAACTGCTCGCGGCCGGAGTGGCGTACAGCCGCGTCAAGACGCACGATCACCATTGGTACGACGTCGTCGCCGGCGCGGCGATCGGCGAGGGTTCGGCATTCCTGCTGACGCATCGTCTCGACGACAAGGCGCGGCTGAGCTTCGGTGGCGACAGCCACGGCGGTGCCGTGGCGTTCGCGATGCGCTTCTAGGGGGTCACTGCATCCCCGTGACCGCCCGGGGCACCAGCACGTCGGCGGTCGCGGAGACGGGCCGGAGAACCGCGCCGGGGGCGAGACCCGTCGCGCCCGGAAACGCAAATGGGGGCCGGTGTCGCCACCGGCCCCCACTGTGTCGCCGCGCCTTGCGGGTCGCCGCGCGGCCTTGCGGTCGCGCTGCCCTCGCAAGGGCTGCGGCACGGCGGCGAGACCTTCTCCGGCCCGAGAGCCATCGTCCACCTCGCCGGGTCCGTCGTCCGGTTCGCCCGGGTCTGGAGAGGTTCGGGCTTGCGCCCTCGCCGCTCCACGCTCGCGCGTCGTTCCGCCGTCCCTGACCTCCCCTTCGGTAACCCGAGCCACGCTTTCGCGTACCCCGAATGGCCTCCGGCTTGGCTGATAACCGTCTGACTTGTCCCGGCATTTCTGCCTCGGCCCGCCGTCTGGCTACCCCCAGAGAATGTGCCTCCGACCCGAGTCGTCAAAGTGAAATATGCGTCTTCGAGCCTGTGGGTAACGAGGATAACGGGGATAGAACGATCTTTCGCACGCTTGACGCTCGGCGGGCCTTGGGCGACGGTCGTTTCGGGCACGTTGACGTCGGCAAGCGGAAGACCGCGCCGACGCGATCGGGGACGAAGCAATGACCTTGCGAGACTCGGCAGGCACACTGGCACTGGCGGCATTGCTGCTGCTCGCCGCATGCAACTCCAAGGATGTTGTCGAGGACGAAGCGATCAAGTCGGGCCTCGACCACGATGGCAAGCATTTCGTCCAGGCGTCCGAGGATTATTTCAAGGACATGGACAACGGCGTCGCGCTGACGCCCGCGGAGGCGCGCGGCCGCAACATGTGGAACGTCTGGACGGGCGGCAACGACCGCTTCTGGGACACGATGTCCAAGCCGACCTATGGCGGCTTCGACCTGCTCAAGATCGTCGCGGGCCGCCCCGGCACCGATCACGGCCGCGACCGCCGGTGGCAGGTCCTCGGCTTGATCAACGAGCCGTGCTTCGCGGCTGCCGCTGCGCCAGACCCGAAGCATTTCGGGCTTTATCTCGACCAGCGCGACGGCACCTGCGCCCCCGATCCGTTCGCCAACGAGAAAGCCTATCCCGGCGTCAAGATCGGCGCGCGCGGCACCGACATCGGCGGCGGCGTGACGCTGCCGGTCGGCAGCTATTACGGCGAGCCGAGCGGCATCGTCGGGCTGCGGCTGTTCCCCAACCCCGACTTCGACGCCAAGGCGCGCGCGGCGTGGGATCCGGTGCGCTTCTACAACGACCCGACGTACTACAACCGCGCCAACCTGATCCGCCCCTACCGCGTCGGCATGAGCTGCGGCTTCTGTCATATCGGCCCCTCGCCGATCCACCCGCCCGCCGATCCGGCGCACCCGACCTACGCCAACCTCAGTTCGACGGTCGGCGCGCAATATATGTGGGTCGACCGGCTGTTCATGGTCGACGCCAACCCCAAGAACTTCATGTACCAGCTAGTCAAGACCTTCCGCCCCGGCGCGATGGACACGTCGCTGGTTTCGACCGACAACATCGACAACCCGCGCACGATGAACGCGATCTACAACCTGCCCGAGCGGCTGGCGAACGCGACGCACCTCGGCAACGAAACGCTGGCGGGGGGCGGCAAGGACAACCGCCAGTTCAACGATTACGTCAAGGACGGCCCGCTGACGGGCTTCTTCAAGGCCCCCGACCAGGTACTGACGCCGCATGTCCTCAAGGACGGTTCGGACTCGGTCGGTGCGCTCGGGGCGTTGAACCGCGTCTATCTCAACATCGGGCTGTTCTCGGAGGAGTGGACGCGCCACTTCAACCCGATCGTCGGCGGCAAGCCGATCACGCCGATCGCCATCACGACGGCGCGCGCGCATTCGGCCTATTGGCGCGCGACCGAGGACGGCACGCCCGACATGGCGCGCTTCTTTCTCAAGGCGGGGCGACCCGACGATCTCGTGCGGGCTCCCGGTGGGGAGGGGCTCATCACCGCCGATGCGGCGCTGCTGGCGAAGGGCCGCGACGTGTTCGCCGATACCTGCGCGCGCTGTCATTCGTCGAAGGGGCCGATCCCGCCCGCCGACGCGCGACTGGGGGGCGGCGGACCGGCGTATCTCGACCGCTTCCACAAATGGTGGAGCTGGACGCAGACGCCCGCCTATAAGACCCAAATGCGGACCATCGCCGCCGCACCCGACTTCAAGGCGGGCAATTACTTCTCGACCGAGGCGCGCATCCCCGCGACGCTGTTGCGCACCAACATCTGCTCGCCGCTCGCGTCGAACGCGATCGGCGGCAACATCTGGGATAATTTCTCGAGTCAGAGCTACAAGACGCTGTCGCCGGTCGGGCAGGTGACGCTGACCGATCCGTTCAGCGGTGCGCGCTATCCCTACCGCCTCGCGGGCGGCGGGCGCGGCTATACGCGGCCGCCGACGCTGATCTCGGTGTGGTCGACCGCGCCGTACCTGCTCAACAACAGTGTCGGGCCGTTCAATCAGGACCCGAGCGTCAAGGGCCGCGTCGCGATGTTCGATGCCGCGATCAAGCAGATGCTGTGGCCCGAGACACGGACGATGGACGCGGTGCTGGGGGCGAAGGCCGACGGCGTCATCGACCGGACGACGACGCGCAGCTACTTGTTCGTGCCCAAGGGCTATGTCCCGCCGTTCCTGCAGAAGTTCGGCGGCACGGGGCGCAAGATCGCGCCCGGCCTCGTCGCGGCGAACGGCGACATCACGCTCGGGCCGATCCCGGCGGGTGTGCCTGTCGGGCTGCTGGCCAATACGCAGCCGCTGCCCGAGACGAAAAACCCGGCGCTGATCGCGCGGCACTTCGACCGGCTGGAGAATTTGCTGACCAAGATCAACTACACGCGCGTCACGATGGACCCCAAGGCCGACGACGCGGCGCTGCGCCAGCATTTCGCCAGCGTCGCGGCGCCGCTGATGCGCCTGTCGAAATGCCCCGATTTCGTCGTCAATCGCGGCCATTATTTCGGGACGGCGAAGTTCAACGACACTGCGGGGCTGACCGCCGACGAGCGTAGCTGGGGGACCGAGCCGGTCTTGAGCGATGCCGACAAACGCGCGTTAATCGAGTATTTGAAGACCTTGTGATTTCAGGTCCGCTCGCCCGTCCCGACTACGTCATCGTCGGCTCTGGCGCGGGCGGCGGCACCCTCGCCGCGCGGCTGGCGGAGCGCGGCGCGACGGTGGTCGTCCTCGAAGCCGGCGGCGACCCGCGCCACGCCCCCGGCATGCCCGAAGACTATGACGTCCCGGCCTTCCACGCGCAGGCCTCGGAAAATCCCGCGACGGCGTGGAATTTCCGCGTTCACCATTATGCCGACCCGGAGCGCGCCGCGCGCGACCCCAAGTGCGATGCGCGCGGCGTGCTTTACCCGCGCGCGGGGACGTTGGGAGGCTGCACCGCGCACCACGCGATGATCTTCATGGCCCCGCCGCCGGGCGACTGGGATGAGGTTGCCGCGCTGACCGGCGACCCGAGCTGGTCGGGGGCGACCATGCGGAAGTATTTCGAGCGCATCGAAAGTTGCAGCCACCGCCCGGTCCGCCGCTGGCTGACGCGGCTCGGCTGGTGGGACCCGACCGCCCATGGCTGGCGCGGCTGGCTGGGGGTGCAGACCGCGATGCCCGTCGAGGCGTTCGGCGACCGCGCCATGCTCGGCACGATGCTGGTCAGCGCGCTCGCAGCGCTGGAGGGCGTCAAGAGCTGGCGGCGCTGGCTGGCGCGGCTGTTCGTCGGGAAGGGCGATCCCAACGATGTCCGCATGGGGGGTGCCGAGGGCGTCTGGACGATCCCGATGGCGACCACCGGCCATGCGCGGCAGGGGACGCGCGAGCGGCTGCGCGAGGTCGCGGCGCGGCATCCCGAGCGGCTGCACATCGAACTGGATGCGCTCGCAACGCGGGTGGTGCTCGACGCGAGCGGTCGGGCGGTGGCGGTCGAGTACCTGAAGGGGGCGCGGCTGTATGGCGCGACTCCCGACGCCTCGAGCGAGGCGGGGATACCGAGCCGCATCGACGCCGCGAGGGAGGTCATCCTGTGCGGCGGGGCGTTCAACACGCCGCAACTGCTGATGCTGTCGGGGATCGGCCCGGCGGCTGAGCTGGCGCGCCACGGCATCCCGCTCGATGTCGATCTGCCGGGCGTCGGCACGAATCTGCAGGACCGCTACGAGGTCGGGGTGGTGTTCCGCATGGTCCGCGACTGGGCGGCGATGGGCGCGGCGCAGTTCCGGCGCGGCGACCCGCTGTTCAAACGCTGGTCGGGGCGCAGGCGGCGCGGCATGTACACGTCGAACGGTGTCGCGATCGGCGTGTCGCGGCGCTCGCGCCACGCGGTGGGGCCGAACGCCGACCTGTGGCTGATGGCGCTGCTGGCGCGCTTCGAGGGCTATGAGACAGGCTATGCGAAGATCATCGCCGACACGCGCGACTGCCTGACCTGGGCGATCCTCAAGGGCCGCACCGCCAACCGCAGCGGGACCGTCCGGCTGGCGTCACCCGACCCGCGCGAGCCGCCGCGCATCGACTTCAACTATTTCGGCGAGGGCGGCGCGGCAGATCTCGCGGCGGTCGCCGAAGGAGTGAGCATTGCACGCGACCTCGCCGCCGCTTCGGTCGAGACGGGACTGATCGCCGAGGAAGTGACGCCCGGCGCGGGTGTCACCGGGGAACGCCTCGACCGTTGGATCGAGGACCAAGCATGGGGCCATCACGCCTGCGGCACTGCGGCGATCGGGCCGCGCGAGGGCGGCGGCGTGCTCGACGGGAACTTCCGCGTCCACGGCGTGCCGGGGCTGCGGGTGGTCGATGCGAGCGTTTTCCCGCGCATCCCGGGATTTTTCATCTCGGCGGCGGTGATGATGATCGCCGAGAAGGCGGCGGAGGCGATTTTGCTCTCTGCTCCCGCCTCTCCCGGTGAGCGCTTGCGAACCGAGAGAGGGGAGGGTCGGGGTGGGGAGCCTTGCAGCGAGACGCAGATTCCGGGGTGATAGCACGCCACCCCGACCCTCCCCTCTCTCCGCTTCGCGGGGAGGGGAGGGGAGGGGGAAGCTAAAACTGCAGCGCGAAGTCGATCAGCCGGGTCTTGTTCCAGTAAACCTTGCCCAGATACAGGTTCGGCTCGATCTCGCGGATCTCGTCGCGGATCCATTGCGCGATCAGCGACGTGTCCGAATAGTCGAGGACGATGCATTCCTTGCCGTCGAGCCAGCTCGGGGTCTTGTAGACCTTGGCGACGATCGCCTTGAGGCCGAACGGCAGGATGTGGTTGCGCAGGAAGCCGTGCTCGGCGTCGAAGACCTTGCCCTGCCACGCGAACAGATTGACCGCCGCCGCGATGTCGGCGCTCCACTCGGTGCCCGGTGCGATGATCGCGGTGCCCTTGCCTTCTCCGTTGGGGATGTTGCCTGCCGCCGACGCTTCGAACAGTGCGTCGAGTTCGGCCTGCGACTTGGTGAGAAGGTCGGCAACCTGCATAGCGAAGTCCCCCGCTGACCGTTTCGGGTTAGCATCGAAGTAGTCCGCACGGCAAGTCGGCGAAACTCGCGGTCAGAGATCCGAACTTTCGGCAAATTATCCCATACGTTGGCGAAACGATATGACTGTAGTGTGTCAGCCATACAGTTGATCTACACTAACCCATTGTAATCAAACGGCGTGAAAGTCCGGCGGGCAGTTGGCACGGCGTTTGCAATGCTGTTGGCAAGGGAGGCCGGATGGTCCGGTTGCCCTGGAAGCCCAGGAGATTTCGCCATGTTCGCCAACTCGACCTTCGTCCGCAACGCCCTCGGCACCGTCGGTGCAGCGCTGTTTGCCGCCGCCTGCTTCGGCGCCGCGACCGCGCCCGCCGCCGCTTCGCTCGTCACCGTCAGCAAGACCGTCCGCTACGCCGACCTCAATCTCGGCAACGAAGCCGGCCGCGCGGCGCTCCAGGCGCGCATCAAGTCGGCGGCGAAGTCGGTCTGCACGACCGGCGGGAACGACCTCGTCTCGCGCGACCGCGAAGACCGCTGCGTCAAGGCCGCCGTCGCCGGTGCCACCCAGGCGCGTTCGTAGGTGCCATGCCCCGGACACGACGTTCGCACCGTGGCGCGCCATGCCGTGCCGGAATCGCTGCCATGCCGCGAACGTCGTTACCGCTCCGTTCCCAACGCGCTTATCTAGGCGTCATGGGATGCACTGAAATGCAACCCGCGGCACGTTCGCTGCCGCATGACGTTACGCTGCTGCAACTGCCCGGACGACCGCGACGTAGCTAGAACACCGGTCGTCAACGACGCTCACTCAGGACACGACGATGTACGCCAGCCACGACACCCAGACCGCCACGGTCTCCGCCTCCGGGACCGCCCCGGCGGCGGCGCGCTTCACCGCTCTCGAGGCGCGCGTTCTCCGCCTTGCCGCGTCGGGCAGCGAGCGGCCGTCGACGAGTGTCGAGCCCGCGCTGCGCCGCCTCGGTCGGCGCATCGGCGGGGTCGTGATGGCGCGACGCGGCCATGCCGAACTCGCCGACCCCCGCCTCGAGGCACTGCGCAGCTATGGCGCGAGTGTCCGGCTCGGCAAGGCCTACGGTCTCGCGCTGTTCTACGCGGCGGGCTATACCCCGGCACAGGCGCACGAAGTCAAGCGCGTCATTGCCAGCGAAATCCGCGCCGCCCGCCACCGTGCCCCGAAGCGCGACCGCGTCATGTACGCGAGCGGCGTGTCGATCGGGCTGGCGTCGATGCTCGGCTTCGTCGCGATGACGGGGACGCTGCTGGCAGGATACTAGTCTTCCGCCTGCCGGATCACCGGCAGCAGCAGGTGCACCCAGAGTGTGGCGAGCAGATAGGCCGACCCGCAGATGACGAACATCGGCCAGTAACCGTGGCCGTGCGTCATCGACCAGCCGGCGAACTCGATCATCAGCGCGCCCGAGACGTTGCCGCCGACCGCGCCCGCTGCGATCACCGTCGCGACGCGCGCCGTCGGCACGATGTCGGCGGTCAGGCCGAAGACGTTGGTCGAGAAGCCCTGGTGCGCGAACAAGGCCGCGCCGATGACCAGCGCGGCGCTCCACGGGCTGTTCATCAGCAGCGCCAGCGGCATGATCACGATGATGCTCGCATAGATCAGCATCGAGGTCTTGCGTGCGCGATTGACGCTCCAGCCGAGGCCGATGAAGCGCGGGAATAACAGCCCCGACGACAGCGCGCCGAGTGCCGCCATCGAGTAGATCAGCGCCACGGGTCCGCCGAGCGTCGCCTGCGTCATGCCGAAGACGCGGTTGAAGAAATCGGGGATCCAGACCAGCAGGAAGAACCAGCTGAGATCGCTGAGCAGCTTGGCCCCGACGATCGCCCAGGTGCGGCGGTCGCTGAGCAGTTCGCCCCATGGCACCCGCACCGCGGCCTCGGCGACGGCGTGGCCGGCGCGCGGCACGGGGACGAGATTGCGCGTCCCCGCCACCCACGCCGCGAGCCAGACGAAGCCGAGTGCGCCGGTCGCGAGAAACGCCGCCTTCCACCCGAATGCCAGTGCGAACGCCGGGATGAACAGCGGCACGACGATGTTGCCGATGTTGGGCGCTGTGTTGTTCAGCCCGAGCGCGAAACTGCGCTCCTTCAGAGGCAGATAGACCGCCGCCGCCTTGACCGATGAGGGCGTGCCGACCGATTCGGCGGCTGCCAGTGCAACGCGCGCCGCGACGAACTGCCCGACGGTCGACGCGGCGGCGTGCGCCATGCCGGCGAGGCTCCACACCGCGACCCCGACGCCGAGCGCGATCCGCACCCCGACACGGTCGACGAACCAGCCGACGAACAGCAGCGCCACCGCCGCGCCGATCTGGAAGGTGAACCCGAGGTGCGCGAACTCCTGGTCGGTCCAGTGAAACTCGGCCATCAGCGTCGGCTTGAGCAGCGCCAGCACCTGCCGGTCGACGTAGTTCAGTGCCACGGCGACAAACAGCAGCGCGATCAGCAGGCGGCGTGCACCGGGCGTCGATACGGTCTCGGTCACGCTGGCACGGCCCCCGGTTTTTTCGTTGCCGCAACAGTGGCGGGGGCGGCGCGGAAGTCAATTGCGGGTTGCCCCGCCGCGCGCGCTGGTCGAAACGGGTCCGATGCTGACCCGTCGCAGCCTGATCGCCGCCGGTGCCGCGAGCCTCGCGCTGCCCGCCTGTACCAGCCGTCCGGGGGTGCGGATCGGCTACCAGAGCAACGGTCTGCTGCTGATCGCCAAGCAGCGCGGCGACCTCGACGCCGTTGCGCGCGCCGAATGGCGGGGTTTTGCCTCAGGGCCGCCGCTGCTCGAGGCGATGAGCGTCGGCGGCGTCGATCTCGGCGGCACCGGCGACACCCCGCCCGTCGTCGCGCAGAGCCAGGGGGCGAACCTCGTTCTCGTCGCGGCGCAGCCGGTGGCGGGGGCAGCGGCGGCGATCCTCGTGCCTGCCGGGTCGCCGCTTGCCGGTCCGGCCAGCCTGCGCGGCCGCCGTGTCGCCTTCCTGCGCGGTTCGTCGGCGCAGGGGTTCGTCACCGGGGTCCTGCGCAGCGCGGGGCTGACGCTCGGCGACATCGAGGCGATCAACCTCGCGCCCGGCGACGCGGCGGCGGCGTTCGCGCGCGGCAGCCTCGATGCATGGGCGGTGTGGGACCCGTGGTTCGCGACCGCCGAGGTCGAGCTGAAGGCGCGCGTGCTGGTCGGCGGGCGACCGCTGGCGGCAGGAAATTCGTTCCTCCTGGCCAACCGCGATTTCGCCGTGCAGCAGCCCGACGCGGTTCGGTCGATCCTCGACGCGCTCAAGCGCACCGCCGCTTGGGCGAGTGGCAACCGTCCGGCGCTCGGCGCGATGATTGCCAGCGCCGCAGGGCTTTCCCCGGCTGTGGCGGCGCGCGTCGCGGCGCGGCAGGATCTCGCGCTCGCGCCGCTGACCCCTGCCATCGTCGAGCAGGAGCAGGCGCTCGCCGATGCGTTGCTGGAGCAGGGGTTAATTCCGGCGCGGGTCGAGGTTGCGAAGTCGGTTTGGAACGGCTGGCGGGGGTAGGGCGACCGCGCTTGCCCCAGCGCTTGCATCCCTCCGCCGTGCAGCCTACACGAGCCGCCGGTCGGAGCGTGGCGCAGTCTGGTAGCGCACTTCGCTGGGGGTGAAGGGGTCGCAGGTTCGAATCCTGTCGCTCCGACCAGTCATGGCAAGTCGAAGCTGTTCGTCCCCGTGCGCGACGGGGCGCAATCCGGTGACGCGCACCGACTGCGACGGCGAAGCTGGCGGTGGTCGCGCGTCGACCGTTCAGGCCGCGACCGCCCGCCGGCGGCGACGCGCCGCCGCTCCGATCGCGCCGAAGCCGCCGAGCATGAGCGCCCAGGATGCGGGCTCGGGAATTCCGCCGTCGCTGCCGTCGAAGAGAATTTCGCTGACGAAGGTCCAGCTGTTGCCGTTGAGCTGGTCGAATTCGATCGTGTGGGTATTGCCGGTCAGCGCAAGCCCGCCGAGCGTCACGAAGCCAAAGTCGCCGAGCGGCGGCGGCACGAACGATATCGCGACCCCGTCGACGAGGATCGCCTGCGGCGCGAACACGCCGCCGACGGTCGTATTGTCGAGATGGACCCTGATCGTGTCGATCGTCGGCGCACCGGTGAAGTGGAAGGTGATGACCGGATTCGGCGTCGCGGCCGAGTACCAGCCGACATAGGGTCCCGCACCGAGGCCGTTCTCGATCGCGAACCATGGCAGGGTCGAAGCGACGCCGTCGGTCAGGTCACCGCTGCCGCCGGACAGCGGCGCGCCGTCGACCGTCGTGTTGCCCGATCCGCTGTAGGCGAGGTCCCAGTAGTTGGCGCTGCCGCCCGAAGCCTGGCCGTCGCCGTTGGGCATGTCGTAACCGGTCGAAAACACCGGCACCGCGGTCGCCGGGACCGCCGCCGCGAGCATCAGCGCTGCCAGCGCAAACGACTTGGACGTCATGATCTTCCCTCCAGAAAAACGACGGACGCAGTCGTAAAGGGTTAAGCAATAACCGTGCCAGCGCGTGGCGGCGTGTCGATTCAAGCTCTTGCCGGAGGGGGCGTCACTGAAGTGTAAAATCCGCCGACATATTTCGACCGTGTGGCGCTTCAAGGCCCTTGACAAAGACGAACCAATATGGTTTAATACCCGAATGAAAAATCCCAGATCGCCACTCGTCACCGCACCCGTTCGCCGCTGCCACCGCCGCCGGTCGCAGGGCGTTGCCGACGCGCGCCTACAGGGGAATATTATCGTGTTTCTTCCACGGGTTCTCGAGCCGCTTGGTGCGCAGCTTGCGCAAGCCGACGGCGATCCGTCGCCGCGTCGAATGCGGCATGATCACCTCGTCGATGAAGCCCATGCTGGCGGCGACGAAGGGGTTGGCGAAGCGCGCCTCGTACGCGGCGGTGCGCTCGGCGATTTCCTCCTTCGACTTGCCGCGGAAGATGATCTCGACCGCGCCCTTGGCCCCCATCACGGCGATCTCGGCGGTCGGCCAGGCGTAGTTGAGGTCGCCGCGCAGATGCTTCGATGCCATCACGTCGTAGGCCCCGCCGTAGGCTTTGCGCGTGATGACGGTAATCTTGGGGACCGTCGCCTCGGCATAGGCGAACAGCAGTTTGGCACCGTGCTTGATGATGCCGCCCAACTCCTGCGCGACGCCGGGGAGGAAGCCCGGCACGTCGACGAAGGTAACGATGGGGATGCTGAACGCATCGCAGAAGCGCACGAAACGCGCGGCCTTCTTGGCGCTGGCGATGTCGAGGACGCCCGCGAGCACCATCGGCTGGTTGGCGACGATCCCGACGGTGTGCCCTTCGATGCGTGCGAAGCCGATGACGATGTTCGCCGCGTGGGCCGGCTGGATCTCGAAGAACGCGCCCTCGTCGGCGACCTTGGCGATCAATTCCTTCATGTCGTAGGGCTGGCTGGCGCTGGCGGGGACGAGGCTGTCGAGGCTGGGTTCAAGGCGTTCGCCGTCGTCGGTCGAAGGGCGGAAGGGCACGCCGTCGCGGTTGTTCAGCGGCAGGAAGTCGAAAAAGGTCCGGGTCCGCAGCAGCGCGTCGATATCGTCCTCGCACGCCAGATCCGCGACGCCCGATTTGGTCGAGTGGGTCAGCGCGCCGCCCAGCTCCTCCTGCGTCACGACCTCGTTGGTGACGGTCTTGACCACGTCGGGCCCGGTGACGAACATGTAGCTCGAATCCTTCACCATGAAGATGAAGTCGGTCATCGCGGGCGAGTAGACCGCGCCGCCCGCGCACGGCCCCATGATCAGGCTGAGTTGTGGCACCACGCCGCTCGCCAGCACGTTGCGCTGGAAGACCTCGGCGTAACCGCCGAGCGACGCGACGCCCTCCTGGATGCGCGCGCCGCCGCTGTCGTTGAGGCCGATGACGGGAGCGCCGACCTTCATCGCCATGTCCATGATCTTGCAGATTTTCTGTGCGTGGCGTTCGGACAGCGAGCCGCCGAAGACGGTGAAATCCTGGCTGAACACGAAGACCAGCCGCCCGTTGATCGTGCCGCTGCCGGTGACGACACCGTCGCCGGGTACTTTCTGGCTCTCCATGCCGAAGTCGACGCAGTTGTGCTCGACGTACATGTCGAGCTCCTCGAAGCTGTGCGGATCGAGCAGCACGTCGAGGCGCTCGCGCGCCGTCAGGCGGCCCTTGCGGTGCTGCGCGTCGATGCGCGCCTGCCCGCCGCCCATGCGCGCCGCCTCGCGCCGCCGTTCGAGTTCCATCAGCGTCGTCTGCATGCCGCCTCCCTGTCGCGGGTGCGGTCTAGCAGGGGGCTGGCGGCAAAGTCACGCTTGGGTCATGATGCGATCGTGGCAACCGGGGGGGACTGGCATGCAACGGCTCTTGATCGGCGCGCTGGCAGCGGGCGCGGTAATGTGGCTCCTGGGTTTCGTGCTCTACGGTCTGCTGTTCAACGTCGGCTGGTCGCAGGCCCCCGAAGCGACGCAGATCGCGATCCAGTCGGCGCTCAAGGCGCTGCCGGGGAGCGGCACCTATTATATCCCCGTCGGCGAAACGCCGGGGCTGATGGCGGCCTTCACCAAGGGGCCGGTGGCGCAGATCAGCTATAATGCCTCGGGATTTCCGGCGGTCGACACGACCGTGTTCATCGCGGGCTATATCCAGTTCGTCGTCGTCGCGGCGATGATCGGCTGGCTGCTCGCGGGTCTCGGTCAGGCGAACTTCGGCGCAGGGCTGCGCGTGGTGTGCGGCTTGGCGGCGATCGCGGTCGTCTACATCCATCTCGCCGACCCGATCTGGTACCATGCCGACTGGCGCAACCCGCTCTACAAGACGGTCTGCGACTTCATCATCCTGAGCGCGGGCGGGCTGGTGATGGCGCGCTGGTTCGTGCGGCGCGCCTGAGCGGCGCGGGCAGGGCAGGGTAGGCAGTGGGCGTGGCGACTGCGGCCGAGGTCGGGGACGGCACCCGGGCCGTGCCCAAACGCCTGATCCTCGTCGCGCTGTGTTTCCTGGCGACGTTCATCTGTTACATCGACCGCGTCAACATCTCGGTCGCGATCATTCCAATGGCCGAGCAGTATCGCTGGTCGGGGACGACCAAGGGGCTCGTGCTGTCGTCGTTCTTCGTCGGCTATCTGCTGGCGATGGTACCGGGCGGCGCGCTCGCCAGCCGCATCGGCGGCAAGGCGCTGCTCGGCGCGGCGCTGATTTCGTGGTCGCTGTTCACGATCCTGACGCCGCTCGCGGCGGGGCTGTCGCTCGCCGCGCTACTGGTCGCGCGGATCGCGATGGGGGCGGGCGAAGCGGCGACCTTTCCAGCAGTCTATCACCTGTTCGCGCGCTGGCTGCCCGCCGCCGAACGGTCGCGCGCGGTGGCGATCAACCTGACGGGCATCCCGCTCGGCACGATCTTCGCGCTGTCCGCCAGCGGCGCGCTGATCACCGCGTTCGGCTGGCAGAGCGTGTTCTACGTCTTCGGTGCGGCGGGACTGGTGTTCGCCGTCGTCTGGCTGCGGACGGTGCATGCGAGCCCATCGCGCCACCCGTCGATCACTCCCGCCGAGCGCGCGCGGCTGGCGGAATGCGTCGACACCGGCGCCGCGCGCGCGCCCGTGCCGTGGCGGCGGCTGTTGTCGAAATCTGCCGTCTGGGCGCTGATCTTTAACCATTTCTGCGCCAACTGGTCGCTGTATCTGATGCTGACCTGGCTCCCGAGCTACTTCCGCGACGCGCAGCACCTCAGCGTCACGGGGGCGGGACTGTTCGCCATCGGGCCGTGGTTGGCGATGTTCGCGGTGGGCAATCTCGCGGGTCTCGCCGCCGACCGCACGATCGCGCGCGGCGCGTCGATCACGCGCGTTCGCAAGACGATGCAGTGCAGCGGATTGACGATCACCTGCGTCGCGATGCTCGCCGCGTCGCAGGCGACGACACCGGGGACCGCGCTGCTGACGCTGTGCATCGCGCTCGGTGCGCAGGGGCTGTGCTGGGCGGGGTTCGCGTCGAACCACCTCGATATCGCGCCGCGCCATGCGGACGTCCTCTATGCGCTGAGCAACACGGCGGGGACGCTGCCAGGGATCGCCGGCGTCGCGCTGACCGGCTGGCTGCTCGACGTCACGGGCGGCTATACCGCGACCTTCGTCGTCGCGGCGGCGGTCAACCTGGCGGGCGCGGCGGTGTGGCTGGCGTGGGGGACGGGCGAGCGGGTGCTCGACTGACCTACTCCGCCGCCAGCGCCATCTCCGCCATCCCCTGCGGCCCGCGCACCAGCCGGCCCGGCAGCGCGCCGGTCGGCACGCCGTCGCGGAACGTCACCTCGCCCGCCTTGATCGTCAGCGCATAGCCGTCGGCCTTTTGCAGCAGGCGCTTGCCGCCCGCGGGAAGGTCGAAGGCGATGTACGGCTTGCGCAGGCGCAGACCTTCGTAGTCGATGACGTTGAGGTCGGCGATCAGACCCGGCTTGAGCTGACCCCGGTCGTGCAGCCCGTACATCGCCGCAGTGTCCGCCGTCTGGCGCTTCACCGCGAGTTCGAGCGGCAGGCGCTCCCCCCGCGCGCGGTCGCGCGCCCAGTGGGTCAGCATGAAGGTCGGCGACGCGGCGTCGCAGATCACCCCGCAATGCGCCCCGCCGTCGCTCAGC